>NZ_JBIVMZ010000015.1:0-228143 GCF_044753355.1 Streptomyces sp. NPDC088400 | reverse complement strand
GGTGCGGGGGGCGGACGGGCTGACCGGGGGCCTGGACCCCTGCGCGCGGGCCCGGGGGGGCATCGGCGGGGGGGGGGGGGCCGCGCCCGGCCGGGGGGCCCCCCCCCCCGGGGCCGGGGGGGGCCCCCGCCCCCCGGGTCCGGTCCTGCGCCCCGCCTCGGAACCGGCCGCACCAGCACCGAACACCCCACCGTCAGCCTCCTGTTGACGGGAGGTCAGCCCGCCGAACCACCGTCCTCGTGATCGTCCGGCCGACCGAACACCCGCCTGACCTGGCCATCTGCCGGACTCCGGCCGGACCGTAGGGCAGGGCGTGTGAAGAAGGTGTGCGAGGGCGATGACGGGTCGCGTTTCCGGCTGTCGGCCCCCGCGACCCTGGCGTACGGTTTCGACAGATGAGAGAAACACCCCGCTCGCAGGAGACTGCGGGCGACACCGGAGTGGAGCGTCCCCAGCTCCCCTTTGGTCGTGCCTTCGCGCACACCGCCGGAGCTTCGGGCTCCGGAACTCCTCACCGATCGGATGGCCGCCCGCCCCAAACCCCCCGGGGCGTGCGGCACACCGATCCTGTCGGCCGCCCCGGAACTACCCCCCCTGTTCCCTGGCGGCCGACTTCTCTTTCTCCACGTGGCGACTCCTCCTGGTCTTCCCGGGGCCCGGCCTGGATCCGGGCGTTCGCGCTGTGCGCGGTCCTCTTCGCCCTCATCACCTGGCAGGCCGCCGCGGGCGGTCCGCTCCGTTCGGCCGACGAGCGCCTCGAACTCTTCCTCGCCGGCCTCGGCCCCCAGCCCCTGACGCAGTTCCTCTCCGATCTCGGCAGCATGCCGGTCGCCCTGCCCGTGGTGGCCGCGGCGATCGGCTACGCGCTCTGGCGCGGACAGCGCGCCCAGGCCCTGGTGGCCACGCTCACCATGGCCGCCGTCCCCGCCCTGGTCATTCCGCTCAAGATGTGGATCGACCGGCCGGGCCCGCTCACCGACGCCACCGGCTACTACCCGTCCGGCCACACGGCCACGGCGATGGTCGCGTACGGCGGCGCCGCCCTGCTCCTCGCCCCGTACGCAGGACGGAGCAGGACGGTGCCCGTCGCCGTCCTGCTCACTCTGGGGACGGGCACCGGCCTCCTCCTGCGTGGCTACCACTGGCCGCTGGACGTCCTCGGCAGCCTGGCGCTCTGCGGGATGCTGCTCCTGCTTCTGGAGCTGGCCCCACGCGCGGTTCTGGAGCAGGACCGGCGCGGGACCGGCTCACGCGGGCGCACCGGCTCGCGCGGGAGAGAGTGACGTCTGCCGGTCCTCAGCTCGGTGCGGGCGGCCACGGATCGTGCGGCGGCGTCTGCGTGTCCTCCGTCCGCGTCGCACCCGCCGCGTTCGCCATGTTCGCCGCCGCCTCGTGCATCGCCAGCTCCAGCAGCGTCGGGTCGCTCAGCGTGCCCGAGCCGTCCGGCGGAATCAGCCAGCGCATCCCGCCGCTCGGCCGCCCCGGGTACGGCACGACGATCCAGGTGCCGCGACCGGCTCCCCGCACCCCCGTGCCTAACCAGCGCTCGGCCGTGCCCGACGGCACGAAGAAACCCATCCGGGATTCGCCGAAGTCGGCGAGCACAGGTCCCGGCCGGTCGACGAGCCTGGTCAGCACATCGAGCGTCGGATAGCCGAGCTCCCCGGGAAGGATGAGAACGTCCCAGCGCCTGCCCGCCGGCAGGAGCGCCACTCCGACCGGGCTGCGCTCCCATTCCCGTCGGCAGGCATCAGGGTCCGGTGCCACCGACACCAGCCACTCCACCGCGTCTTTCGCCCCCGGGTCAGTCATGTCCCCGGCCTCCGATCCGTGTTGTTGGACAGTCCGTCCATAAGGGAGACACGGAGGGTGCCGGTCGATGACGCGGGTTCGGCCCGCCACCTGCCGGACCTTCCGGTGATCTGGATCACATGGCGCGGGCCCACGAGCCACCGGAAGGCTCGGGCCCGGCTCAGCTGTCGAAGCCGAGCCCCAGCCGGTCCATGGTCCGCAGCCACGCGTTGCGCCGGCCGCCCCGGGCGTCCGCGCGGGCCAGCGACCATCGGGTGAGCCCGATCCCGGCCCAGGCGGCGGGCTCGGGCGGGAAGGGCAGCGGCTTGGCGCGGACCATCGCCAGTTCCGTACGCCCGGTCCGCTCCCCCGCCAGCAGATCGAGCATCACGTCCCCGCCGAAGCGGGTCGCGCCGACTCCGAGGCCGGTGTATCCGGCGGCGTACGCGACCCGGCCGCCGTACGCCGTGCCGAAGAAGGCCGCGAACCGCGTACAGGTGTCGATCGCACCGCCCCAGGCGTGGCTGAAGCGCACCCCCTCCCACTGCGGGAAGCAGCGGAAGAAGTGGGAGGCGAGCCTGCGGTAGGTCTCCGGGCGGTGCTCCAGACCGGCGTCGAGCCGGCCACCGTACGGATAGAACGCGTCGTAACCGCCCCACAGGACACGGCGGTCGGCGGTGATCCGGAAGTAGTGGAACCGGTTGGCGCTGTCCGCGAGCCCCTGACGGCGCTGCCAGCCGACCGCGCTCAGCTGTTCCGGCGTCAGCGGCTCGGTCATCAGGGCGTAGTCGTAGACCGGGACGGTGTACGGACGTACCCGTCTGACCAGGGAGGGGAAGACATTGGTGCCGAGCGCGACCTGCCGCGCGAAGACTCGTCCGTACGGTGTGCGGACGGCCATCGAGGCGCCGGAGCGGGCCAGTTCCAGGCCCGGGGTGTGTTCGTGGATACGCACGCCGAGGTCCAGGCAGGCCCGCTTGAGTCCCCACGCCAGCCTCGCCGGGTGCAGCATGGCGACCCCGCGCCGGTCCCACAGTCCGCCCAGGAACGTCGGCGAGTCGACCTCGGCGCGCACCGCGTCCCGGTCGAGCGGTTCCAGGCCGGTGACGCCGAGCCGGGTCGCCTGCTCGTACCGCTCGCGCAGGTCGTCGAGTTGGTACGGCTCGGTGGCGACGTCGATCTCGCCGGTGCGCTCGAAATCGCAGTCGATGGCGTGGCGGGCGACGGTCGACTCGATGGCGTCGAGGTTGCGTTCGCCCAGTTCCTCCAGTTTCCGCAGCTCGTGCGGCCAGCGCGCGAGACCGTTGCTGAAGCCGTGGGTGAGGGAGGCGGCGCAGAAGCCGCCGTTGCGGCCCGAGGCGGCCCAGCCGGCCTCGCGGGCCTCGATCAGGACGACCTCCCGGCCCGGGTCGCGTTCTTTGGCGAGGAGAGCGGTCCACAGCCCGCTGTAGCCGCCTCCGACGACGAGGAGGTCGCAGTGTTCGTCGCCGGTGAGGGCGGGCAGCGCGCCGGGTCTGCCCGGATCGTCCAGCCAGTACGGGACCGGCCGGGCGCCTCGGAGTGCCGCCGTGACCGTACGCGTGGCACCCGGGTCCATGCCGTCCATGACTTCCCCTTTCCGCCGCTGCTTCTCACCGGCGCTCAGTCCGGCGCTGCGCTCTTCCTCCGCCGGCTGCTCACCAGCTGTCCCGCGACCACCAGCACGACGGCCATGAGGAACATCCCCGTACCGACGACATTGATCTGCACCGGTGTGCCTCGCTGCGCCGAGCCCCAGACGAACATGGGGAAGGTCACGGTCGAACCGCCGTTGAAGTTGGTGATGATGAAGTCGTCGAACGAGAGCGCGAAGGCGAGCAGCGCGCCCGCCGCGATGCCGGGGGCGGCGATCGGCAGCGTGACCCGTACGAAGGTCTGCACCGGCCCCGCGTAGAGATCGCGCGCCGCTTCTTCGAGCCGTGGGTCCATGGACATGACCCGTGCCTTGACGGCCGTCACCACAAAGCTGAGGCAGAACATGATGTGGGCGATCAGAACGGTCCAGAAGCCCAGCCGCGCGCCCAGGTTGAGGAAGAGCGTGAGCAGCGAGGCGGCCATCACGACCTCGGGCATCGCCATCGGCAGGAAGATCAGCGAGTTGACCGGGCCGCGCGCCCGGAAGCGGTAGCGGACCAGCGCGAACGCGATCATCGTGCCGAGGACCGTGGCACCGAGCGTCGCCCAGAGGGCGATCTGGAGCGACAGGGCCAGCGAACCGCACAGGTCGGCGACCGAGCACGGGTCCTTCCAGGCGTCGAGCGAGAAGCGCTGCCAGGCGTAGTTGAAGCGGCCGTTCGGCTGGTTGAAGGAGAAGACCAGCACGACGAGGTTGGGTACGAGCAGGTAGCCGAGCGTCAGCACGCCCGCGATGGCGACAAGACCGCGTCGGAGCCGGCGCATCAGACCAGGTCCTCCGTCCCTGCTCGGCGGATGTAGACGGTGACCATGACCAGGACGACCGCCATCAGGATGAAGGAGAGCGCGGCCGCCGTCGGATAGTCGAGGACCCGCAGGAACTGCGTCTGGATGACGCTGCCGACCATCTTCGTGTCGGTGGAGCCGAGCAGTTCGGCGTTGACGTAGTCGCCGCTCGCCGGGATGAAGGTGAGCAGCGTGCCGGAGACGACCCCCGGCATGGAGAGCGGGAAGGTCACCTTCCGGAAGACCGTCAGAGGTCTCGCGTAGAGGTCGCCGGCGGCCTCGTGGAGCCGGCCGTCGATGCGTTCCAGCGAGGTGTAGAGCGGCAGGATCATGAACGGCAGGAAGTTGTACGTCAGACCGCAGACGACCGCCATGGGCGTGGCCAGCACACGGCCGCCCTCGGTCCAGCCGAGCCAACCGGTCACATCGAGGACATGCAGGGTGTCCAGGAGGCCGACGACCGTGCCGCCGTCGGCGAGGATCGTCTTCCAGGCCAGCGTACGGATCAGGAAGCTGGTGAAGAACGGCGCGATGACCAGCACCAGCAGCGTATTGCGCCAGCGGCCGGCCTTGAAGGCGATGAGGTACGCGAGCGGGTACCCGAGCAGCAGGCACAGGAGCGTGGCGGTGCCCGCGTACAGCAGGGAGCGCACGAACTGCGGGTAGTAGTCCCGGAGCGCGTCCGCGTAGGTCCGCAGGTGCCAGGTGACCCGGAAGCCTTCCTCCAGGGAGCCTGTCTGTACGGAGGTCGAGGCCTGGTAGACCATCGGCAGCGCGAAGAAGACCAGCAGCCAGAGGATGCCGGGCAGGAGCAGCCAGTACGGGACGAGCCGCTTGCGCGTGGAGGCCCGGCGGACCGGAGGTGGCGGCGGGGGCTGGGCCGCGGGCTCGGCGGGTGGCGCTTGTGTGCTGGTCACGAGCCCTCCTCGGCCGCCGTCGTGGCTTCGGCTGTGCCCGGGGTCCTCGCGCGTCCCGGGGTCCCGGCGACACCGGCGGTCCCGGCGACACCGGCCGTCCCGGCGTCGATGGCCTGGGTGGCGTCAAGGCCGAAGGTGTGCGCGGGATTCCAGTGCAGGACGACATCGGCGCCGGGCCGCAGACGGCTGTCGCGCTCGATGTTCTGCGCGTACACCTCCAGCCGCGGGCAGACCGGGCTGTCGATCACGTACTGCGTCGAGACACCGATGAAGCTGGAGTCCGCTATGCGCCCCGGTATGCGGTTGCGGCCGTCGGGGATCGCGCCCGCGTCGTCCGCGTGCGCCGGCGTGATCTTCTCGGGGCGCACACCGATCAGCAGCTTGCCGCCGTTTCTCGCCGGGGCGGAGCAACGGCCGGCGGGCAGGCGCAGTTCGCTGCCACCGGCGGTGACCACGACCTCGTCGCCCTGGGCCCCGGCGACCTCGGCCTCGATGAGGTTGGAGGTGCCGAGGAAGTTGGCGACGAACGTGGTCCCCGGGTTCTCGTAGAGATCGGCTGGGCTGCCCAGTTGCTCGACCCGGCCCGCGTTCATCACCGCGACCGTGTCGGCCATCGTCATGGCCTCCTCCTGGTCGTGGGTGACATGGACGAAGGTGATGCCGACCTCGGTCTGGATGCGCTTGAGTTCCAGCTGCATCCGACGGCGCAGCTTCAGGTCGAGGGCGCCCAGCGGCTCGTCCAGCAGCAGCACCCGGGGGTGGTTGATCAACGCGCGGGCCACGGCGACGCGTTGCTGCTGGCCGCCGGAGAGCTGGTGCGGCTTGCGCTTCGCGTGGTCGCCGAGCTGGACGAGATCGAGCATGTCGCCGACCTGTTTGCGTACGGACTTGATGCCGCGCCGGCGCAGCCCGAAGGCGACGTTCTCGTAGATGTCGAGGTGCGGGAAGAGCGCGTAGCTCTGGAAGACGGTGTTGACCGGGCGCTTGTACGGGGGCAGGCCGGTGACGTCCTTGTCGCCCAGGAAGACCGAGCCGGTGGTGGGGTCCTCCAGGCCGGCGATCATCCGCAGAGTGGTGGTCTTGCCGCAGCCCGACGCGCCGAGGAGAGCGAAGAAGGAGCCCTGCGGCACGGTGAGATCGAGTGGCCGGACGGCGTGGAAGGAGCCGTACGTCTTGCTGATCCCGGTGAGGCGGACATCGTCGCCGTCACGGCCGATGGATGCGGTCTCTGTCATGGGTCACGGTCCCGGGGAGAAGAGGGAGGGGAGGGCGGGGAGGACACTGGACAACGCACCGGACTACGCACCGGACTACGCACCGGACTACGCACCGATGAGCTTGGCGAACTTCTCCTCGTACGCCGTCTCTTCCTCGCTGCTGAGCGAGCGGAAGGCGTGCGAGGAGGCGGCCATCGCCGCGTCCGGGAGGATCAGTGTGTTCTCGGCCATCGACTTGTCGATCTTCGCGAGTTCGGCGCGCACCCCGTCGACCGGGCAGACGTAGTTGATGTACGCGGCGAGCCGGGCGGCGACCGGCGGCCGGTAGTAGTGATCGATGAGCCGCTCGGCATTCGTCTTGTGCCGCGCCTCGGCCGGGACCAGCAGATTGTCGCTGGAGATGATGTAACCGCTGTCGGGGACGGTGAACTTGATGTCCGGGTTGTCGTTCTGGAGCTGGACGATGTCACCGGCCCAGGCGACACAGGCCGCGATGTCGCCCTTGTCGAGATCCGCGGTGTAGTCGTTGCCCGTGAAGCGGCGGATCTGCTTCCGGTCGACGGCCTGCTGGAGCCTGGCGACGGCCGCGTCGAAGTCGTCGTCGGTGAACGCCCCCGGGTCCTTGCCCAGATCGAGCAGGGTCATCCCGATGCTGTCACGCATCTCGGAGAGGAAGGCGACCCGGCCCTTGAGCTTCGGGTCGTCCAGCAGTTGGGAGACGGAGTCGACGGTACGCCCGCCGGTCGCCCTCGCGTTGTAGGCGACGACCGTGGGAATCCCGGTCCACGGATAGCTGTGGGCGCGGCCCGGGTCCCAGTCGGGCGAGCGGAACTGCTCGGAGAGGTTCGCGAACGCGTGCGGCAGATTCGACGGGTCGAGCTGTTGCGCCCAGCCGAGCCGGATGATGCGGGCGGCGAGCCAGTCGGTGACGCAGATGAGGTCGCGTCCGGTGTCCTGCCCGGCCGCCAGCTGCGGCTTGATCTTGCCGAAGAACTCGACGTTGTCGTTGATGTCCGCCGTGTACGAGACCTTGATCCCGGTGCGCCCGGTGAACTCCTCCAGGGTCGGATAGCGCTTCTCGTCCTCACTGACGTCCATGTATTCGGTCCAGTTCGAGAAGACGAGCCGCTTCTCCGCAGCCGAGTGGTCGGCTGCCGCGAGGCCCTCGTCCTCACGCTTCGCGGGCGGGATGCCGCAGCCGCCCAGACCGGCGAGACCACCGAGCGCGAGCGCGCCGACGCCGGTGGCACGCAGCATCGAGCGCCGGGTGAGAGCGCCCCGGCCACTGGTCATACTGCGGCGTATCGCGGCCAGTTGGGCCGCGGAGAGACGGTCGGGCTCGTACTGCTCCATGCGCGGTCCGCCCTTCCCAGCCACCGCACCACTGTGGCTCCAGCTCGAATTGACTGCCGATCCTGACAGAGCAGCTTTGCTCCAACAAGGGATTCCGTTGTTTCCTTTTGGTTACGCGACGGAATCGGTCGCCCGGCGCCACCGGCGCCATATGAGCCCGCTGTCCCGCGTACGGGATGTCAGTGCTGACTGCGAAACTCGGGCGCATGGGGATGAACACGGCCAAGAGGAGGGGGAGGCGCCGAAATCCGGCCCTCGCCAAGACGGCGGGGCAGCTGGTGCGCGTTTTCGACGAAGCCGTCCGCGGATACTCGCCGAGGCCGGCCCGATGAACCGCCACTGGCGCATCGGACCGGCCTCGCACGAACAGACGACAGACCGGCATGAAGAACAGAAGAGCCGAGCAGAGCGGCACGGGTGGAACAGGCGGAACGGGTGGATCAGATGGGACAGGTGGGAAGGCAGAACACAAGCGATGGATGGAACGGACAGGTCCTAGCGGTCGGCTCCGACCACCAGCGAAGTGGCGAACGGATCCTCGCTCGTGGAGTCCCCGCTCGACCCGCCGTTCGCGATCCCCCAGATCAGGAGACCCAGGAACGCGGCACCGATCGCCATGCCTATCGCGCCGAGGATGATGCCCGCCAGCGCCATCCCGCCGTTCGTCGCCTCGCCCCGGTGGGCGCGGCGACGGCCGATTATCCCGAAGATCAGCGCGAGGACGCCGAGGATGACACCGAGACCCCACATGCAGAAGCCGACGACGCCGATGATCCCGAGCACCAGCGCGGCGACGCCCATACCGTTCGCCGGAGGCTGCTGCCAGCCGGGCTGGCCGTAGCCCGGGTAGCCGGTGGCGGGATAGCCGGGGTAGCCGTAGGCCGCTCCGGGCGCGGCACCGTACGGGGGCAGGGCACCGTACGGAGCGGCGGGCTGCTGGGCGGCCGGTGGCTGCTGCTGTACGGGCGGTACGGCCGGGTAGCCGTACGGCCCCGGGGTGGGCTGGGCCGGTCCCCCGGGAGCGGTGGGCGGCGGCGGTACGGGACCGGGCCCGGCGCTCGGCATGCCGAGGACCGTCGGCATGTCATGCACGGACGCGGGCTGCTGCGGTGCCTGTGGCGGCCGGGAATCCTGCGGCGCGGCCGGCTTGTCCAGCGGCACTCCGCCCGCCGGCGGAGCCCAGGGGTCGCTCGGCTCGGAGCGGCCCGGCGGCTGCTGGCTGTTCTCTGACATGGGCCTCCCCCATCGTAATCCCGTCATGCTACGGCCTCCTCCACGCGCGGAACCGGCCCGGCCTACGATGATCCGTGACCTGAGCGGACCCGGCCGGAGGCGGGCCTCCTGACCGCGTGTTCCGCCTCTCGTCCCGCTCCGCCGACACCGTACTTTCCGGCCCGCCTCAGTACCCGGAGGATTCCGATGACCGATCTGCACCCCTTCATCGCGGGGCTGCCCAAGGCCGAACTGCATGTCCACCACGTCGGTTCGGCCTCGCCGCGGATCGTCGCCGAACTGTCCGCGCGGCACCCGGACTCCAAGGTACCCACCGACCCCGAGGCGATCGCCGACTACTTCACCTTCACCGACTTCGCGCACTTCATCGACGTCTATCTCTCGGTCGTCGATCTGATCCGTACGCCCGAGGACGTGCGGCTGCTGACCTTCGAGATCGCGCGTGACATGGCCCGGCAGAACATCCGTTACGCCGAACTGACGATCACGCCGTTCAGCTCGACCAGTCGCGGCATTCCGGAGCAGGGCTTCATGGAGGCGATCGAGGACGCCAGGAAGTCCGCCGAGACGGAGCTGGGCGTCGTGCTGCGCTGGTGCTTCGACATTCCCGGCGAGGCGGGGCTGAGGGCGGCCGAGGAGACCGCCCGGCTCGCGCTGGACCTGCGGCCCGAGGGGCTGGTCTCCTTCGGGCTCGGCGGCCCCGAAATCGGCGTACCCCGGCCGCAGTTCAAGCCGTACTTCGACCGCGCGATCGCCGCGGGCCTGCGTTCCGTACCGCACGCCGGTGAGACGACGGGGCCCGAGACCATCTGGGACGCGCTGCGTGAGCTGGGCGCGGAGCGCATCGGCCACGGCATCAGCGCCGTCCAGGACCCGGAGTTGCTGGCGTACCTCGCCCGGCACCGCATCCCGATGGAGGTGTGCCCCACCTCCAACATCGCCACCCGCGCCGTCGTCGACCTCGACGAGCACCCGATCAAGGCGATGGTCGCGGCCGGTGTGCTGGTGACGGTCAACAGCGACGATCCGCCAATGTTCGGCACCGACCTCAACCAGGAGTACGGGGTCGCGGGCCGGCTGCTCGGTCTGGACGAACAGGGACTGGCCGATCTCGCGAAGAACGCGGTCGGGGCATCGTTCCTCGACGAGGACGGCAAGCGGCGGATCGCCGAGGAGATCGACACGTACACCGCCAAGTGGCTCGCGCGGTAAGGACGATGACGACGCGCGCACGCCCTGACCCGTCGGCACCGGCGCGTACCGTCGTCGCCGTGGGCCACCGCGGCGATCCGTACCGCGTCCGGGAGAACACTCTTCCGTCGGTCCGCTCCGCGCTGGAGCGAGGAGCGGACGCGGTCGAGATCGATGTACGGCTGACCCGCGACGGTGTGCCCGTGCTGCTGCACGACTCCTCGCTCAAGCGGCTCTGGGGCCATGACCGACGCCTCGCGCGGGTGACCCACGAAGAACTGCGCGAACTGACCGGCTCCGGGGACGGCGGCGACGGCGGGGATTCCGAGAACGGCGCGGACGCCGGTGTGCCGACGCTGCGGGAGGCGCTCCTGGCGACCGACGGCCACCGGCTCATGATCGATCTCCCCGGTGCCTCCGAGGAGTCGGTACGTGCCGTCGTCTCCACGGTGCGCGAGTGCGGCGCCGCGGAGCGGATCTACTACTGCGCGGGCCCGAGCACGATGCTCGCCGTCCGAGCCGCCGACGCCGCCGCCGAGATCGCGATGACCTGGACGACGCTCGCACCGCCGCGGCCCGCCCTGCTCGCGGCGGTGCGGCCGCGCTGGCTCAACTACCGTTTCGGGCTGGTCAGTCGGGAGCTGGCCGACCGCAACCACCGGGACGGACTGCTGGTCTCCGCCTGGACCGTGGACACCCGGCGCGGTATGCGGCGGCTGATCGCGCGGGGCGTCGACTCCGTCACCACCAACCGCATCGACGTCCTGTCCGGCCTGCTGAACACGGCCGGGGCCGCCGGGGGGTGACAGGGAACAGCACGCCCTACCGGTCGGCGCCGGGGTCTTCTCGGGCCGGGCCCGGTTCCTCGGCCCTGAGCACCTCCACCTCTTCTTCCTTGGCCCGCCCCGTGAGCACCTTTCCGATGAACAGGTCGTACACAAGGATTCCGACCAGCCCCCCGGCCAGGGGCCCGATGATCGGGATCCAGACGTAGTTGCTGAACCATTGGAAATTGCCCGGCAGTGCGATGTCTCCCCAGCCCAGGAAATACGTCCACAGCCGCGGGCCGAAGTCGCGCGCGGGGTTGATCGCGTAGCCGGCACTCGTGCCGATGCTGAGGCCGATCGCGACGACGACGAGACCGATGAGGAACGGGGCGAGATTGGACAGGGGACCGCTGTTACGCGTGTCGATGAGCGCGCAGACGAGCACCAGAAGAATCGCGGTGCCGATGATCTGATCCAGGAACGGACCCCACCACGAACTACCGAAGTACTCCGCCGGGAAAGTCGCGAAAATCGAGAAGGTGGCAAGTGATTTGTCTCGCGCGAGTCCGGCCTTGTCGTTGAACAGGTTGATGGCCCAGCTGTAGGAGTAGAAGACAACAGCGGCCGCGAGAAAGGCTCCCAGGAGCTGTGCGCCCCAGTACGGGAGGACCTTCTTCCAGGGAAAACCCCGGCGTACGGCGAAGGCCAGAGTCACCGCGGGGTTGATGTGCCCTCCGCTGACGCCTCCGGACACGTACACGCCGAAGACGACGGCGAGACCCCAGCCCCACGCGATGATCAGCCAGTTCGACGGACCGAAAGCGACGGCCTGCCGTCCCGAACCGGGAAGTCCGACGACGGCTACGGCGACCGACCCGCACCCCAGCAGAATCAGGACGAACGTTCCCAGGAATTCGGCGAGCATTTCGCCACCGAGTCCATGCGGATAGCCGCGACGCCTCGTACTGGTGGTCGCCATTGCTCCTCCTGTCTCAGACGGATCGAACGGGTCTGGATCGAACGGGTCTGGATCGGACTGGCCTGGATCGGACTGGCCTTACGGGCGGACGAGTCGGGCGGATTCGACCGGCGACGCGCAAGCCACAGGCTCACGGAGACAGCCCCGGGCGGGCTTTGATAAAGCGACTGTAGAACCGCCCGATGGAATGCGCCTGGCGAGTTCGGAGCGCCCGGGTGCCCGTGCCGGGAAATACCTCAGGACAGCGAAGGCGCCGTCGGAGGGGAAAGCACCTGTTCGGCCCAGATGGTCTTGCCGGTGGCGGTCTGGCGGGTCCCCCAGCTCTCGGTGAGCTGGGCGACCAGGAGCAGACCACGGCCGCCCTCGTCGAAGGCATGGGCGCGGCGCAGGTGCGGGGCGGTGCTGCTGCCGTCGGAGACCTCGCAGATGAGCGTACGGTCACGGATCAGCCTGAGCCGGATGGGTTCGGCTCCGTAGCGGATGGCGTTGGTGACCAGTTCGCTCACCACGAGTTCGGTCACGAAGGCGGCGTCCTCCAGACCCCACGCGGCGAGCTGCGCCGAGACCTTCAGCCGGACGTCGGCCACCTGCGCCGGTTCGCCGGTCAGTTCCCAGGAGGCCACCTGGTCGGAGTGGAGCGCACGGGTACGTGTGACGAGGAGGGCGGCGTCGTCGGTGGGCAGGTCGGGAAGGAGCGCCTTGATCAGGCGGTCGCAGACGGCCTCCGGCGAGGAGGGCCCTTCCGGAGCGGCCAGTGCCGCGCACAACCGGTCCAGGCCCAGGTCGATGTCACGCTCCCGGCCCTCGACCAGTCCGTCGGTGTAGAGCACGAGCGTGCTGCCCTCCGGCAGTTCGCGTTCGGTGACCTCGAAGGGCACGCCCCCGATGCCCAGCGGTGGGCCGGTGGCGATGTCGATGAGTTCGACCGTGCCGTCGGGGAAGCGGACCGCGGGCGGCGGGTGTCCCGCGGCGGCCATGGCGCAGCGGCGGGAGACGGGGTCGTAGACGGCGTACAGGCAGGTGGCGCCGAACTCGCCTGTGGCCTCGGCCGCCGAGACCGCCTCGTTGTCCTCGGCGACGAGGTGGCTGACCAGGTCGTCGAGGTGGGTGAGCAGTTCGTCGGGGGGCAGGTCCACGTCGGCGAGGGTGCGTACGGCCGTGCGCAGCCGTCCCATGGCGGCGGAGGCGTGGATGCCGTGGCCGACGACGTCACCGACGACGAGCGCGACGCGGGTCCCGGACAGCGGGATGACGTCGAACCAGTCGCCGCCGACCCCGGCGCGGGAGCCCGCGGGCTGATAGCGCGAGGCGATCTCCACCGCGGCCTGACCGGGCATCCGCTGGGCGAGCAGGCTGCGTTGCAGGGCGAGCGCGGTGGTGTGTTCGCGGGTGTAGCGGCGGGCGTTGTCGATACAGACGGCGGCCCGGCCGGCGAGTTCCTCGGCGAGGACCGCGTCGTCGTCCTCGAAGGAGTCGGGACGTGTTCCCCGGGTGAAGACGGCCACGCCGAGAGTGATTCCGCGGGCCCGCAGGGGCACGGCCAGCAGAGAGTGCACTCCGAGGTCGTCGACCATGGCCTGCCGGATGTCGTTGGCCGCGGCCCATACGGTGAACTCGGGATCGCCTCGCCTGCTGAGCGCGGGCCGGCCGGTCGTCAGGCAGCGGGCGGGCGGCGAGGCGTCCGGATAGGTTTCGAGGCCGCCGAGGTCGACGGCCCCGGTGGTCACGAGCGGGTCCGCGGCCAGGTGCGCCACCCGCCGCAGCGTCACGGCCGTGTCCACCGGCCCCTCGACCGGCTCCTCACCTCGCAGGACGGAGTCCAGCAGGTCCACGGTGCTGAAGTCGGCGAGTGTCGGTACGACCAGTCCGGCGAGCTCTTCGGCGGTGCGTACGACGTCCAGGGTGGTCCCGATGGCGGTGCCGGCCTCGTTGAGCAGGATCAGGCGACGGCGGGCCCAGTACTGCTCGCTGCTGTCGAACGCGAGCATGGCGACGCCGCGCGACCGCCGGTCCCTGTCCCGCACCGGCCACATATGGATGTTCCACGCGTGCTCGCGGGGTGAGGTCAGCGCCCGGGTGTAGCTCTCGTAGTGCAGCGGCTTCCCGGTCCGGGTCACCTCGCGCAGATGCTCCAGAAAGTCCTGGCTCTCGTGGTCGTCGAGCGCGATGGTGTCGGAGAAGAACCGTCCGCGCAGTTCCGTTTCCGGGGTGCCCAGGATCTGGCAGGCGGCCTCGTTCAGCCGGATGTACCGGTGCTGGTTGTCGAAGGCCGACATGGCGACGGGTGCCTGGGCGACCGATGCCTCCACGGTCAGCGGGGCGTCTTCCGCCGGTTCCGGTTCCGCCAGGGCGGTCGCCACGAACCCGAGGGAGCCGCCCTCCTCGTCCAGCACCGGGCAGACCAGCAGTCCGACATCCAGCCGGTGGCCGTCCCGGTGCCGCAGGGCGCCGGTACCACGCCAGTCGCCGCCGCGCCCGAGCGACTCCACAGCCGCGGCGGCCGGGTCCGAGGCGAGCAGGCCGGCCGCCGGACGTCCGATGATCTGCGCCGGCGAGTGACCGAGGAGACGCTCGGCCCCCTTGCTCCATCCGGTGACCAGTCCGTGCGCGTCCACGACGACGACGGCCGCGGAATCCGGCTCCCGGCCGCGCTGCCCGTCGCGAGAGGTGTTGCCACCGGTGCTCATCGCTCTCGATTCGCGTCTGCGGTCCCCACTCATCCTCAGGATGCCCGCTTCGCGTATCGCCAACAAACGCACGGAGCCGGGTGACCGGGCCCTCGGCCCGGCAGGCGCGGTACGGCGTCGGGGCGGGCGGTGGACAAGGTCTCCACCGCCCGCCCCGAGAGCCGGACGTACCACGTCAGCCGCGTCGGCTGTGCCTGCTCCGTCAGCTGTCGAGCGAGGTCATGACGTGCTTGATGCGCGTGTAGTCGTCGAAGCCGTACGCCGACAGGTCCTTGCCGTAGCCGGACTTCTTGAAGCCGCCGTGCGGCATCTCCGCGACCAGCGGGATGTGCGTGTTGATCCACACACACCCGAAGTCCAGCGCCTTGGACATCCGCATCGCCCGCCCGTGGTCCTTCGTCCACACCGAGGAGGCCAGCGCGAACTCGACGTCGTTCGCGAACGCCAGGGCCTGCGCCTCGTCCGTGAAGGACTGGACGCTGATGACCGGACCGAACACCTCGTTCTGGATGATCTCGTCGTCCTGCTTGAGCCCGGAGACGACGGTCGGGGCGTAGAAGTACCCGGCGTCACCGACCCGGTGGCCACCCGCCTCGACCTTCGCGTGCGCCGGCAGCCGCTCGATGAATCCGGAGACGTGCTCCAGCTGGCGGGCGTTGTTGAGCGGCCCGTACAGCACGTCCTCGTCGTCCGGCGCGCCGGTCTTCGTGTCGGCGGCGGCCTTCGCCAGCGCCGTCACGAACTCGTCGTGGATCGATTCGTGTACGAGGACCCGGGTGGCGGCCGTACAGTCCTGGCCCGCGTTGAAGAAGCCCGCCACCGCGATGTCCTCGACCGCTTTCGCGATGTCGACGTCCTCGAAGACCACGACCGGGGCCTTGCCGCCCAGTTCCAGATGGACCCGCTTGACGTCCTTGGCCGCCGTCTCCGCGACCTGCATGCCCGCCCGTACGGAACCGGTGATGGAGGCCATCGCGGGGGTCGGGTGCTCGATCATCGCCCGGCCGCTGTCCCGGTCGCCGCAGATGACGTTGAAGACGCCCTTGGGCACGATCGCACCGATGATCTCGGCCATCAGCAGCGTCGAGGCCGGCGTCGTGTCGGACGGCTTCAGCACCACGGTGTTGCCCGCGGCGAGCGCCGGCGCGAACTTCCAAACGGCCATCATCATCGGGTAGTTCCACGGCGCGACCTGCGCGCAGACACCCACCGGCTCGCGCCGGACGATGGAGGTGAGGCCCTCCATGTACTCCCCTGCCGAACGGCCTTCGAGCATCCGGGCGGCGCCCGCGAAGAAGCGGATCTGGTCCACCATCGGCGGGATCTCTTCGGTGCGCGTGAGGCCGGTCGGCTTGCCGGTGTTCTCGACCTCGGCCGCGATCAGCTCCTCGGCCCGCTCCTCGAAGGCGTCCGCGATCTTCAGCAGCACCTTCTGGCGCTCGGCCGGAATCGCGTCACGCCAGGCCGGGAACGCCGCGGCGGCGGCCTCCATGGCGGCGTCGACATCCGCCTGCCCCGAGAGCGGGGACGTGGCGTAGGCCTCGCCGGTGGCCGGGTTGACCACCTCGATGGTCCGCCCGTCGGCGGCGTCCCGGAACTCTCCGTTGATGTAGTTACGCAGACGGCGCAGCTCGGTGGTCACTGCCACCCCTCCTGTCAGAAGTCACGTACAGATGCCCCGTACAACACGTACAGATGCCCTGCACAACCAGATGCCACGGACAACACACACGCACAACAGATGTCACAGATTTCACTGATCAGCTGTCCGAATGGTCGGGACGCTCCACCCTAATCGTTCGGCCTACGCTTTCGACAGCCCCGACGCTCTGCAACTTCGGATTCAGTGAAATTAACACCCGACAACAACGGATTTCATCGATACAGGGTTGCGAAACGGACGAGTCGCAGTGCACAGTGAAGTGCGTGGCCAGTCGCAACGCAGACCCCAGAACCGGGAACGGATCGGCACCGTCGCTCGATGCCGTGTCCCTCGCCATCGTCGAACAGCTCCAGGAGGACGGCCGGCGCCCGTACGCGGCGATCGGCAAGGCGGTCGGCCTCTCCGAAGCGGCCGTGCGCCAGCGCGTGCAGAAGCTGCTCGACCAGGGCGTGATGCAGATCGTCGCCGTCACCGACCCGCTCACCGTCGGATTCCGGCGGCAGGCGATGGTCGGCATCCATGTCGAGGGCGACGTGGACACGGTCGCGGACGCGGTCTCGGCCATGGCCGAGTGCGAGTACGTGGTGATGACCGCGGGCTCGTTCGACCTGATGGTGGAGATCGTCTGCGAGGACGACGACCACCTGCTGGAAGTGATCAACAAACGGATCCGCGCGCTCCCCGGCGTGCGTTCCACCGAGAGCTTCGTCTATCTGAAGCTGAAGAAGCAGACCTATATGTGGGGAACCCGATAGCCGTGAGCGCCGTGAGCAAGGACCACTCCCAGAAGGACCTCCCTGAGAAGGACCTCTCCAGGACCGCGTACGACCACCTGTGGATGCACTTCACCCGCATGTCGTCGTACGAGAACGCGCCCGTCCCCACCATCGTGCGGGGCGAGGGCACCTACATCTACGACGACCGGGGCAAGCGCTACCTGGACGGCCTGTCCGGTCTGTTCGTGGTCAACGCCGGCCACGGCCGCCGCGAACTGGCCGAGACCGCCTACCGACAGGGCCAGGAGCTGGCCTTCTTCCCGGTGTGGTCCTACGCGCACCCGAAGGCCGTCGAACTGGCGGAGCGGCTCGCGCACTACGCGCCGGGCGACCTCAACAAGGTCTTCTTCACCACCGGCGGCGGCGAGGCGGTCGAGACGGCCTGGAAGCTCGCCAAGCAGTACTTCAAGCTGACCGGCAAGCCGACCAAGTACAAGGTCATCTCGCGTGCCGTCGCCTACCACGGCACCCCGCAGGGAGCCCTGTCCATCACCGGCCTGCCGGCCCTCAAGGCGCCGTTCGAGCCGCTGGTCCCGGGCGCGCACAAGGTCCCGAACACGAACATCTACCGCGCGCCGATCCACGGCGACGACCCGGAGGCCTTCGGCCGCTGGGCCGCCGACCAGATCGAGCAGCAGATCCTCTTCGAGGGCCCGGAGACGGTCGCGGCGGTCTTCCTCGAACCGGTGCAGAACGCGGGCGGCTGCTTCCCGCCGCCGCCCGGGTACTTCCGCCGGGTGCGCGAGATCTGCGACCAGTACGACGTCCTGCTCGTGTCCGACGAGGTCATCTGCGCCTTCGGGCGGCTCGGCACGATGTTCGCCTGCGACAAGTTCGGCTACGTACCGGACATGATCACGTGCGCCAAGGGCATGACATCGGGCTACTCCCCGATCGGCGCCTGCGTCATCTCCGACCGGCTCGCCGAGCCGTTCTACCAGGGTGACAACACCTTCCTGCACGGCTACACCTTCGGCGGCCACCCGGTCTCGGCGGCGGTCGGCCTCGCCAATCTCGACATCTTCGAGCGCGAGGGCCTCAACCAGCATGTGCTCGACCACGAGGGCGCGTTCTTCGACACGTTGAAGAAGCTGCACGACCTGCCGATCGTCGGTGACGTCCGCGGCAACGGCTTCTTCTACGGCATCGAACTGGTGAAGGACAAGGCCACTAAGGAGACGTTCACCGACGAGGAGACCGAGCGCGTCCTGTACGGCTTCCTCTCCGGGAAGCTGTACGAGAGCGGGCTGTACTGCCGGGCCGACGACCGGGGCGATCCGGTCGTACAGCTGGCGCCGCCGCTGATCTCCGACCAGTCGACGTTCAACGAGATCGAGGGAATCCTGCGGGCGGTACTCACGGAGGCGTGGACGAAGCTCTGATCCGACCGGCCCCCGGATGCCTCCGAGCGCCGGGTGCCGCCGAGTCCGCCACGGCCCGGGTGCCGCCTTTCGAGTGAGAAGGGCCGTACCCGGGCCGCGTGCTGTCCGTACTCCCGGTTCCGCCTACCTACCGTGCCCAGTGACCTGTGAGCGATCGTCGCCGCCGTCGTACTCCCGGACGGTGACGGAAAAAGCGGTAAGTCTGATCAGAACCGAGGTGTACGCCATGGTGGCTCCGCCGGACAACGACGTGCTCTGGGCGCGTTCCCTGCACTATTTCCACAACGGCTCGCCCGCCCTCGACGGGGTCTCGCTCGGCGTGCGTGAAGGCGAGATCCTGGCCGTGACCGGCCCGCGCGGCAGCGGCAAGACGACCCTGCTGCGGTGCCTCACCGGCCAGTTGGTCCCACGGCGGGGCGAGGTCTGGTTCAACAGCTCCCCGGTCCACAGCATGAGCCGGCTGATGCGCGAGCGGCTCCGCCGCGACCGCTTCGGCTGGATCGGGCCCGAGCCCTCGCTGGTCCCCGAGCTGAGCGCCTGGGAGAACGCGGCGCTGCCGCTCCTGATGCGCGGCTCGTCCCATCGCGCCGCCAAGACCACCGCGATGGAGTGGCTGGAGCGCCTCGACGTCGGCACGTGCGCCCGTAAACGCCCCTACGCCCTGCTCCAGGCCCAGCGGCAGCGGGTCGCCGTCGCACGGGCTCTGGTCACCACGCCCTCGGTGCTCTTCGCCGACGAACCGACGGCGCCGCTGCACCGTATGGACCGGGCGCAGGTGCTGCGTACGCTGACCACCGCGGCGCGGTCGCACGACATCACCGTCGTCCTCGCCACGCTGGACACGGAGGTCGCGACACTCGCCGACCGTACGGTCTCGCTGGTCGACGGACGCCGCGTCAACTCGCTCCAGCCGTCCGAGGCGGAAGGCCGGGACGCGTGCTCGCTCTCCGTCTAAGCCGCGGCACCCACGTCCTGGTCGTGCTGCGCCGACTGCTGGTCGCGGCCGCCTCCACGGGGGTCGGCTTTCTCCTGTTGTGCACGCTCGGCTGGGCGATGGGCCATCCGGCCGGGTCCGTGTCGCGCCTGCTCTGGTGTCTCGTACCGGTCGCGGCGACGGTGCAGTTCGCGGTGGCGGTGGCACGTACGGATCCGGGTACCCGGCCACGTTCCGGACTGTCGGCGGTGGGCCTCGGCCCGGCCCGGCTCACGGTGCTGGCCGCCGTGTCGACCGCCGTGGCCTGCACGCTCGGCAGCGCGGTGGCCCTGCTGTTCTTCCTGCATCTGCGGGGCGACCTGACGGGGATGCCCTTCGACGGAGAGGCGGCGGATCTGCTGGCCGCGAAGCAGGCGCTGCCCCTGGGGGCGGTGCTCACGCTGCTGGCGGTGGTGCCGGTCCTGGCGACGGCGGCGACGGGGTTGTCGCTGCGGAGGCGTGGCCGTGGCGACGCGAGCGTCGTCGAGGGGCCCGCTCCGGCTCCTTCTCCTGCTCCCTCCTCCATTTCCCCTGCCACTTCCGGTTCGGGTTCCGGTTCGGGTTCCGGTTCGGGTGTCGCTCTCGCTGTCGCTGTCGAGGACGAGGCGGAACAGGCCGTCGAGCCGAGATCCGCACCCGCGCCGCTGCCCACCGCCCCGCCCGCACCCGCCGGACTGCCGTGGGGCGTCGCCGTCACGGCGGCGGGCCTCGCGATCGAGACGTACGCGAGCCGGGGCGGGGGCGGCTCCGCGCTGCCGCTGCCCGGTCAGTTCGACGGCAGCCCCGCCGGTGTCCTGGCCGGCTGGTCACTCACGGCCATCGGCCTCGCCCTCGCCGGTCCCGGCATCACCCATCTCTGCGGCCTCCTGCTCCAGGCCCTGCGCCCCGGCGCGATCCGCCTGCTGGCGGGCCGCACGCTGATGGCCGAGGCCCGCCGCATCGGCCGCCCGCTGGGCGTGCTGTGCGCGGTGCTCTCCGGCACGTTCGCCGCCTCGTCCCTGTACGGCCCCGGCGACGAACGCCCCTTCGGCCCGCTCACCGGCCTCGGCGCGGTCCTGGTCATCGGCTGCACGGCGGCCACGGTCCTGACGGCGACCCTGGAAGCCAGACAGGTCCGCGCCTCCACCACCCGGTCGCTCCACCGCCTGGGCGCCCCCGTCGCTCTCCTCCGCACCGCGGCGGCGCTGCGAGCGGCGATGATCGTGGCCGTGTTCACCCCGCTGACCTGGTCCGTCGCGGCCTTGGCGGCAGTACCCCTGACCAGGTGACGGGACCGGACGGGCCGACTGCCGGCCCGTCCGGCCGTACCACCGGGGCCAGGCCCTCGCCTCACATCCGGTAAAGCGCAGGAACCGTGGGCCTCGTCGCAACACCCGTCGGCCCACGTCCTATCGTGAGCCCATGGTGAATGGCGAGCAGTCCCACGCGCAGACGCAGGACCGCGAGATCGAGTCCCTCGACGAGTTCGACCGGACCGTCCACGGCGGAACCCTCGACGGGTACCGGTTGCAGTCCGTCGATCTGACGGGCCGTACGGACGATCTGCT
Organism: Streptomyces sp. NPDC088400; assembly: GCF_044753355.1. NCBI lineage: Bacteria > Bacillati > Actinomycetota > Actinomycetes > Kitasatosporales > Streptomycetaceae > Streptomyces > Streptomyces sp. NPDC088400. The sequence goes on along the minus strand of NZ_JBIVMZ010000015.1, from coordinate 207,207 downwards.
CCGTACCGACACCTCAGGCGCCATCTTCCTCGGCTGCCCCATGGAGCCCGCCGCCGCGGACAAGGTACGGGCCGACGGCGCCATGGTCTTCCCGCCCGTGCCGAACCTCCCCTTCGACCCCTACCGGGGACTCCTCTACTCGCCCGACCAGCTCTTCGAGGGCCTCACGGAGGGCGGTTACGAGACCACGCCCGATGCCCGTGCCTACGACTGGTTCGAGCGGACCAAGGCCGACGGCGACATATTCGCCTCCATGCTCCGCTCGGTGCACGACGACGCGATCTCCGACGCCCTGGACGAACTGCTCGTCGGCACCCGGGTCGTGGGCGTCATGGGCGGGCACGCGATGGCCCGTGGCACCGACGCGTACGCGGGCGCCGCCCGGCTCGGGCGCTCCCTCACCCGTACCGGACTGACCGTCGCCACCGGCGGCGGGCCCGGCGCCATGGAGGCCGCGAACCTCGGTGCGTACGCCGCCTGCCACCCCGACGGCATGCTGGACGAAGCGCTCGAACTCCTCGCCGCGGCACCCTCGTTCGCCCCGTCCATCTCCGACTGGGCGCGGGCCGCCTTCGACATACGGGCCCGCTGGCCGAAGGGCGACGCTTCCGTCGGCGTCCCCACCTGGTTCTACGGCCACGAGCCGCCCAACGCCTTCGCCTCCCACATCGCCAAGTACTTCGCCAACGCCACCCGTGAGGACGGCCTGCTGGCCCGCTCCAACGCGGGAGTGATCTTCCTGCCCGGCGCGGCCGGCACGGTCCAGGAGATCTTCGACAACGCGACACCGAACTACTACGAGTCGCGTGGCGAGCCGACCCCGATGGTCCTGGTCGACCGCGTCCACTGGACGGAGCGGCTGCCCACCTGGCCGCTGCTCCAGGCGCTGGCGAGGGAGCGGTCCATGGAGTCCCGTATCGCGCTCGTCGACTCCGTGGACGAGGCACCGGAGGCGCTCGCCCGGCTCACGGCGGCCTGACCGGACGACGGGGCGGGGCCGATCTGACCATGGGTCGGGGCCCGTCATGCCGTCGGCAGTACGGTCGTCGCCGGGCCGCGGATCAACCCGTGGTCTGACGCGGCTCCCCGGCGCGATGTCCAAGAATCGGGGCATGAGCCGCCTCCTCAGGACATCGCGCACCGTGCGGGGACACCTGCGCCGTACGGTCGCCTCCCCCGCCTACCCCTGGGTCACCGGGGCCGTGCTGACCTGCTGCGAGGCGTCGGAGCTACTCCTGGTTGCGGACAGTCCGACGGTCTCGACGGGGCTGTTCTTCTCGGCCATGGAGCTGGTCTCGGCGGCGTCCCTGATGTGGCGCCGGACTCTGCCCGCCGTCGCGATCCTGACGGTGGCGTCGGTCCTGATCAACTTCGCCGCCAGCCCCCACTCCAACGTCTCCTACACGGCGCTGGTGAGCGGGCTGATCGGCTTCTACACACTCGGCAGACACCGGGTCCAGCATCCCGCGCTGATCGTCGGCGGGGGCTTCCTGGCGTCCCTGGCCGCGAATCTGTTCCATATCCGTACCTGGCAGACCATCGCCCCGGAGCTCGTGCCGCCGGTGCGGCTGGGCAACTCGCTCTCCCTGGGGCTGTTCGCCGAGACCTTCGTACTGACCGCGGTGATCCTGGGGGCGGTCAGTGCCGGGGACGCCGTACGGGCGCGTGCGGAGACCCGGCGCGAACGGAGCGCCGCGCAGGAGCAGTTGATCGCGATGGAGCGCCGTCAGGCGGCGGAGGCGGAGCGCGCGGCGATCGCCCGCGAACTGCACGACGTGGTCTCGCACTCGGTCTCGATGATCGCGGTCCAGGCGGAGAGCGCCGCGTACACCACACCCGGCCTCTCCCCGCAGGCCCAGACCGCCTTCCAGGACATCGCGGGGACGGCGCGCACCTCGATGGCCGAACTGCGCCGTCTGCTCGGTGTCCTGCGCACCCGGTCCGACGGGAGGGCGGCGACCGCGCCCCAGCCGACGCTCGACCGGCTGGACGAACTGCTGGAACAGCACCGGGCGGTGGGCGGCGACGCGGAGTTGCGCGTCACCGGCGAGCGGACCGGCACCGCCGAGCGGACCGGGCCGGCCGCCTCCTGGGAGCTGTCGGCGTACCGCATCGTGCAGGAGGCGTTGACCAACGCCCGTCGGCATGCCCCCGGCGCCCGTACGCTGGTGGAGATCGGCTACCGCGCCGACCTGCTGACGATCCGGATCGGCGACGACGGCCCCGGCCCCGCCGCCGACCGCCCCTGGGGGCACGGTCTGGTGGGGATGCGCGAACGGGCCGCCCTGCTCGGCGGGCGGCTCACGGCCGGTCCTGGCCCTGACGGCGGTTTTCTCGTGGAGGCTGAACTCCCTTGGTGATCAAGGCGATCGTCGCCGACGACCAGTCGGTGGTGCGGACCGGCTTCGTCAACCTGCTGTCCACCCAGCACGACATCAGGGTCGTGGGCGAGGCGGAGGACGGCGTCCAGGCCGTGCGTGTCGCCGCCGAGCAACGGCCCGACCTGGCGCTTCTCGATATCCGGATGCCATACAAGAACGGCATAGAGGCGGCCCGCGAGATCCTCGCCGCCTCCGAGGGCGCGACGAAGGTGCTGATCCTGACCACCTTCGACCTGGACGAGTACGTCTACGACGCGCTGGCCGCCGGGGCCGGTGGCTTCCTCCTCAAGGACGCGACGTTTCCCGAACTGCTCCATGCCGTACGGGTCGTGGCCCGGGGCGACGCACTGCTGGCGCCCGAGATCACCAAGCGGCTGATCGCGGAATTCGCCCGCCAGCGCGCGTCCGTACCGCCCGCGCGCACGCTGGAGGGACTCACCGCCCGCGAGGCGGAGGTGCTCGTCCTGATCGCGCGGGGCCTGTCCAACGCCGAGATCGCCGGACGTCTCACCATCTCGGACCACACCGTCAAGACCCATATCAACCGGCTGTTCGCGAAGATGCGGCTCCGGGACCGGGCGCAGGCGGTGATCCTGGCGTACGAACTCGGACTGGTCCGGGCGGGGTCCTCCGCCACGACGGCGGTTCCACGGCAGGTCGACCGGTTCGACGACAGTCTCTAGTGCCGCGACCGGCACTAGGCCGTGAGCACCACCACATCCTCGGGCGCGAAGGTGACCCCCACCGTCGTCCCCTCCCCCGGCGCGTCCCGCAGCCCGCACTCGGCCTCCAGCGCCGGCCCGCCGCCCCGTTCGTCCGGCCGCAGCAGTACGGCGACCCGGCTGCCCCGGAACGTACGGGCCTCGACCGTGCAGCGCAGTCCCTCTGCAGGGTCGACCAGCCGTACCCCGGCGGGCCGGACGAGTACCGTCCGCTCGCCCTGCGCGGAGCCTTCGGGCACCGGGATCTTGCCCCAGACGGTGTCGGCGGCCCCGCCGCTCACCGTCGCGGCCACGACATTGTCGAAGCCGAGGAACCGCGCCACGAACGCCGAGGCCGGCCGCTGCCAGACCTCCTGCGGGGGGCCGGTCTGGGCGATCCGCCCGTCCCGCATCACCACGACACGGTCGGCGAGCGCGAAGGCCTCACCCTGGTCATGGGTGACGGCGAGCACGGTTGTACCCAACCGCCCGAAGAGACCGCGCAGTTCGACCACCAGCCGCTCCCGCAGACCGCGGTCCAGCTGGCCGAGCGGCTCGTCCAGCATCAGCAGCCGGGGCTGTGGGGCCAGCGCCCGTGCCAGGGCGACGCGCTGCTGCTCGCCGCCTGACAGCGCGGCGACGGCCCGTCGGCCGGAGCCCGGCAGCCCGACGAGATCGAGCAACTCCGCCACCCGGCACGCCCGTTCGTCCCGGGACACCCCGCGCATCCGCAGCCCGAAGGCGACATTGCCGCCCACGTCGCGCTGCGGGAAGAGCTGATGATCCTGGAACATCAGCCCGACCCCGCGCCGGTGCGCCGGCACACCCGCCTGGTCGGTGCCGTCCAGCGACACCCGCCCGCCGTCCAGGTCCTGGAGCCCGGCGACCACCCGCAGCAGGGTCGACTTGCCGCTGCCGCTCGGCCCCAGCACGCAGACGATCTCGTGCTCGGTCATCTCCAGATCGACCGCGTCGAGAGCCGTGCGCGGTTCCGGTGCCGTGCGCGAATCCGTTCGCGGACCCTTAAGGCTCCCGAAACGTACGGTCACGTCCGACAGGGTCAGCAAGGCCATCAGAACTCTCCGGAGCGGTCGGTACGGATACGTTCGAGCACCAGCAGGGACACGGCGCACACCACCATCAGGACCGTGGACAGAGCCATCGCCTGCCCGTAGTTGAGCTCGCCCGGCCGCCCCAGCAGGCGGGCGACGGCGACCGGCAGCGTGGGCCGGTCGGGTCGCGCGATGAACACCGTCGCGCCGAACTCGCCGAGCGAGACGGCGAACGCGAAACCGGCCGCGACCAGCAACGCCCGCCGTACCAGCGGCAGATCGACCTCCCGCCAGGCGCGCAGCGGGGACGCGCCGAGAACCGCCGCCGCCTCGCGCAGCCGCCCGTCCACCGCCCGCAGCACCGGCAGCATGGTCCGTACGACGAAGGGGACGCCGACCAGCGCCTGGGCGAGCGGTACGAGGATCCAGGAGGCCCGCAGATCCAGCGGCGGCTTGTCGAGTGTGATCAGGAAGCCGAAGCCGACGGTCACGGCCGAGACACCGAGCGGCAGCATCAGCAGCGCGTCGAAACCCCGGACGAGCCGGCCCGCGCGCCGGGTCAGCGCGGCCGCCGCCAGCCCGCCCACGACGAGCGCGAAGGCCGTGGCGACCAGGGCGTACAGCAGTGAGTTCCGGACCGCTTCCCACGGCGGCACGAGGAACGTACCGCCACTCGCGTCCACTTCCCCGAGCGCCCGGTAGAAGGCGAGACCGTAACCTCCGGGACCGTCGAGGGAGCGCTCGACCAGCACCCCGAGCGGCAGCAGGATCAGCAGCAGCACGGTGCCGAAGACCCCGCCGAGCAGTGCCCACTGGCCGGTCCCCCGCGGCCTGCGCGAGGTCTGCGCGGGGTCCACCAGCCTCAGCGCGGTCTCCCGCCTCCGTACGGTCCACGCGTGCACCGCCAGGATCGCGCCGACCGCCGCGAACTGCACCAGGGTCAGCACGGCCGCGGTGGGCAGGTCGAGCAGTTCCGCGGTCTGCCGGTAGATCTCCACCTCCAGCGTGGAGAAGGCGGGTCCGCCCAGGATCTGCACGACCCCGAAGGAGGTGAAGGTGAAGAGGAAGACCATCAGGGCGGCGGCCGCGACGGCGGGTGCGAGGGCCGGCAGCGTCACCCGCCACCAGGCCGCGAGCCGGCCGGCGCCCAGCACGCGCGCGGCCTCTTCCTGGCGCGGGTCGAGCTGCGACCACAGACCGCCCACGGTCCGTACGACCACGGCGTAGTTGAAGAAGACATGCGCGAGGAGGATCGCCCACACGGTGGTGTCGAGCCGTACGCCCCACAGGTCGTCGAGCGGCCCGCCGCGCCCGAGCAGTGCCAGGAAGGCCGTACCGACGACGACGGTCGGCAGCACGAACGGCACGGTGACCACCGCGCGCAGCAGCTGTTTGCCGGGGAAGTCGAAGCGTGCGAAGACATAGGCGGCGGGCAGCGCGATCAGCAGGGTGAGCGCGGTGGAGGCGAGGGCCTGCCAGGTGGTGAACCACAGGACGTCGAGGATGTCGGGACGGCTCAGTACGTCCCCGGCGCGGCCGAGTTGCCAGACGCCGCCGGCCCTGAGCCCGCGGCCGACGATCGCGGTCACGGGGTACGCGAAGAAGACCGCGAAGAAGGCGACGGGCACGGCCATGAGGGCGAGCCGCAGCACGTTCCCGCGCCCGGCCCGCCCTGGCCGCCCCGGCCGCCCGACCGGCGCCTTGGCGTCGGCTACTTCACGACGAGTGAGGTCCACGACTGGATCCACTGCTCACGGTTGGCGGCGATCCTGTCGGGCGCCACGGTCTCCGGCTTGTCGACGGTCGCGCCGAACGTGGTGAACAGCTCGGGCAGCGGGACGTCCTTGACCACCGGGTTCACGAACATGTTCAGCGGCATGTCCGCCTGGAACTTCTTACTGATCAGGAAGTCCAGCAGGGCCTTGCCGCCGGCCTCGTTCTTCGCGCCGTCCAGCAGCCCGGCGAACTCGGTCTGCCGGAAGCAGGTGCCGGTCGAGACTCCGGTCGGGGCCTCCTTCGGCCGTGGCTTCGCGTAGAGCACCTCGACCGGGGGGCTGGAGGCGTACGAGACGACGAGCGGCCGGTCCGCCTTGGCCTTCCTGCCGCCCGCGGAGCCGGAGAAGTTCTCGTTGTAGGCCTGCTCCCAGCTGTCGACGACCTGGACGCCGTTGGCCTTCAGCTTCTTCCAGTACGCCTGCCAGCCGTCGTCGCCGTACCGCGCGACCGTACCGAGGAGGAAACCGAGGCCCGGCGAGGACGTCGCGGCGTTCTCGGTGACGAGCAGGTTCTTGTACTGGGGCTTGACCAGGTCGTCGAAGGACCGGGGCGGCGCGAGCTTCTTGTCCGCGAAGTACTTCTTGTCGTAGTTGACGCAGAGGTCGCCGGTGTCGATCGGGGTGACCCGGTGCTTGTCCTTGTCGAGCTGCGCACCGGCCTCGACCTGGTCGAGTCCCTTCGCCCGGTACGGCGTGAAGAGACCGTTGTCGAGGGCGCGCGAGAGCAGGGTGTTGTCGACGCCGAAGAAGACATCGCCCTGCGGCGAACCCTTGGTCAGGATCTCCTTGTTGAGCGCCGCGCCGGCGTCGCCGCTCTTCAGCACCGTGACCTTGTAGCCGGTCTGCTGGGTGAACGCCTTCAGTACGGAAGGGGAGGCCGCGAACGAGTCATGGCTGACGAGGGTGACGGTCCTGGACCCGGAACCGCTGTCGTCGGACGCCCCGGAACCGCCGCAGGCGGCGAGCGTCGGGACACCGAGGACGGCGGCGACCGCGCCGACCGCCATCCGTCTGATGCTGGTGGTGCTCACTGATTTCCTCCTGGGATATCCAGGAGAAGACGCGGCCCTGCCCGGGTCCGTACGGAACGGGCCGCGGGCAGGGCGCAACAGCTTGAGTGATGACCGAACTTCCTACCCAGAATGACCTGGGCAAGGTTCAGAGGGTCTGCGGCCGCTGCCCGCTCTCACGGACATGTGCCGCACTCTCAGCGCTGTGGCGCTCCCCTGTCGGAAATATGTAATGCGTTCGAACCCAGAGTACATGGAGGGCCTTTTTCGGCCTCGCCACCTTCAGCGTCTCGAACTTCGGTCCCTCAGCGCTCGGACGCCGCCAGCTGTCCGCACGCTCCGTCGATCTCCTGGCCGCGGGTGTCCCGTACGGTCACCGGCACGCCGTGCGCCGCGATCGCGTCGACGAACGCCTTCTCGTCCTCGGGCCGCGAGGCCGTCCACTTCGAGCCGGGCGTCGGGTTGAGCGGGATCAGATTGACGTGCACCCGCTTGCCCTTGAGCAGTCGGCCCAGCCGGTCGCCGCGCCAGGCCTGGTCGTTGATGTCCCGGATCAGGGCGTACTCGATGGAGACCCGGCGGCCGGACTTCTCCGCGTACTCCCAGGCGGCGTCCAGCACTTCGCGGACCTTCCAGCGCGTGTTGACCGGGACGAGCGTGTCGCGCAGCTCGTCGTCGGGCGCGTGCAGGGAGACCGCGAGCCGGCACTTGAAGCCCTCGTCCGCGAAGCGCAGCATCGCCGGCACCAGACCGACCGTCGAGACGGTGATCCCGCGCTGCGAGAGGCCCAGGCCGTCGGGCTCGGGGTCGGTGAGCCGGCGGATCGCCCCGACCACCCGGTTGTAGTTGGCGAGCGGCTCGCCCATGCCCATGAAGACGATGTTGGACAGCCGGGAAGGACCGCCCGGGACCTCTCCGTCGCGCAGGGCGCGCATGCTGTCGACGATCTGGTGCACGATCTCGGCGGTGGACAGATTACGGTCCAGACCGGCCTGTCCGGTGGCGCAGAACGGGCAGTTCATCCCGCAGCCCGCCTGGGACGAGATACACATCGTGACCCGGTCCGGATAGCGCATCAGCACGGACTCGACGAGGGTCCCGTCGTGCAGCCGCCAGAGCGTCTTACGGGTGGCGTCGTCGTCGCAGGAGATGTGCCGTACCACCGACATCAGGTCGGGCAGCAGCTCCGTCGCCAGCTTCTGGCGTGCGGCGGCCGGGATGTCGGTCCACTGCTCGGGGTCGTGTGCGTAGCGCGCGAAGTAGTGCTGTGACAGCTGCTTGGCGCGGAACGCCTTCTCGCCGATCGCGGCGACGGCCTCGCGGCGTTCGGTGGGCGTGAGGTCGGCGAGATGCCGCGGGGGCTTCTTGGCTCCGCGGGGCGCGACGAAAGTGAGTTCTCCGGGTACAGGCATGGTCCGTCCAGTGTCGCAGACCCCGCGCAGTGACCAGCTTGGCAGTGGATCCGTAGGGTCGTCAGCGGTCGTCAGTGGTCATCGTCGGCCCCGCCCGGACGGCCCGCGGACGGCCCGGCCGGCATCGCCGCTCAGGGCGAATGAGCTGCGGATCACTCCGCGATCAGGTCCCGGATCGCCTGTTCCGGCCAATGGCCGGCGGCCCCCCGCGACGCGGCGACGTAGGCCGCCACGACCTCCGCGTCCCAGGCCCCCGCCTCAAGCAAGCCGGAGGCGAGGAAACGCACGTAGGCGCGAGAGGGAGGAACCGAGGCCACGTCGTCCACCCCCCAAGGGGCGGTGAAGGTGAGGACGGGCAGCCCGTCCATCTGCCCCGCACACACGAGCGTCTCGTACCGTCCGGTCCCCAGCCTTGCGACGCCCGATGTGAGCACCTCGCTGAGATCGAGGTCCTCACCCGGGCTCCTGTACATCTCCTGAGCCGCGATGTCCGCGAACTGCGCCGACGAGACAAGGTGGGCGCGGGCATAGACCCGCCCGTCCGGTTCTGGGTCGTAGAAGGCTCGCCCGCCGCCCCAGACCGGCGACTCCGTGGCGAAGTAGAGGGCGCCCCTCAGCTCCACAGGAACGGACCGACTGGGCATGCGCCGGTCCCGGCACCCCGGGTATGTCCTGCCGGCGCCGGACGGCCGGCCACCCTTGATGTAGCAGGCAAGCCGGTCAAGGTGCGTGTTGGAGCCGTATGAGGTGTACCAGACGCGCTGCGGCGCGGACTCCCCCGTGGTTCCTGGCTCGATCGGATGCGCACCGGCCATGTGACGCCTCGCTTCCTGGCTCCGCTTCGTACCGAACCTGGATCGTACGGATCTTACGGATCGTACGAAGGGGGCCCGCTGCCCTGTGGACAACGAACCCCCGCGCGACACATCGGCTGGTCAGGAGCCTACGAAGACCACCAGCAGCAGCCAGACCACCGGAGCCGTGGGCAGCAGGGAGTCCAGCCGGTCCATGATGCCGCCGTGGCCCGGCAGCAGGGTGCCCATGTCCTTGATGCCGAGGTCCCGCTTGATCATCGACTCGCCGAGGTCACCGAGCGTGGCACTGGCCGCGACCGCGAGGCCGAGCAGCAGTCCCTGCCACCAGGCCCCGTCCTCGATCAGGAATTCCATGCAGAGCGCGCCGGCGACCATCGCGAAGGCGATGGCTCCGCCCAGCCCTTCGCGGGTCTTGCCGGGGCTGATGCGCGGCGCGAGTTTGTGCGTGCCGAAGCGCCAGCCGACCGCGTACGCGCCGGTGTCGCTGACCACCGTCAGCAGGAGGAACATCAGCACTCGCTCCGGACCGTCGTGCGCGGTGAGCATCATCGCGACGAAGGTGGCCAGGAACGGTACGTAGAACGCGGCGAAGACGCCGGCGGTGACGTCCTTGAGGTAGCCCTCGGGTGGTTCCGTCATCCGCCAGATCAGTACCGCGAGCGCGGTGAGGGCCATCGCGACCCAGGCGCCCTCCGCTCCCCGCGCGTATCCGGCGACGACCATCGCGGCGCCGCCGACGGCCAGCGGTACGAGCGGGGCCTTGATGCCCTTCTTCTCGTAGAGCCGCGAGGTCAGCTCCCACAGTCCGATCACCACGGCGATCGCTATGACGCCGATGAACACGGCCTTGACGATGAAGAGCGAAGCCGCGACCACCGCGCCGAGGCCGACTCCGACCCCTATGGCCGCGGGCAGGTCACGGCCGGCCCGCTTCTTCGGCGGGGGCGGCGGAGGGGCGGCCATGGGCTCCTGCGGAGTCTCGTCGCGGAACAGGGGGCCGCCCGGCCGAGCAGCCCCCCGGTCGTCGTCCTGGTCCCCGCCGTCGGCGGGTCCGTCGGGCACGATGGGCATGGGGCGAGTCTGCTGTGCGGCATGCCCATCGTAGGCAGGACCCGCCGGGGCAGCCCCCTGGTCGTACGGTCCCCAGTAACCAGCTGTCGGCGGGGCCCCCCGGGAAGAGTCGTTCATCAGACCTCGAGCAGCTCGGCTTCCTTGTGCTTGAGCAGCTCGTCGACCTGCGCGACATACTTCGCGGTGGTGTCGTCGAGCTCCTTCTCCGCGCGGCGGCCCTCGTCCTCGCCGACCTCGCCGTCCTTGACCATCTTGTCGATGGTCTCCTTGGCCTTGCGGCGGACGGCGCGGATCGAGATCTTCGAGTCCTCGGCCTTGGTCTTGGCGACCTTGATGAACTCCTTGCGGCGGTCCTGGGTCAGCTCCGGGAAAACCACCCGGATGATGTTGCCGTCGTTGCTCGGGTTGACGCCGAGGTCGGAGTCCCGGATGGCCTGCTCGATATTGCGCAGCGCGCTCTTGTCGAACGGGGTCACCACGGCCATCCGCGCCTCGGGCACGGAGAACGACGCCAGCTGATTGATCGGGGTCAGGGCACCGTAGTAGTCCGCCACGATCTTGTTGAACATCGCCGGGTGCGCGCGTCCGGTGCGGATCGCGGCGAAGTCCTCTTTGGCGACCAGGACGGCCTTCTCCATCTTCTCCTCGGCCTCGAGGAGGGTCTCTTCGATCACCACTTGCTCCTGCGTGTCTTGATGGGCCCGGCGTGCTCATAGGCCGGCGGATCCTGCGTCGCGTCTTCTCCTGCACGGTGTCCGACCGGCAGGCCTTTGTCCATCCCCGTACGGGGCCACCCCGGATCGGTCCCGGGGCCACCGGATCGGTCCCGGATCACCGGATCAGTTCCGGGTCCCCTGGTCGCTCACGAGCGTGCCGATCTTCTCACCATTGACCGCGCGCGCGATATTGCCCTCGGTCAGCAATTCGAAGACGAGGATCGGCAGCTTGTTGTCCTGGCACAGCGTGATGGCGGTCATGTCGGCGACGCGCAGGTCGCGGCCGATCACCTCGCTGTACTCCAGGGCGTCGAACTTGACCGCTCCCGGGTTGGTCTTGGGGTCGGAGTCGTAGACCCCGTCCACCCCGTTCTTCCCCATCAGCAGGACCTCGGCATCGATCTCCAGCGCACGCTGGGCCGCCGTGGTGTCGGTGGAGAAGTACGGCATGCCCATGCCGGCGCCGAAGATGACGACGCGGCCCTTCTCCAGGTGGCGTACGGCGCGCAGCGGGATGTAGGGCTCCGCGACCTGGCCCATGGTGATGGCGGTCTGGACGCGGGAATCGATGCCTTCCTTCTCCAGGAAGTCCTGGAGGGCCAGGCAGTTCATGACCGTACCGAGCATGCCCATGTAGTCGGAGCGTGCCCGGTCCATGCCGCGCTGCTGGAGTTCGGCGCCGCGGAAGAAGTTACCGCCGCCGATCACGACCGCGATCTGGGCGCCGTCCCGGACGACGGCGGCGATCTCGCGGGCGATGGCGTGGACGACGTCGGGGTCGACTCCGAGCGCGCCCCGGCCGGCGAACGCCTCACCGGACAGCTTCAGCATGACGCGGCCGTGCTTCTTGGCGTCGTCGGCCCTCAGGTCAACGGGCTTCTTGCCGTCGTCGCTTGTATCGGCCTGTTCCATGGAGATCTCCTCGTGCACATACGAAGAAGGCCATTGCCGGGGGTCCTTGCGGTTCCCAGTGCGGCAATGGCCTCCTCGTCAGATCTGCGATCGCCCGGCGCGTACGCGGACGACTGCGTCAGACCCTATCGGGGTCTTTGGTTGATCGCGTACGGACTCAGACGCCGACCTTGATGCGCGCGAAGCGCGTCAGGGCGACACCGGCCTCGTCCAGAACCTTCTGGACGGACTTCTTGTTGTCCTTGGCGAACGCCTGCTCCGTGACGACGACGTCCTTGAAGAAGCCGTTGACGCGCCCCTCGACGATCTTCGGAAGGGCGGCCTCGGGCTTGCCCTCCTCGCGGGAGGTCGCCTCGGCGACGCGGCGCTCGTTCTCGACCGTCTCGGCCGGGACCTCGTCGCGGTTGAGGTACTTCGGGGCGAAGGCGGCGATGTGCTGCGCGACGTCCTTGGCGACCTCGGCGCTCTCCTTGTCCAGCTCGACCAGGACGCCGACCTGCGGCGGGAGGTCGGGCATGGTGCGGTGCATGTACGCGGCCACGTAACCGCCGGTGAACTGCGCGAAGCGGTCCAGGACGATCTTCTCGCCGAGGTTGGCGTTGGCCTCGTCGACGTACGCCTGCACGGTCTTGCCGGCCTCGATCTCGGAGGCAAGCAGCGCCGGGAGGTCGGCCGGGGAGGTCGCCGCGACGTGCGCGGCGAGGGTGTTGGCGACGGCCTGGAACTTGTCACCCTTGGCGACGAAGTCCGTCTCGCACTTCAGCTCCAGCAGAACGCCGGAGGTCTTGTCCTCGGAGATGAGGGAGACGACAGCGCCGTTCTCGGCCGAACGGCCTTCGCGCTTGGCGACGCCCTTCTGGCCCTTGACGCGGAGCAGCTCGACGGCCTTGTCGACGTTGCCGTCGGCCTCGTCCAGCGCCTTCTTGCAGTCCATCATGCCGGCGCCGGTGAGCTCGCGGAGCTTCTTGACGTCAGCGGCGGTGTAGTTCGCCATGATCTGTAATTCTCTCTCGACGGTCTGAGGGATCTACGGGTGAACGGCGGGGGCCGGTGGGCCCCCGCCGTCAACTACCGAACCTGTGAAGGTCAGGCCTGCTCGGTGTCCTCGGCCGGGGCAGCGGCCTCGGCGGGCGCCTCGGCCTGCTCGGCGTCGGCGACCTTCTCCGTCTCGGCGGAGGTCTGGACCTCGGCCTCGGCCTCGGCGGGCGCCTCGGTCTGGGCCTCGGCGGGCTTCTCGGCCTCGGCGTCGTCCTTCTTCTCGCCCTCGAGCAGGTCGCGCTCCCACTCGGCGAGGGGCTCGCCGGCGGCCTTCTCGCCCGGCTTCGAGTCACCGGTGGCGACACCGGAGCGGGCGATGAGGCCCTCGGCGACGGCGTCGGCGATCACGCGGGTGAGCAGGGTGACGGAGCGGATCGCGTCGTCGTTGCCCGGGATCTTGTAGTCGACCTCGTCGGGGTCGCAGTTGGTGTCGAGGATCGCGACGACCGGGATGTGGAGCTTGCGCGCCTCACCGACGGCGATGTGCTCCTTCTTGGTGTCGACGATCCAGACGGCGCTGGGCACCTTCTGCATCTCGCGGATACCACCGAGGGTCTTCTCCAGCTTGGCCTTCTCGCGGGAGAGGACCAGAAGCTCCTTCTTGGTGAGGCCGGAGGCGGCCACATCCTCGAAGTCGATGAGCTCGAGCTCCTTCAGACGCTGAAGGCGCTTGTAGACGGTGGAGAAGTTGGTGAGCATGCCGCCCAGCCAGCGCTGGTTGACGTAGGGCATGCCCACGCGCGTCGCCTGCTCGGCGATCGCTTCCTGGGCCTGCTTCTTCGTACCGACGAACATGATGGAGCCGCCGTGGGCGACGGTCTCCTTGACGAACTCGTAGGCGCGGTCGATGTACGACAGCGACTGGAGCAGGTCGATGATGTAAATGCCGTTGCGCTCGGTGAAGATGAAGCGCTTCATCTTCGGGTTCCAACGGCGGGTCTGGTGACCGAAGTGGACGCCGCTTTCCAGCAGCTCCCGCATCGTGACGACGGCCATGGCCGTACTCCTTGAGGTACTCGGTTGTCGCGTCCGCCGGACGGCAGTCGCGCCTGACGCCCCGGTGCGCTGTGCCACGAAGGACCGAGAAGCGCGAGCATCGGCTCGAAGGGGCCGATGGCGGGGCGTGCGAAGTCGACCCGGTGACCCGGATCGCCACAAGAAGTGTACGGGACCTTCGCACCCCCGGGTGACGGCGTTGTCCACAACCGGTCGGTACTCCACAGAACCGGGTCATGATCAGCGCGGTTGGGTCGATCCGGGCGACGCTGTACGCATGATCACTGCCCGTATCGCTTCGCTCACCCTTCTCGCGTCATTGTTCCGATCGCTCTTCCCACGCACGGGAAGCCTCCCCGTTCTCCTCTTCGCGCTCGCTCCACTCGCTCTGACGCTGTTCGGTACGTCCACCGCCGGGGCGGTGGACGCGGCCGTCGGCCCGGACGGCCGCCGGGTCTGGCCGGTGGGAGTGCGCCCGGTGGTGCTGCGCGGCTGGGAGCCGCCGCTCTCCGCGTACGGTCCTGGTCACCGCGGCGTGGATCTCGCCGCCGCCCCGGGCACCTCGGTACGGGCCGCGGCCTCGGGCCAGGTCTCCCACGCGGGCCGGGTGGCGGGCCGCGGCGTGCTGTCGATCACGCTGCCGGGCACGGGGACCCCGCCCCTGCGGATCACCTACGAGCCGGTGGAGCCGCTGGTCGCCAAGGGGGACGAGGTGACAGCGGGCCAAGTGGTGGGGACGCGGGCGTCGGCCGCCTCGTCCCACTGCCCGGCGAGTTGTCTGCACTGGGGCCTGCTGCGGGGCGAGACCTATCTGGATCCGCTGTCGCTGCTGCCCCCGGAACTGCTCCGGCGAGGTCCGTCCCGGCTCCTCCCGGTCCACGGCGTACCAGAGCCGGCCGCGGTCATGACACCGTCGGTCAGGACGCCGTCGCCACCACGCGCACCGACGCCGGCCACCGCGTCAGCGGCCGGCACCGCGCTTCACGCCCTGGCTCTGTTGACGGTGGCGGTCTGGGCGCACCGGACCGGATGCCGCCGAGCGGGTCGCCGGACATAGGCCGGTCACCGGGGGCGCGTGTGGCGACGCGCGCACGACCGGGGCCCGTCGTTCACCTGGCTCACCCGGCGCGGGAGCGGGCGGCGCCGGGACCGGGAGCTGCGGCGGCTCAGCCCCGTACGCCTCGCAGCGCCATGGACACCGCCGCCTCGGCGATCTCCGGCGGTGCCTCGGCCGCGCCGAGTTCGATACGCCGGACCGCCGCGTCGACGACGCCCTGGAGCAGCATCGCGGCGAGCCGGGGCTGCTCGTGGCCCAGTTCGCCGAGGGCTTCCACGATCATGGCGATCAGCCCGCCGTGCGCGGCGCGGATCTTCTCGCGGGCGCCGGCGTCCAACTCGCCTGCGGAGATGGCCACGACGGCGCGGTGCCGCCGGTCGCCGACCAGCTCGAGTTGCTGCCGTACGTAGGCCTCGACCTTGGCCTCGGGCGTATCCGCTCCGGCCATGGCCGCCTCGACCTCCGCCGCCCAGACCGGGAAGTCGACGACGCACAACTCCTCGACGACGGCGGCGCGCGAGCGGAAATACTCATAGACGGAGGATCTGGCGAGGCCCGTGCGTTCGGCGAGCGCGGGGAACGTCAGCGCTTCCGTACCGCCTTCGGACAGCAGGGAGCGCGCGGCGTCCAGCAGAGCGCCGCGTTGCATGGTCCGGTGCTCGGCCACGGAGGCCGCTCGAATCCTGGGCACGCCTCCACTCTACGGACGGGGCGGCGCGAACACAGCGTCAGCGTCCGACGTCGGCCAGCTTGGCCCGCAGCTGGAGCACGGACTTTGTGTGGATCTGACTGACCCGGCTCTCCGTCACGCCAAGGACATTGCCGATCTCGGCGAGGGTGAGTCCTTCGTAGTAGTACAGCGTGACGACGGTCTTCTCCCGGTCCGGGAGTGTGTTGATGGCGCGGGCCAGCAGCCGCCGCAGCTCGCGGTCCTCGGCCACCTCCACCGGATTGTCGGCGGCGGTGTCCTCCAGGGTGTCCATCAGGCTGAGCCGGTCGCCGCCCTCCCCGCCGACATGCAGCAGTTCCTCCAGCGCCACCACGTTCGCCAGCGACAACTGGCTGAAAACCGCGTGCAGTTCTTCCAGGGCGATGCCCATCTCGGCGGCGACCTCACCCTCCGAGGGCGTGCGCCGCAACTGCGCCTCCAGCGTGGCGTAGGCGCGCTCGACGGCCCGCGCCTTCTGCCGCACCGAGCGCGGAATCCAGTCCAGGGCCCTGAGTTCGTCGATCATCGCGCCGCGGATACGGGTGATCGCGTACGTCTCGAACTTGATCGACCGCGCGATGTCGAACTTCTCGATCGCGTCGATCAGGCCAAAAACCCCGGAGGAGACGAAGTCCGCCTGCTCGACGTTGGACGGCAGCCCCACACTCACCCGGCCCGCGACGTACTTCACCAGCGGCGAGTAGTGCAGGATCAACTGCTCGCGCAACCGCTCGTCGCCCGTGGTCTTGTACGACCGCCACAGCTCGTCGAGCGACGAGGGCGCGGCGGGCCGCACGGCGCCCCGGGCAGCGGGG
Source organism: Streptomyces sp. NPDC088400 (assembly GCF_044753355.1). Lineage (NCBI taxonomy): Bacteria > Bacillati > Actinomycetota > Actinomycetes > Kitasatosporales > Streptomycetaceae > Streptomyces > Streptomyces sp. NPDC088400. The sequence goes on along the minus strand of NZ_JBIVMZ010000015.1, from coordinate 190,747 downwards.
GGCGCTGCCGCGCGGTCGGACCCGGAGGTGTGCTGGGGCATGCGTCGCCTTGAGCCGTTCTGCTGTGAAGTGCGGGAGGACGTCTGGCTGGGCCGGAATTCAGGTGAGCGTAGCGTGACTGGAGCGTCGCGGTACGCGAGGACCGGGCGCCCGCGCCCGCTCGGCCGGACGCCGTCGGCCGCCCCCGGAGTCCGGGGCCGACGCGGCCCGCGCCGGCCCCCGAGGTACCACCGAGAGGGATACGAAGGTCATCGGCATCACCTTTTCACCCGAATGCCCCAGGTCAAGTACCGCCTCGCCGCGCGGTGCCCGCCGGTGTCGCCCGGGACGTCAACTGCCAGCCGTCGCCGTGCCGTTCGACGAACCCCAACGAGTGGAGTTCGTACAGCTTGCCGAGCGCCTCGTCCGTCGTCGTGCCGGCACCCCGCGCGACCTGCCCGCCGTCGGCGGCGCCCCGGGCGGGCAGCGCCTCCAGCACCCGTGTGCTGACCGGATCGAGCAGGTCCCTGGGCAGTACGGGACCGCGCCGGAGCGGGGCGAGGTCACCGATGTCGCCCACCAGCTCGATCACTTCGGCGGCGTCCGTGACCAGCGCGCCTTCGCCGCGCAGCAGTTCGTGGACCCCGGCCGAGAGTCCGCTGGTGGCCGGCCCCGGAACGCCCATGGTGAAGCGGCCCAGCCGCTGGGCGGCGCGCGCCGTGACCAGGGAGCCGCTGCGGTACTCCGCCTCCACCACGACCGTTCCCCTGGTGAGCGCGGCGATGACGCGGTTACGGAGGACGAATCTGCTGCGGGTGGGGTGATCGCCCGGCGGCAATTCACCGATGACCAGTCCCTGTTCGGCGATGCGTCCGATCAACTCGGCATGACCGCGCGGATAGACCACATCGACGCCACAGGCGAGCACGGCCACGGTGGCCCCGCCCGCCGCCAGCGCGCCGCGGTGCGCCGCGCCGTCCACCCCGAACGCCCCGCCGGACGTCACCACCCATCCGCGCTCGGCGAGACCGGAGCCGAGATTCGCCGCCATATGTGCCCCATACGAGGTACACGCCCTGGCCCCGACGACGGCGACGGAGCGCAGTGACCAGATCCGCAGGTCCGGGCGGCCCCGCACCCAGAGCCCGATGGGCCGGGCCGCCCCCAGGTCGTCGAGCTGACTGGGCCACTCCCGGTCACCGGGGCAGACGAACCGGCCCCCGGCCTCGGCCACCGCCGCCAGATCACGCTCGGGAACGGCCGCCACCGCCCGTATCCGGTAGCCGCCGAGCCGCTGCTCACGGACATCGGTGAGCTGTTCCCGGCCGGCGTCCGGCGAGGTGAGCAGCGCCATCAGCCGGACCGCGCCGAACCGCCGCAGCCACTGTCCGCCCCGCTCGTCACCCGGTTCGAGGACCCGGGTGAGCGCGGCCCGCGCCAGCCGCTCCTCCGAGCTGACGCCGGGCGTCATGAGACTCCTCCCGCCGAGGCCCTGGCGCCGCGCGCGATACCGGTGCGCAGCTCCAGCGCCAGGGCCACGTCCCGCGCTTCCGGCCGCTCGTGCCCGGCGAGATCCGCGACGGTCCAGGCCACCCGCAGTACCCGGTCCAGACCGCGCGCGGTGAGCAGGCCCCGCTCCAGGTCGCGCTCGGCCGCCGCGAGCGCCCCGGGGGCGACCAGCCAGCGGGTCCGCAGCTCATGCCCCGGCACCTCGCTGTTGACCGACCACGGCGTGCCCTCCAGCCGGGCCGCCGACCGCTGCCTGGCGTCCCGTACCCGCGCGGCGACCTCCGCCGTCGACTCGCCCCTGCCGCCCTGTCCCAGCAGATCGCTTCGGTCGACGGGCTGGACGTCGACCCGCAGATCGACCCGGTCGAGAAGCGGCCCGGAGAGCCGTGACTGGTAGCGCCGGATCGCCGAGGGCGGGCACTCGCACCCCGCACCGTGCAGGGTGTGCCGTCCACAAGGACAGGGGTTGGCCGCCAGGATCATCAGGAAACGCGCCGGCAGCCGGACCACCCCCGCGCTGCGGGCCACCACGACATGCCCCGATTCCAGTGGCTGCCGCAAGGCGTCCAGCGCCCGGCCGGAGAATTCGGGAGCCTCGTCCAGAAAAAGTACGCCGCGGTGTGCCAGCGAGACCGCACCCGGCCTCGGGATCCCGTTCCCGCCGCCGACCAGTGACTGCATGGTCGCCGAGTGGTGCGGTGCGCAGTAGGGCGGGGTACGGACGAGCGGCTCGCCCGGCGGCAGCATGCCCGCCACCGAGTGCACCGCCGTGACCTCCAGGGATTCCTGTCTGGTCAGTGAGGGCAGGACCGCCGGAAGCCGCTCCGCCAGCATGGTCTTGCCCGCGCCCGGCGGCCCGTGGAGCAGCAGGTGGTGCCCGCCCGCGGCAGCCACCTCCAGGGCCGTACGGGCCGCCGCCTGCCCGGCCACGTCGGCCAGGTCCGGCCGGTGCCCGTCGCCCCCGACGCCGGCGGCCAGTCCGGTGCCGACCCCCGCGCCCGGCACCATCAGCCCGGCCAGCATCGCGTCGGGCCGCCCCGTCACGGGCCCCGGCGGTTCCTCGGGCACCGGCTCGTCGCTCAGGACGGCGATGAGCTGCCGCAGACTGCGCACCCCGAGGACCGACACCCCGGGCACCAGAGACGCCTCGCCCGCGGTCTGCTCGGGGACGACGACCTGGTGGTAACCCGCCTCGGCCGCCGCGAGCACCGCCGGCAGCACCCCGCGCACCGGCCGGACCCGTCCGTCCAGGCCCAACTCCCCGATCAGCACCAGATCGGCGATCTTTCCGGGGTCGATACGCTCCGCCGCGCCGAGCACGGCGGCGGCCACGGCGAGATCGAACCCACTGCCGCCCTTGGGTACGGAAGCGGGGCTCAGGCCCACCGTGAGTTTCTTCTGCGGCCACTCCGCGCCGGAGTTCACCACGGCCGCCCTGACCCGGTGCCGGCTCTCCACCAGGCTCTTGTCCGGCAGTCCCACCAGCGTGAAGGCGGCCACACCCGGCTCCAGGTCCGCCTGGACCTCGACCACCACGCCTTCGACGCCCACCAGCGCCACCGAGCACGCGCGCGCGAACCCCATCAGGCCACCCCCCGGGCGTGCTCGACCACGGGCGCGCCCCGCCGGGGCAGCAGCACTCCGATCAGATCGATGCGTACTCCGCCGGGCGGTGGGCCGCCGCACCGCTCCAGCCAGCAGCCCGCGAGCCGTCTCAGCCGGTCCGCCTTCTCCGGTGTGACCGCCGCCATCGGGTGCTCGAACGAACCGGATCTGCGCGTCTTCACCTCGCAGACGACCAGCATGTCCCCGCCCCGGGCGTCTCGGTCCCGGGCCACGATGTCGATCTCGCCGGTCCTGCCGCACCGCCAGTTACGGGCCAGTACGGTCAGTCCGGCCTCGGCCAGCAGTCGCGCGGCGAGATCCTCGCCGAACCGCCCCAGTGCCCGCGTCGCGTTCATCTCGGCACCACCTCCGGTACCGACTCTGACGCGTATGCCCACCACTAGTGGATCTTGGTGGATAACTCACCGGTTGTGGACAACCCGGTCACTCGTCCGGGGAGCGCCGCTCACGTCCTTCAGCCGCCGGGCAGTTCGAGATCGCTCTTGTTCAGCTCCTCGATATTCACGTCCTTGAACGTGAGCACCCGCACCTGCTTGACGAACCTGGCCGGCCTGTACATGTCCCAGACCCACGCGTCCGCCATGGTGACCTCGAAGAAGACCTCACCCTGCACGGAATGCACCTGCATCTCGTAGTCATTGGTGAGATAGAAGCGACGCTCGGTCTCGATCACATATTTGAACAGACCGACGACATCGCGGTACTCCCGGTAGAGCTTCAGCTCCATCTCGGTCTCGTACTTCTCGAGGTCCTCGGCGCTCATGGCAATGTTCCCCTTCAGCCGTACGTCCCCCCATTGTGCTCCGGCCTCCCGCGCCCCTGGACGTTTTCGGGGGCGAGGACCACCGGTGCGTCCGGAGGACCCTCGTCGAGCAGCGTACGCAGCAGCTCGGCGAGCCTGGTCGGATATACCGTCTCACGCGCCGCCGACAGTTCGGCGGAGGTCCACCACCTCATCCCCGCGACACTGCGCAGCTCAAGCTCGGTGAGCCCGCCGGGAGAGGTTCCGGTCTGGCTCGTACGTGCCAGGAAGTACCACTCGTCCTGGTCCCAGCGTCGCCCGTCGAACGGAAAGGAGCAGGTCCGGCGCCACAGCACGGGCCCCAGCTCCACCTGTGTGATCCCCGTCTCCTCCGCGAGTTCGCGGAGCGCGGCCTCCTCCCGGGTCTCGTCGCCCTCCAGACCACCGCCCGGCGTGAACCACCAGGTGTCATCCGGGTCCTCGGGCTCGTACCCGTGCATCAGCAGAATCCGGTCCTCGGGATCCAGCAGCACCACCCGCGCGACCTTCCGCAGCGCGCCCCCACCCGGCCCCGGCAGCGCGCCTTCAGCCTCGGCGGACACTCGCGGAGACCTCCTCTCCCGCCTCCCGGTCCGCCCGGGACCGCCTGGACAGCCATCCCGCGACCGGTCCGTACGCGGCCCCGCCCAGGATCAGCAGCGCTCCGAGCACCACCGCTCCGGCCAGCAGCCCCACCGGCCCGGGACCGGACACTCCACCCGGCAGCGCCGCGAAGCCCTCCGGCCGGTCGATCATGGTGCCCAGCGGCCAGGCCAGGGCGTCCACCCGCGCGTCCACGGCCGAGCGCGGCACCGCGCCCTGCGCCTGGTCCGCCAGATGCGTGCGCGAGTCCAGCGAACCGCTGCGCTCGTCACCGAGCATGAACAGCTGCCCCTGGGGCACGGTCGCGTCGAAGTCCTCCGTGGAGGCCCGCCCGCCGATCATCCCCTTCACGTACGGCTCCTCGACGGCCTTGCCGTTGACGGTGAGCCGGCCGTCCGCGTCACAGCAGGCGACCTTGTCGCCGTCGACCCCGACCACCCGCTTCACCATCGGCATATCGGCCCACTCCTTGTCGGAGAAGACCACCACGTCCCCGCGCCGGACGTCGCCGCCGGATATCCGCTGCGCCAGCACCCGGTCGCCCGCCTTCACCGTCGGGGACATCGAGTTGGTCGGCACCGTGTACGGCCGGTACTCGACGGCCCCCCAGACGAAGCCTCCGAGGAAGAGCACACAGCCGACGGCCACGACCAGCCCCGACAGCACATCGCCGAGGCGGCCGCGGCCGCCGTTCGTACCTTCGGTCCCGTTTCCGGTCCCGTCTTCAGTCCCGTTGCCGGTCCCGCTCATCCCAGTACTCCCCCACTCCGGAGAAAGATCCTCGGAGGTCGACGATCTGGGACGGCACCCTACCCGGCGGTACGCCGCCGGGTCAGCCTCCTCCTGCGCCACAGCACGACCGGCAGCGCCCCGGCGAAACCGAGGGCGCCGGGAGCAACAGCAGCGGCACCCGGGACCGCCGAGGCGGCGGCACTCAGCCCGGACTGGTCGAAGGTGTCGGGCACCGGGAGCGTGGACCAGCGGTTGACCGGCCAGGCGACGACGATCGCGCGGCCGACGACCTTGTCCGCGGGGAACGTGCCGTGGTCGGCCAGCTCCTGGTGGTAGCGGGAGTCCAGCGAGTTCTGCCGGTGGTCGCCCATCACCCAGAGATTGCCCTTGGGCACGGTGATCGGCCCGAACGGCTCGTCGTCACAGGGGGTGTTGCCCGGGTAGATGTAATCGGTCTCGTTCAACGCCTGCCCGTTGACCTCGACCTTTCCGCCCTTCTTGCACTCCACTGTGTCGCCGCCGACCGCGATGACCCGCTTGATCAGGTCCTTGTCCTCGGCGGACGGCATCAGCCCGATGGTGCTGAGGACCGTCTGCAGCGCATTCGGCTGGGGGGTCGGGGTGCCCTCCAGCCAGCCGCCGGGATCCTCGAAGACCACGACCTCGCCGCGCTTCGGCTCCGCGCCGAACCAGGGTGTGAGCTTGTCCACCAGCACCCGGTCACCCTGCTGCAAGGTGTTCTGCATCGAGTCCGAGGGAATCGAGAACGCCTGCACCAGGAAGGCCTTGATCAAGAACGCGAGAACAAGCGCGATCACGATCAGGAGAGGCAGTTCCTTCCAGAAGGAGCGCGGTTTCTTCGCCTCCGATCCGGCCTCGGACCCACCGTCGCCCCGGCTCTCGCCCCGGGAATCACTCATCTCGTCGGTCACGGCTTCGGGCGACTCGGCGAGCTGCTCGTGTCCCTCCTCGGGATCATCGTGTCCGGATCGTGCGCCGACCGCCACATCCCCCACATCCACTCCTCAGTCCGTGCGAATACTCCGTGCGATCGCCCGTCCCGGATTCGGAACAGGCCCACCACTCCCATAACGAGCGGGAGTTCCGCAGGGCTCGGGAGCCGGATCAATCCATTCAGATCCTGATCCTGAGAAGACACACTATTCGACAGTCCGCCCGCCGTCGCCGGGGCGCCGACCGGGTCGGGGATCGAGGCGTAGGTCTGCCGCTGCTCCAGCGTGGTCCAGTGGTCGAGCGGCCAGGCGATCACGACCGCGCGGCCCACGACACTGCCCTCCGCGACCGTACCCTGGTCCTTCTCCCGCAGATGGAAGCGGGAGTCGGCCGAATTGGCCCGGTGGTCGCCCATCACGAAGACCCGCCCGGCCGGTACGCGTACCTCGAAGGGGATCGTCGAGGGCACGTTCCCCGGGTTCAGGTAGGGCTCGGTGAGAGGTACACCGTTGACGGAGACTTTGCCGTTCGCGTCACAGCATTTGACGGTGTCACCGCCGACCGCGACGACCCGCTTGATCAGATCCTGCTCGTCGGCGGACGGCAGCAGCCCGATGGCCGTCAGCCCGGTCTTGATCTGCTTGACGACGGCGGGGGAATTGTCCGGCTTGGGCTGCTCGTCCTCCAGCCAGCCGCCGGGGTCCTCGAAGACCACGACATCACCGCGCTGAGGCTTCGAACCGAACCAGGGCGTCAGTTTGTCCACCAGGACCCGGTCACTGATCCTGATCGTCTGCTCCATCGACCCCGAGGGGATCACGAACGCCTGCACCAGGAACGTCTTGAGGACCAGCGCGATCAGCACCGCGACGGTGATGAGGAGCGGGATCTCCTTCGCGGCGGACCGCTGACGGCGCCGCTTGACCTTACGGGCGAGCTTGCGCCGCTCCGCCCGGCCCGGCAGCGGCCGGCCGGTGGTGGGCCGGCTGCCGGTAGGCAGTCTGGTGTCGGAACCATGACTCGCTTGACGTCCGCGCTTACCCATGGGCGCCCTCCGGGCTTCGTACGTCCCGGAAGGCACCGGTGGGCTCCACCGTGGACCAGCGGCCCAGCGGCCAGCCGATCCAGTCCGCCCTTCCGATGACCTTGTCGACGGGTACCATGCCGCCGCCGGGCTCCCCGAGATGGTCCCGGGAATCTCGCGAGTTACCGCGATGATCGCCCATCACCCACAGGGTTCCCTGGGGTACGACGATGTCGAAGGGGACACGGGAAGGCGCGTCCCCTCGATACAGATAACGTTCCCGCACCGCCCGGCCGTTCACCGTGAGCCTGCTCCCCTTGTCACAGCAGGTCACACGATCGCCGCCCACACCGATCACGCGCTTCACGTAGTCGGTCTCGGCGGGCTCCGCGAGCCCGAGGGCCGCGGCCGCCCCCCGCAGCAGCCCGGTCACGGGATTCTGCTGGGGCGGCTCCTGGACGAAGGATCCGGTGCCGTCGAAGACGACCACGTCGCCGCGGGCCGGCTCGGCACCGAAGCGGTAGGCGAGCTTGTTGACCAGCACCCGGTCCCCGACCTGGAGCGTGGGCTCCATCGAGCCGCTGGGAATCAGGAACGGCTGCACCACGAACGTGCTGACCAGAAAGAGGAAGAGGGCGCACGCCGCACCGATCTGTCCCGTCCGGCGCCAGGACAGCCGTAGGGCCTGTCCGGCGACGGCTCGGGGGAAACGCACGGAACGCGACCGTTCGTCCGGTCCGGCAAGGGATACGGAAGAACGGTCGCGCTCCGTGTGCTGTGCTTCGGTGTCCATCGGAGCCAGAGCTTATCCGGCGGTCCTATGGACCCGGGTGCGACGCCGAGACTCCGCTCGGGCCGCGAGGTCGTACGGCGCGACCGGTGATGTTCGCGACGGGGCAAACCTCACCGGGAGGGGCACTTAGCTGCGCTTCTCCTTGATCTTCGCGGCCTTGCCGCGCAGCTCACGGAGGTAGTAGAGCTTGGCGCGACGGACGTCGCCGCGGCTCACGAGCTCGATCTTCTCGAAGATCGGGCTGTGGACCGGGAAGGTGCGCTCGACACCGACGGAGAAGGAGACCTTGCGGACCGTGAAGGTCTCGCGGACGCCCGAGCCCTGGCGGCGGATGACAACACCCTTGAACTGCTGGATACGCGAGCGGCTGCCCTCGATGACACGTACGTGGACGTTCACGGTGTCACCGGGGCGGAAGGCGGGGAGGTCGCTGCGGAGCGACGATGCGTCGACTACGTCGAGCAGGCTGGACATGGAGGTCTGCTTCCTCGCTGATGCCACAGGTCATCAACGGATGTCGAGAGGAGAGTCTGAGGTGCCGTTCACGTCGGGCGGGCGTCTTTCCCCCTGTGGCAGGGGCGCACGTCGGACGTACAGCAGCGGCTCATTCTTCCACGGCCTCGGGCCTGCGCCAAAATCGGCCGCCGGGCTCCGGTGACCAGCCCAGGATGGAGAGCATCTCACGGTCCTTCTTGTCGAAGGCCGAGGGGTCGCAGCGCTCGATGAGATCCGGCCGGTTGGCCGCCGTACGACGGAACGCCTCGTCCCGCCGCCAGCGCGCGATCCTGCCGTGGTGCCCGCTGAGCAGGACGTCCGGAATCCCGCGCCCGCGCCACTCGGGCGGCTTGGTGTAGACCGGCCCCTCCAGCAGATCGGCCATCGCGCCGGGGGCGAAGGAGTCGTCTCGGTGCGACTCGGCGTTGCCGAGGACGCCGGGCAGCAGCCGGGCCACGGCTTCGGTGATCACCAGTACGGCGGCCTCGCCACCGGCGAGCACGTAGTCGCCGATGGACACCTCGATGACCGGTATCCGGGTCGCGTACTCGTCGATGACCCGGCGGTCGATGCCCTCGTAGCGGGCGGGCGTGAAGAGGAGCCAGGGCCGCTCGGAGAGCTCTACGGCAAGCTCCTGGGTGAACGGGCGGCCACTGGGGGTGGGAACGACCAGGACGGGGCCGTGGGCGCCTGACTCGTAGCCGCTCGCCAGGGCGTCGTCGAGGGCGTCACCCCATGGCTCGGTCTTCATGACCATGCCGGGACCGCCGCCGTAGGGGGTGTCGTCGACCGTGTTGTGCCGGTCGTACGTCCACTCCCGGAGGTCGTGCACGTGTACGTCGAGCCGGCCGCGCGCGCGGGCCTTGCCGACGAGCGAGACGTTCAGGGGATCCAGGTACTCCGGGAAGATCGTGACGACATCGAGCCGCATCAGTCGTCGTCCTTGCCGCGCTCGTCGTCCTTGCCACGCACGTCGTCCCGGCCGGCCGCGTCGCCCTCGGCGGACTCGTCGTCCCTGCCGGAGGCGATCTCGGCCCGGTCGTCGATCAGGCCCGGCGGGGGGTCGATCACGGCCCGCTGCTCCTCCAGGTCGATCTCGGTGACGATCTCTCCCACGAAGGGGATCATCACCTCGCTGCCGTCCGGCCGCTCCACGATGAACAGGTCCTGCGACGGCAGGTGGGAGATCTCGGTGATCCGCCCGATCTCCGTACCGTCGGCCAGGACGACATCCAGGTCCATCAGCTGATGGTCGTAGAACTCCTCGGGGTCCTCGGGGAGTTCCTCCGGGTCGATCTCGGCGATCAGCAGGATGTTACGCAGGGCCTCGGCGCCCGTACGGTCGCGTACGCCCTCGAAGCGCAGCAGCAGCCTGCCGCTGTGCACCCGGCCCGTCTCGATCGTCAGCGGTCCGGCCGAGGCCGGTTCCGTGGCGAGTACGGCGCCGGGTCCGAGCCGCAGTTCGGGCTCGTCCGTACGCACCTCGACGGTGACCTCGCCCTTGATCCCATGGGCCCGGCCGATCCGCCCGACTACCAACTGCACCTGCACACCGCCTCTTCGCGGCCGCGCCGCCGCCGCTCTCGCGGGCGTGGCTGCTCACCGCTGTGGATCCTCGATTGATGGTTGCTGCCAGCGATTGCCGCTGTCACCACCGGAAACAACTCGGGCCGGGAAGAGCCGTGGCCCTCCCCGGCCCGTGCCGGTGTTCAGCTGTGTCAGCGAACCTGGTCCACGTCGACGAGGTCGACGCGGATACCGCGACCGCCGATGGCGCCCACGACGGTCCGCAGCGCACGAGCGGTGCGGCCGTTACGGCCGATCACCTTGCCGAGATCGTCCGGGTGCACCCGGACTTCCAGCACCCGGCCGCGGCGAAGGTTGCGCGAGGCGACCTGCACTTCGTCCGGGTTGTCGACAATGCCCTTCACGAGGTGCTCGAGAGCCTCCTCGAGCATGATCAGGCCTCGGTCGACTCGGCGGTGGCCGAGGACTCGGTCCCGGCTTCGTCGGCCTTCTTCTCGGACTTCTTCGCCTTCTGAGTGATCGCCTCACCCTTGGGCTCGTCGCCGGCGTCCTTCACAAGGGCCTCGAAGAGAGCGCGCTTGTCGGACTTCGGCTCCGGCTGGAGCAGCGGCGCGGGGGCCGGGAGGCCCTTGTGCGCCTGCCAGTCACCGGTGAGCTTGAGGATCGCGAGAACCGGCTCGGTCGGCTGGGCGCCGACGGACAGCCAGTAACGCGCGCGCTCCGAGTCGACCTCGATGCGCGAGGGGTTCTGCACCGGGTGGTACAGACCGATCTCCTCGATGGCCCGGCCGTCACGGCGGGTACGGGAGTCGGCGACGATGATGCGGTAGTGAGGCGAACGGATCTTGCCCAGACGCTTCAGCTTGATCTTGACTGCCACTGGAGTGGTGTCTCCTGGTCTTGACGTGGTTGGGCACAACGGGATGCCGCGTGGGGTTGCGGTACCCGATCTGCCCGATGGACGCGTCAGCCGGAGGAGAGAGGGGTCCTGTGCGACTGTCGAGTACGGCTGGCCATTCTGCCACACCCCCGCGGTGGGACATGACCGGCCCGGTCTCCCGCCTCGGTGGAGAGCCCGCCGGGGGCTGGGCCCTGTCCGGCGGATCCTCCCCGGCTCGCGAAGATCCGCCGGACAGGACCCAGGTGCGTCTCACCTCGGCGCCTCTCAGCTCGCGGCGGCGACCACTTCCGGGATACGGAAGGGCTTGCCGCAGCCCCCGCAGACGATCGGCGCCTGGGCGAGGACCGACGGAACGACCCGTACGTTCCGACCGCAGTCGCAGACCGCTTTGACGCGCACTCCGCCTCCGGACGAGCCGTGCCGGGCGGCCGGCCCCCGGAAGCTGCGCTTGGTGTCGGAGGCCGTCGCGACCGTGTGCGCCTTGAGCGCGCGCTGGAGGCGCTCGATGGTGGGGCGGTACCGCCGCTTCGCCTCGGGGCTGAGCGAGACCAGGGAGAAACCGCTGCTGGGATGCGGCTCCTCCGGATGGTCAAGACCCATCTCCTCGGCGATCGCGAGGAATCGGCGGTTGTGATAGCGGCCCGCCCGCGAGGTGTCGCGGACACCTCTGGCCGCGGCGATGCCATGGACCGCTTCGTGAAGCAGTCGTTCGAAGGAGAGCTCCGCGCCGCAGGCGGACGAGGACTCTCCGATCAGGGACTCTGGCGCGGCAAGATCCGGCAGCTCGGGGTGGGACCGCTGAATGTCGGCCCACGCCTGCGCCAGCTCTGCGGCGAGAACAGGTGGTGTCGTGCTCACGTCGTGAACAACGAGCCGGAACCCCCACGGGTTCCATTCCGGGGCATCTCAAATAATTTGCACGTACCCGTCAGTTGCCATTGATGCGTCCTGACGAGGGCGGGTGCGTTGATCTGCGGAGAAGCTTCGCAGGTCACCTCAAGCCGGTACGTAGTACCGCGTACGCATCGACGCGTAGCCGATCTACGCAAGCCGGCCTTCCTGAGCCGGGAGCCGAGCAGGTGGCCCGGAGCCTGCCCGAGCCACGACCCGAGCCAGAAGAGGTGGCTCGGTGCGCGCGGGCGGCGGCGCACGCCACGACGGCGACAGTACCGGGACCTTGATCCGCTCCGGGCGCCGATCCGTTGCGCCACCGGGGTCCACGCTTACCCGAATGGCCTAATCGCCACCCTCCCGCGCACTGTGCCGCGGGAGGTCGTACGCCCTCACCACGGCAGAGGCCGTAGGACCGTGAGACCGGGGAAAAGGAATCGGCCAAGTACGCGGGGGCGCACACCCGGAGCACGCGCTCCATGCCCGCCGCACCCACTGGACGCGGGCACAGATGGGGAGTTCCCTGGCATACGGGGATGCACGCGCACGTACACGGGGGGCTGTCACTCAGGGCACTACCGACCTCTCGGCGGATTGGGGCGCTATCCATGACACGTACGCTCGCCCAGTACCACCAGCACCCTTCGAATGCGGCCCCGGCACCGGCGGTTCCCGCCGACGCGCGTGCGCGGGCCCGCGACTGGGCCGAGATCCAGGAACGGATGCTGGTGCCGCTCTACGAAGCGGTGTACGAGCGTCTGGAGGTGCGCGCGGGGACACGCGTGCTCGGTCTCGGCTGCGGCTCGGGACTCGCCCTGGTCCTCGCCGCCGCCCGGGGCGCACGGGTCACCGGTGTGGACGCCGACCAGGAGCGGCTGGCGCTGGCCCGTGAGCGACTGCTCACCCGCCGGGAGCGCGGTGGCCCCGGCGGCCGGCCGGAGGACACCGGGACGCTGCTGCCCGCGCACCGCATGGCCGACGCCACGACCGGGCCCGACCGCCCTCCGTACGACCTGATCACCGCCTTCCAGCCGGTCGGCTCCGTGACGGGCGGCAACTCGGCGCTCGTACCGTCCCTCGGTACGGCCATACCGCTCGCCGCACGCGGCACGCCGGTGGTGCTGGCGGGCTGGGGTCCGCCGGAGCGCTGTGCCACGGACGCGGTGCTGCGCATCGCGAGCCGGCTCACCGACCGGCTACGGAAAGGCACCTGGCGCCCGGCGCGACGCGACGACCTGGAGGATGTCGCCGCGCGGGCCGGGCTGAGGCCGGACGGCTCGGGGCGGGTCGCGTGCCCGTTCGGGTACGCGGACATGCGGAGCGCGGTCCGTGGGCTGCTGTCGACCGGGGTCTACGACGGAGCGATTCAGGCGACGGACGGACTACAGGTGGAGAAGGAGATCAGTGAGGCGCTCCATCCGCATCTGCGGCGGGACGGCACGGTCTGGATGCCGAACATCTTCCGCTATCTGATCGCCCGCACGCCCTGAGCCGCACGCCCTGCCCACCTGCCCTTACGCGCGGCTCCGGCGCCCGCACCACCGCGCTGCTCGAAGGCGGGGCCGCCTCGTGGTGCTCGCGCGCGTCACCGTCGACCACGCCTCCAGGACCGGCGCATGCTCGCGCGGCCGGGGTTCGGCCGTGACTCGACATCCACATTCGTGGTTACCGTCTTGTCGATCTTGTCGGGCATCGCAGGAGGGGACCACATGGACGGCCAACTCGCGCTCCGCATCCAACTGTTCCAGGAGAGCGGCCAGGCCAGGCCCGAGGTCGCCGCGTTCGTGACGGCCGAGCTGAACGCCCTGGCCACCGAGGGACATCCGGTCACCGAGGCCACGGCGGGCATGCTCACCAGCCACCTGATGATGGCGCTGGGCCGGCTCCTCGACGGTGAACAGATCGAGGAGTTCCGGACCGACGAGCAGGTGGCGGCCGAACTCACCGGGCACCCCGAGGCCGTGGCACGGGCCCGCGCCGTCTCCGTACGGGCCGAGAAGGAACTGGGCGCTCCGCTGCCCGACTCCGAGATCAACTTCCTGGGCCTGCATCTCGCCGCACTCACCCGGCGCTCCCCCACCTCCCCGGGTCCCTCGCACGCCTCCTGACCTCACACCCGGTCCTCCCGGACCGCCTCACCTTCTTGGGGAACCAGCCATGACGAAGATCCTCACCGGTGGCGTCGGCAAGTCCGAGGTCGCGGACACCGTTTCCACGCTCGGACTCGACAGCCTGGAGATCACGGTCTCCAACGACATGGACGCCGCGATGAAACTCCGGGCCGGCCAGGCCGACTTCTACCTCGGCACCTGCCACACCGGCGCCGGAGCCTCCCTCGGCATCCTCGTCGGTCTCCTGGGCCGGCCCCTCTGCCACACGTTCGGCCGCTCCGTCCCCACCGAGGACCAGGTCGCCGCCCTGCTCGCGGACGGCAAGAAGGTCTTCGGCTTCGCCATCGACCAGATCGACGTGATCGCCCCGCTCATGGCCCGTGCGATCGCCACGCGCGGCTGATCCCCAAGGCCCCCGAAGGCCCGCCTCAAGCCCCCGAAGCCCCGTCGAGGCACAGAGGAGAGCCCCGTGACCACCGTCCTCGCGGCGAGCCCCGGTCTGGACTTCTCGCTGACGCAGCAACTGACCGTCGTGGCCCTCTGCGCGCTGACCGCCTTCGTCTCACACCTGGCACTGGCCGTATTCAACGACGGCGTACGCCCGTTCATGCTCGACTTCATCCAGGGCCGCTCCACGCGCACCGCCACCACGGCCGTGTCCTTCGGGCTCTCGGCGGGCTTCATCTTCGGCCTCGGCGCCCCGATGGCCCTGTCCAGCGGCGTCCTCAACCCCTGGCTCCTCTTCCTGCCCACAGACATCCTGGGCATCCTCTCGCCCAGGAAGTGGCTGGCACCGCTGCTCGGCGGTGCCTGGGGCGCGGTGGTCGTCCTCGGCCTCGGCGGGGTCAACCGCGTGGCGCACGATCTGCCCGTCGACTTCCTGACGGCGATGCAGCAGATGTCGACGCCGATCCTGTTCCTGTTCACGCTCTTCCCGGTGCTCGCCATCACCCGGCAGTTCGGGCGGCTGCGCGGCGGGATCGCGGCCGTGCTGGAACTGGCCCTGGTCATCACGACCATGAAGCTCTGGCCGACGGTCTTCGCGGGTTCGCTCGCGATGGCGGCCGGAGTGCTTCTGCTCATCGGTTTCGCCGTCCGCAAGGACCTCCTGCGGCGTACGGCGGACCGCGCCGCCGCCCTGGCGGCCGGGGAGCAGACCTCCGGTACGGGACAACAGGAGACCGGGGACGACCCGATGGCCTCCCTGTTCAGCGCCGGCGCCCTGCGGCTGCGCCGCTTTCTCCCGCTCTTCATGGTGCTGGGCGCCGGGATCTGCGTACTGGCACAGACGCACATATTCGGCGGCGGCGAGGCGACCAGCTTCCTGATCGCCAAGGGACAGTACGGCGAGGCCGCCCAGGTCGACTTCTACCGGGTCTTCGGCTTCGTCCCGCTGATCGCGACGACCGCGCTCGCCTCCGGCGCGTACGGCATCGCGGGCTTCACGCTCGTCTACCCCCTCGGCTATCTGCTGCCGAACCCGTTCCTCGCCGCCGCCGTCGGCGCCGTGGTCTTCGCCCTCGAAGTACTGGCCCTGTCCGCCACAGGCAAGGTCCTCGGCAGGCTGCCGAGCGTGCGCGACTCCTCCGAGCATCTGCGCGCGGCGATCACCGAGACGCTGGGACTGGCGATCCTCTTCGGCTCGCTGCTCGCCGCCCATGTGATGGGCGGCGGTCTCGCGATCCTCGTCGTCGGCGGGCTCTACCTGCTCAACGAGGCCATGGGCCGGCCCGTGGTGCGGATGGCGGCCGCGCCCGCGGCCGTCCTCGCCGGCGGCGTCCTGCTCAACGTCCTCCACTGGCTGGACCTGTTCACCCCGGTCAAGGGCTGACCCGCCCGGAAGGCACCCGTACCCATGCGCCATCTCACCACCGTCGCCGGGCCGCTGCCCGTCTCCGCCGTGCGCGGCCCGGCGCTCGCACACGAACATCTGGTCCTCGATCTGGACCGTGCGGGGGACGGCGCCGCCGTCCTCGACGCCGTACGTCACCGGTCCACCGTCACCTCCGAACTGGCCGCCCTGCACGCCGAATTCGGGCTCGCCCTGGTCATCGAGCTGACCTGCCGGGGCATGGGCCGCGACCCGCGCGCCCTGGCCCGTATCGCCGAGGAGTCCGGGGTCGCCGTGGTCGCGGCCACCGGCTGGTACTACGAACCGTTCCACCCGGACGGGACCGCTGCCGCGAGCGTCGAACAGCTCACCGCGACCCTGGTCGAGGAGATCGACGGCGGCCTCGACGGCACCGGCGTCCGCCCCGGCGTGCTCGGCGAGATCGGCAGCCACGGTGACCGGCCGGGCGAAGCGGAGACCCGTACGCTCCTCGCCGCCGCCCACGCGGCTCTCGCGACCGGCCTCTCGGTCGCCACCCACGCCCAGCTCGGACGCGGCGGCCTCGCCCAACTGGAACTGCTCGCCGGTACGGGCCTGGCGCCCCACCGGATCTCCCTCGGCCACCAGGATCTGCTCGACGACCCCGCCGTACACCGCGAACTGGCGGCGGCGGGCGCGTACGTCGCCTTCGACACCGTCGGCAAGGAGAACTATCGGAGCGACGACACCCGGCTGCGCCTGCTGCTGGCGTTCCTGGAGGCCGGGCACGTGGACCGGGCCCTGCTCAGCTGCGACATCTCGCGCCACGGCTATCTGGAGTCGGCGGGCGGCCAGGGGTACGGGCACCTCTTCCGGTCCTTCCTGCCCGAGCTGCGCGCGGCTGGCGTGGACGACGGCCTGATCGACCTGATGACGCGCCGCAACCCGCTGCGTTTCCTGACCGGCGCCGACGCGGCGGAAATCTGAGATCACGGAGGCGATCCGATATGTCCGCACAGCTGCCCTCTGAGAGGCCCGCACAGCTGCCCCCTGAGAGGCCCGTACAGCTGCCCCCGACCTTCCCGTTGGCGACGGTCGCCCTGGAGGACGCGGTCACCCGGCAGTTCCGGCTGCTCGAAGCCACCGCCGCGCACTTCGAGGGGCACCAGCTCTTCGAGGCGGACGCCGGTGTCGTGCCGGGGCCCGGCCGCCCCCGTACGACCGCGCGCGTCGAAGCCGTCCTCGCCGACTACTTCGGCGCCGAGGACGCGGCCCTCGTCCAGGGAGCCGGTACGGGCGCGATCCGCGCCGCTCTCGGCGCGGCCCTCTCCCCCGGCGATCCGCTGCTGATCCACCGCGCGCCCGTCTACCGGACGACCGCCGTCACCCTGCGCGGCCTCGGAGTCCGCACCACCGAGGCGGACTTCAACGACCGAACGGCGCTCGGGGCGGCCCTGCGCTCCGGCGCGTACGCCTGGGCGTACGTCCAGCACAGCCGGCAGCGGCTCGCCGACTCCTTCGATCCGGGCGAGGTCATCGCGGCCTGCCGCGCCGCCGGGGTCCGTACGGTCGTCGACGACAACTACACGGTGATGCGCGTGCCCGCCTCCGGCGTGGAACTGGGCGCGGACGCCTCCTGCTTCTCCCTCTTCAAACTGCACGGCCCCGAGGGCATCGGCGCGGTCGTCGGCGCACGCGATCTCGTCACGCGCGTCCGCGGCGACAACTACTCCGGCGGCGGACAGGTCCAGGGCCACCAGGCACTCGACGCACTGCGCGCCCTCACTCATGTCCCCGTCATGTGGGCGATCCAGTCCCGGGTGGGCACGGAGGTCGCGGCCCGGCTCACCGCCGGTGAGGTGCCGGGCGTCGCGGAGGTACGGATCGCCAACGCGCAGGACCGCTGCCTGCTGGTACGGCTGGACCGCCCCGTGGCCCGCGAGCTGCCGGCCGCCGCCGCGCGGCACGGCGCGGCGCCCTATCCGGTGGGCTCCGACTCCCGCTACGAGATCGCCCCGCTCGTCTACCGGATGTCCGGTTCGTCGCTCGAAGACGCCCCGGAACTCGCCGACTGGACCGTACGGATCAACCCCATGCGGGCAGGTGCCGATCTGGTGATCGGGATCCTCCGCCGTTCGCTGCACGACCTGAAGGGCTGACCGTGTTCCTCGACACCGTCCTCACCCGTAACCCCGCGCTCGTCGATGCGGCGACCGCGCTGCACCGGTCCGGCGCCGTCCCGCCCGACACCTATGTGATGGATGCCGACGCCGTCGAGGCCAATGCCGCGCTGCTGGCGGCCGAGGCCGGGCGGCTCGGGCTCTCGCTCTGGTTCGTCGCCAAGCAGTTCGGCCGCAACCCCGCGCTGATCCGGGCGGTCGCCCGGCACATCCCCCGGTTCGCCGCGATCGACCCGCCCGAGGCACGGATCCTGCACGCGACGGGCGCGCTGGCCGGCAACCTCGGCCACCTGGTGCAGATCCCGCGCCGCGACCTCCCCGAGATGCTCGCGTGGCGGCCGGAGGCGGTGACCGTCTTCGACCTCGCCAACGCGCGGGCCGTGTCGGGCGCCGCCGGTGAACTCGGCTTCGTACAAGACGTGTTCGTACGGATCGAAGGCGCCCCGGACTCCGTCCACCCGGGCCAGGAAGGCGGCGTACCACTGGACGCGCTGGACGACTTCGCCGCCGCGGCCGAACAGCTGCCGTCTGTCCACATCGCGGGTGTCACCGCCTTCCCCTGCGTCCTCTGCGATCCGGCCACGGGCCTGCCCGCCCCGACCGCCACATTCGAACTCGCCGTCCAGGCAAGGGAACTGCTGAGCGCGCGCGGTCACCATGCCCTGAAACTCAGCGCGCCCGGCGCCACTTCCCTGGCGACCCTGCCGCTGCTGGCCGAACTGGGCGCCACGCACGGCGAGCCGGGCCACTCCCTCACGGGCACGACGCCCCTGCACGCGGCCGATCCGCACCAGCCGGAACAGCCCGCCTACGTGTACGTCAGCGAGGTCTCCCACCTCCTCGCGGACGGACGGCCCGCGCTGTACGGAGGCGGCTTCTACGCCCGCGCCGGTATCCGCGACGCGCTGCTGCCACGCTCCGGCGTGCGCCTTCCCGTGCAGGCGGCGCCCGCAGAGAACATCGACTACTACCGGCTGCTGGACGCGCCCGCGTCCGACGGGTCCGCGTCCGACGGGTCCGGTGTGTCCGGTGCCGTCCGGGTCGGTGACACCGCCGTACTCGCCTTCCGTACGCAGATCTTCGTGACCCGCTCGACGGTCGCGGTCGTCTCCGGCCTCTCCACCGGGAACCCCTGGCTGACGGGCCTGTACGACGCGCGGGGCCGGGCCCTGTAAGACGGGGGCGTGGGCGTGCGCCGCCGTGATGCGGGTCGGTCCTCGGGTGCGGGTTGTTGCCGGGTGCCACTCCGGGGTCATGTCCTGCACTGCATGATGTACGCCGCGTGCGGCTGAGTTCTTCGTGTGACGGCTTGTGAGCGGCACACATCACGCTTTACGTTCCGGACACGCCCCCTGCGCGACCCCCTTCACCGCCCGCCACAGACCACCCGCGCAGCCGGGGCGTGTACCCCACCGTGCAGGCAAGCGGACGGAGATGCCCCACGGACCGGCAGACGGGGAACCGGCGGGAGGGGGACGGGGGCGCAGGAGGTGACGTGTCCGGACGTAGAGCGTGATTTGTGGCGTACGACAACCCGCACCGCTGCCCACCGGCCCGCACACGCCGTAAATCATGCAGTCCGGACATGCGCCTCCGGAGGCCCCGGCACCCGCACCGCCCACACACCGGCGCCCACACCCGCACCCCCGCCGGACGGCGACACCGCACCCGCCCGACGGCGGCCCCACTAGCCCATGAACTTCTTGAACTCGTCCGGCAGCTCGAAGTTCTTGTCCTGCTCCCCGGCCGGCAGGCCGAACGCGCCGCCCGGCTGCGCCGCCTCTTCCCGCCGCGCCGCAGCCGCCTGCTCCTCGGCCTTCCGCTTCATCGGGTTGCCCGACCGCTGCTTGCCCTTGGCCTGCTTCTGCTTCTTCTTCGTACGGCCGGCCCCGCCGCCCATCCCCGGAACGCCCGGCATCCCCGGCATCCCGCCGCCCTGCGCCATCTTGGACATCATCTTGCGGGCCTCGAAGAACCGCTCCACCAGGTTCTTCACGGCGCTGACCTCGACGCCGGAACCCCGTGCGATACGGGCTCGGCGCGAGCCGTTGATGATGAGTGGGTCGGTGCGCTCGCCCGGGGTCATCGACTTGATGATCGCGGCCGTACGGTCCACGTCCTTCTCGTCGATGTTGTTGATCTGGTCCTTGATCTGCCCCATGCCGGGCAGCATGCCGAGCAGCTTGCTGATGCTGCCCATCTTCCTGACCTGTTCCATCTGCGCCAGGAAGTCGTCGAGCGTGAAGTCCTTGCCGCCCTTGCTGCTCGCCAGCTTGGAGGCCATCTTCTCGGCCTCGGCCTGGTCGAACGTCTTCTCCGCCTGCTCGATGAGGGTGAGCAGGTCACCCATGTCGAGGATGCGGGAAGCCATGCGGTCCGGGTGGAACGCGTCGAACTCGTCCAGCTTCTCGCCGTTGGAGGCGAACATGATCTGCTTGCCGGTGACATGCGCGATGGAGAGCGCCGCACCGCCACGCGCGTCGCCGTCGAGCTTGGAGAGCACGACGCCGTCGAAGCCGACGCCGTCGCGGAAGGCCTCCGCGGTGTTGACGGCGTCCTGGCCGATCATCGCGTCGACGACGAAGAGGACCTCGTCCGGGCTGACCGCGTCGCGGATGTCCGAGGCCTGCTTCATCAGCTCCTGGTCGATACCGAGGCGGCCCGCGGTGTCGACCACGACGATGTCGTGCTGCTTGGTCCTCGCGTACTCGATGGAGTCCTTGGCGACCTTGACCGGGTCGCCGACGCCGTTGCCCGGCTCCGGCGCGTACACCGCGACGCCCGCGCGGTCGGCGACGACGGAGAGCTGGTTGACGGCGTTGGGGCGCTGGAGGTCACAGGCGACGAGCAGCGGAGTGTGGCCCTGGCCCTTGAGCCAGAGACCGAGCTTTCCGGCCAGGGTGGTCTTACCGGCGCCCTGGAGACCCGCGAGCATGATCACGGTCGGCGGCTGCTTGGCGAAGCGCAGGACGCGGGTCTCGCCGCCGAGGATGCCGACGAGCTCCTCGTTGACGATCTTGACGACCTGCTGGGCCGGGTTCAGCGCCTGGGAGACCTCGGCGCCGGCGGCGCGCTCCTTGACCTTGGCGATGAAGGCGCGGACGACGGGCAGCGCCACGTCGGCTTCGAGGAGGGCGATACGGATCTCGCGGGCCGTGGCGTCGATGTCCTCCGGGCTGAGGCGCCCTTTGCCCCGGAGGCTCTTGAACGTGGCTGCGAGGCGGTCGGAGAGAGTGTCGAACACGGCGGTCGCGAATCCTCAGGTCGGGAGCGGATGAGGGGGCTGTCCTGCGCGGTGAAGGGCAGACCGTCCCCCAGGGTATCCGTCCCCGTGCGGTGTGGTCTGCCCTGCGGGTGGCCGGGCCGTACGGGAAGGGCCTCGCGCCCCGTTCCCCGGCCACCCGGATCGTGCGCCAGGCCGTTACCCGAGCGCGCTCTCCAGCGCCTTCGCGAGGGCCACCGCGTCCGCCTCGGGCAGCGGCGAACCGTCGTCGCGCGTGACGTAGACGGTGTCCACCGCGTTCGCGCCCAGCGTGGACACGTGCGCGCTGCGTACCTGTACCGCCGCGTCCTCCAGCGCGCGGCCGATGCGGTGCAGCAGCCCTGGGGCGTCCTGAGCGCGGACCTCGATCACCGTCGCGTGGTGCGAGGCGGTCGTCGGCGCGGCCGTCACCCGGGGTGGCGGCGCCTTCACGCCACGGCGGCGGGGGTACGCGGCCTCGCGTTCGGCGAGCTTGGACGCGATGTCCAGCGAGCCGTCCAGGGCCCGTACGAGATCGGCGCGGAGGCGGGCGGCCTGCGGCAGTGAGCCGTATTCGGCGGCCACGCGCCAGCTCAGCAGCAGGACTTCGGAGTTCTTCCCGGGCGCGGAGTTCGCCCCCGGCGCGGGGGACTTCCCCGGCGCGCGGGTCTTCCCCGGCTCGGGTGCCTCGTCCAGCTCCGCGGGCAGCTGGAACGCGCGCAGATCGGCCGCCCGTACGGTGAGCCGGTGCAGGGCGAGGACGCCCGCGGCGGCGGGCAGCACGCCCGGCTGGTCGGGCAGGGCGATGAGCAGTTCGACACCGACGGGTTCCGGTGCGTCGTCCTGCACGCCGTCCTGGGGTGTCTCGGTCTGGGCATGCAGCGCCAGGACCGGGCCGCCGGTACGCAGCGCCTCGACGGCCAGCCGTTCCTGCTCCGCGCTGGGTGCGGTGGGCTCGGGCTCGGCGGAGTCGTCGCCGGCGAGGACGGCCGCGACCCGGGCGACGAGGTCACCGACGAGCGAGGCGCGCCAGGACGACCAGGCCGCGGGGCCGGTGGCGAGGGCGTCGGCCTCGGTGAGGGCGTGCAGCAGCTCCAGGGTGCCGAGCGAGCGGACCCGGGTGGCGACGGAGTTGACGGTCGCCGGGTCGTCCAGGTCACGCCGGGTGGCGGTGTCGATGAGCAGCAGGTGGTGGCGTACGAGGGTGGCGATGACGTCCATGTCGTCACGGTCGAAGCCGATCCGTGAGGCCACGTCGCGGGCGATGACCTCGCCGGCCACGGAGTGGTCGCCGGGCCAGCCCTTGCCGATGTCGTGCAGCAGGGCGCTGATCAGCAGCAGGTCGGGGCGGCTCACGCGGCGGGTCAGCGACGAGGCCTGGACGGCGGTCTCCACGAGGTGGCGGTCGACGGTCCAGGTGTGGACGGCGTTGCGCTGGGGCCGGCAGCGGACCCGCTCCCAGTCGGGCAGGAACTGGGTGATCAGGCCCTCGGCTTCGAGGGCTTCCCAGACGTCGACGGTCGACTCGCCCGCGCCGAGCAGGGTGATGAGTTCGTCGCGGGCCTCGGCGGGCCAGGGCACCGGCAGCGGCTTGGCGGCGGCCGCGAGGCGCCGGACGGCGTGCAGCGAGATCGGCAGGCCGGCCTGGGCGGCGGCGGCCGCGGCCCGCAGGGGCAGGACGGGGTCGCGTTCGGCGCGGGCCGTGCGGGCGAGGACGACCTCGCCGTCCTGCTCGACGACGCCTTCGGCGAGCGGGGAGCGTTCCGGGGCGGGTTTACTGCCGAGCATGGCCCGCAGCCGGGGCCGGACGGACCGGGAGCGCAGTACTCGGTTGACCTCGCGCCAGGTGACGTCGGAGGCGTACGAGACGGTGCGCGCGGCCTCGTACACCTGCCGCAGCAGGACGTCGGCGTCCAGCAGGCCGAGTTCGGCGGCGACCGGGTCCTGTTCCTGGAGGGCGAGCCGGTCGGTGGCCCGGCCGGTGGTCAGGTGCAGGGCGTCCCGTACGTCGAGGAGGGCGCGGCGGGCCTCGGAGAGACCTTCGCGGGGCGCGTCCGCGAGCCAGGACGCGGCGACGGCGCGCAGCGCGGTGGCGTCACGCAGTCCGCCGCGGGCTTCCTTGAGGTCGGGTTCGAGCAGGAATTGCAGCTCGCCCTGGCGCTCGGCGCGGTCCTGGCAGAGTTCGTGCAGGGCGGGCAGCCGCTTGGGCGCGGTGTTGCGCCAGTCGGCGAGGATGGCGGTGCGGACGCCCGCGACGAGGCCCAGGTCGCCGGCGACGTGCCGCGCGTCGAGCAGGCCGAGCTGCGCCTTGAGGTCCTCGGACGCGGTCTTGCGCGCCTCGGCGGGGGTACGGACGGAGTGGTCGAGGGCCAGCCCGAGGTCCCAGACCGGGTACCAGACGCGGTCGGCGAGGGCGGCGATGGCGTCCGGGCCGGCGCTGCCGTCGTGCAGGAGGAGCAGGTCGAGGTCGCTGCGTGGGGACAGCTCTCCCCGGCCGTAGCCGCCGACGGCGACGAGCGCCGCGCCGCGTACGCCGGATTCCCGGGCGGCGGTGGTGAACAGCGCGTTCAGCCAGTCGTCGGTCAGCTTGGCCAGGGCGGCACGGCGCGGCGGCCCTGACCGCGTCTTCTCCTGGAGAAGACGCAGCCGGGCCGCCGCATAGCCGCTGGGTCCCGAGTCCTTCTGGTCGGTTGTCTCTTCGAGGCTCGTCACCCAGTCGTTCCGTTCTCTAGTGCCGCGACCGGCAATGTTTGCCCGTCGAGGAGCGGCGGCCGGTGCACTGCACTCGCTTCGCTCGCTCCGTCTCGGCCATCTGATTCACCTTCGGACGCCGAGCGTGATCGCAAGGCGGCCGGAAGTCCTGGTAGCAGGGCTACCTGGGCTTTTGGCCAACGCCGCGAGCGCGCGTGCCGGGCGTCGCGACGGGGCAAACGTTGCCGGGAGGGGCATCAGAGGGCGTCCGGGCCGCGTTCGCCGGTCCGGACGCGGACCGCCGTGTCGACCGGAACGCTCCATACCTTCCCGTCACCGATCTTGCCGGTGCGGGCGGCCTTGACCACCACGTCGATGAGTTCTTCGGCGTCCGCGTCGTCGGTCAGTACCTCGATACGGATCTTCGGTACGAGATCGACGGTGTACTCCGCACCTCGGTAGACCTCGGTGTGGCCGCGCTGGCGGCCGTATCCGCTGGCCTCCGTGACCGTGAGCCCGTGGACGCCGAAGGCCTGGAGGGCCTCCTTGATCTCGTCCAGCCGGTGGGGCTTCACGACTGCGGTGATGAGCTTCATGCGTCCACCTTCTTGTTCGCCGCGGAGGCGGGGGGAGTCTGGTTCGAGGCGGCGACGCTACTACGTCCCGACGGCGAGCCCCCGACCGCGCTGTAGTCGTAGGCGGATTCCGCGTGGTAGGCCATGTCGACGCCGCTGGTCTCGTCGTCCTCGGAGGCCCGGAAGCCGATGGTGGCATCGACGATCTTGGCGAGGATCCAGGAGACGACGAAGGAGTACCCCATCACCGAGAAGGCGCCGACGGCCTGCTTGCCGAGCTGCGAGGCACCGCCGACGCCGTCGACCGCGAGGACACCGACGAGCAGGGTGCCGATGACACCGCCGACGAGGTGGACGCCGACCACGTCGAGCGAGTCGTCGTAGCCGAGCTTGTACTTGAGGCTGACGGCCCAGGAGCAGAGGGCACCGGCGACGACACCGATGAGCAGGGCGCCGAAGGGGCTGACGGCGGCACCGGACGGGGTGATCGCGACGAGGCCCGCGATGGCGCCGGAGGCGGCGCCCAGCGTGGTGAACGCGCCGTGCCGGATCCGCTCGTAGATCAGCCAGCCGAGCATCGCGGCGCCGGTGGCGATCTGGGTGTTGAAGGCCATGATCGCGGCGGTGCCGTTGGCGGCGAGCGCGGAGCCGGCGTTGAAGCCGAACCAGCCGAACCACAGGAGGGCCATGCCGAGGACGACGAGCGGCAGGCTGTGCGGCCGCATCGGGTCCTTCTTGAATCCGATCCGCTTGCCGACGACGAGGACCGCGGCGAGCGCTCCGACACCGGCGTTGATGTGCACGGCCGTACCACCGGCGAAGTCGATCACGCCGAGTTTGAAGAGCCAGCCGTCCGACTGCCAGACCCAGTGCGCGACCGGGAAGTACACGACGCTGACCCAGAGGGTGATGAACAGCGCCCAGGCGCTGAACTTCACCCGGTCGGCGAGCGCACCGCTCATCAGCGCGGGGGTGAGGACGGCGAACATCAGCTGGAAGAGGGCGAAGGCGAAGACGGGGATGCCTTCCTTGCCTCCGGTCAGGGTGTCGACCGAGATGCCCTGGAAGCCGACGTGGTCGAAGTTGCCCAGCAGACCGCCGCCGATGTCGTCGCCGAAGGTCAGCGAGTACCCGTAGAGCACCCACAGCACGCTGACGATGCCGAGCGAGATCAAGGACATCATGAGCATGTTGAGGGCACTCTTCACCCGCACCATGCCGCCGTAGAAGAATGCCAGGCCGGGCGTCATCAGCATGACGAGCGCGGCACTGATCAGTACGAATGCGGTATCTGCGCCATTCAAGGCCAGCGTCTCCTCGTGGTCGGAACGGCCCGTGCGGATGCTCAAGCTAAATGTGGGCCGACTGTGCTGAGGACATTGACGCAACGCGGTTTCGGCCAGTGCAGCTCGATGTTTCACGCCAGTGACGAAGACGTCTCCTGTGTTACGGGGCGATGAACCGCCGGATCGCGGCGGCGGGCCCGGATACCCTCTGCGGGCATCGGAAACCGGCCGCGGCCGTCACCCTGCTGTCCTGGCGGCGGGGGAGCCGTGTCGGGCTGTACGGGGTGAGGGCCACGGCCGGAGCTTCGGCGGGGCGGGGGCTGGACGGCGGGGGCGTGCGCCGGGCGTCCGGACGGCCGCCGCGGACTCAGACGGCCTCCGCGGACTCGGGCAGCTGAGCGGTGAGCAGATCGGTGAGGTCGGCGATCTCGGAGACGTCGGCGAAGTCCCTGGCAGCGGTGTCGACGGTCTTGCGGAGCCGGGTGTTCACCCGTTCCGAACGCACCCGCCGCGCCACCTTCAGGGCCTTCTGGGCCAGCTCCGTGGACTGCTCCGGCTCTCTCTTGAGGAGGTGGACCGTGGCCATGCCGATCAGGTTCAGCGCATACGACCGCTGGTGCTCCTCGTCCGCGCCGAACAGCTCGACGGCCCGCCGCATGACCGGCTCGGCGAGCGAGGCGTAGGTGGGGCTGCGACCCGCGACGTAGGCGAGGTCGCGGTACGAGTGGGCGTTCTCCCCGTTGAGCTCGGCCTCGGAGAAGAAGCGGATCCAGTCGGGCTCCGGCTCGCCGTCGAGTCCGGCGTCGGAGAAGGTGTCCTCGGCCATCCGGACGGCCCGCTTGCACTTGCTCGGCTGTCCCATATTGGCGTAAGCGCGAGCCTCCATCGCATACAGCATGGCCTGGGTCCGGGGGGTGGCGCAGTCCCGGCTTCCGTACTGCGCGAGATGGATCAGCTCCAGCGCGTCGTCGGGCCGTCCCAGGTGAATCATCTGGCGGCTCATGGAGGACAGGACGTACGAGCCGAGCGGCTTGTCCCCGGCCTCCTTGGCGGCGTGCAGGGCGAGGACGAAGTACTTCTGGGCGTTGGGCTGGAGGCCGACGTCGTAGCTCATCCAGCCGGCCAGCTCGGCCAGCTCGGCGGCGCACCGGAAGAGCCGCCGGGAGGTGGCCTCGGGCTGCGGTTCCTGGAGCAGGTCGGTCACCTCGTGCAGCTGCCCGACGACCGCCTTGCGGCGCAGTCCGCCACCGCACTGCGCGTCCCACTGCCGGAACATCGCTGTGGTCGACTCCAGCAGCTCCAGCTCCGGCTTCGAGAGCCGCGAGGGGCGGTGCGAGGAGACCGCCTCCGAGTCGGACCGGCCCTGGTCGCCCGATGGAGCGGGCACCAGCCAGCGCTGCATGGGTTCGACGAGCGCGGGCCCGGCGGCCAGCGCCAGCGAGGAGCCGAGGAAGCCGCGCCGCCCCAGCATCAGGTCGCTGCGGGAGAACTCGCTGATGAGGGCAACGGTCTGGGGGCCGGCCCAGGGCAGGTCGACGCCGGACACCGAGGGTGACTGATGGGCGGTACGCAGTCCGAGATCCTCGATGGCGACGACGGAGCCGAAGCGCTCGGAGAACAGCTCGGAGAGAATCCGCGGAATCGGTTCACGCGGATTCTCTCCGTCGAGCCAGCGGCGCACGCGTGAGGTGTCCGTGCTGATGTGATGCGCGCCCATCTGACGCGCCCTGCGGTTGACCTGACGCGCCAATTCGCCCTTCGACCAGCCACTGCGTAAAAACCACGAATCGAGTTGCCCGTTCGGGCGCTTGCCGGTATCCGTACCGCCTGCGCCGCTGCCACCCACTGGAACGCCCCCATTCGCCGATGCCCTGTCGCGAACCGCTACCAGAATGCCGTGCCGGGCGGCCGCCCGTCCGAAGGTCGCACTCCTTCGAACAGGAAACCGAGTTGCCCTTGGCATACCCACGGGAGTGTCCTACCCCGGGATTCACGCACTCAAAGTAATCCTACGATCACCCGTCCAGCGAGGGCGATTGCACAATCGCCACCATTCGCCACCCCTTCGAATGAACTCCCTTGCGGCCAGGCACGATTCACTTGACACGCGACAACACGAGGTGAGGGAAGTGTTGTGCGCCGGAGCGCATGTTTCGGCCCACACCACTCTGAATGCTTCTACACGCCGCCGGGACCGCCCCGGCAGCGACGGAGCGTCACCGGCACACTGCGACTCGTAACCACCGGCGAGTTCGACCCGTTGGAGGGGGCATGGGCTTCACGATCGGCGGCATCCGCGAGCTGCGGTCCGGCTCACGCCGCCGCGGCCGCACATCGGAGTGCACCGCGGTGGCGGAGTACACGGGACTCTGGGGCTGGGACGTCGCTCCCGGCGCGCGAGCCGGGAACGGCCAGTGCTCCTGCGGCGACACGGGGTGCGCCTCACCGGGCGACCACCCTCTCGAATTCAGCCCGGAGATCCCGGCCGGCGCCACACTCGACGACGTCGCCAAGGCATGGTCGGACGTACCGGGCGCCGCGGTGCTGCTGCCGGTGGGCCGCGGCTTCGACATCATCGACGTCGCGGAACAGGCGGGCAGCCGCGCACTGGTCCGGCTCGAACGGATGGGCCTCCCGGTGGGCCCGGTGACGGCGACCCCGACGGGCCGCGCCCACTTCTTCGTCGCACCGGGCGGCGCGGCCGAATTACCCGATCTGCTCTACCGGATGGGCTGGGACGACGCCGACCTGGACCTGCACGCCCTGGGGTCCGGCACGTACGTGACGGCCCCGCCCTCGGAGATGGCGGGCCTGGGCCCGGTCCGCTGGCTGCGGCCACCGTCCTTGGACACGGCGGCGGCCCCACCACAGGCCCGGCTGCTCTTAGGCACGCTGGCATACATCAGCCACCGAACGTAGCGCCTCCCGGCCGGGGGGCCGTGGTTCGGGGTGCGTTGTTGGCTCGGGCTGGTGGTTCGTGTGCGGGTTGTTGCCGGGTGCCGCTCCGGGGTCATGTCCTGCACTGCATGATTTACGGCGCCTGCGGCTCGTTCTTCGGCTGACAGGCCGGTGTGCGCCACACATCACGCTTTACGTTCCGGACACGACCCCTGCGCGACCCCCTTCACCGCCCGCCACAGACCACCCCCACCGGGCGGCAGACGGGGATCCGGCGGGAGGGGGTCGGGGTCGCAGGAGGTGACGTGTCCGGACGTAGAGCGTGATTTGTGCCGCTCACAAACCCGCACCCGACGACGAGACCCGCACCGCGGCGTAAATCATGCAGTCCGGACATGCGCCTCCGGAGGCCCCGGCCCCCGCCCCCACCACACACCGCACCCGCACCCCGCCCCCGCCGGACGGCGCCCCGCACCCGCGACCACGGCCCCCCACCGGGAGGTGGCTACTCCCCGATCAGCGCGTCCACGAACGCCTCCGGCTCGAACGGAGCCAGATCGTCCGCCCCTTCGCCCAGCCCGACCAGCTTCACCGGCACCCCCAGCTCACGCTGGACCGCGATCACGATCCCGCCCTTCGCCGTGCCGTCCAGCTTCGTCAGCACGATGCCCGTGATGTCCACGACCTCCGCGAACACCCGTGCCTGCACCAGCCCGTTCTGCCCGGTCGTGGCGTCCAGGACCAGCAGCACCTCGTCCAGCGGACCGTGCTTCTCCACGACCCGCTTGACCTTGCCCAGTTCGTCCATCAGGCCGGTCTTGGTGTGCAGCCGGCCCGCCGTGTCGATGAGGACGACGTCCGCGCCCTCCACGATGCCTTCCTTGACCGCGTCGAAGGCGACCGACGCCGGGTCGCCGCCCTCGGGGCCGCGTACCGTACGCGCGCCGACCCGTTCGCCCCAGGTCTGGAGCTGGTCCGCGGCGGCGGCGCGGAACGTGTCCGCCGCGCCGAGCACGACGGAGCGGCCGTCGGCGACGAGTACGCGCGCCAGTTTGCCGGTCGTCGTGGTCTTGCCGGTGCCGTTGACGCCGACGACCATCACGACGGCCGGGGTGTCCAGGCCGCTCTCGGTCTTGACTGCGCGGTCGAAGTCCGGGGCGAGGAGCTTCACCAGTTCCTCGCGCAGCAGCGCGCGCAGTTCCTCGGGCGTGCGTGTGCCGAGGACCCGTACCCGCTCGCGCAGCCGCTCGACCAGTTCCTGGGTCGGTGCGACCCCGACGTCCGCGGTGAGGAGGGTGTCCTCGATCTCCTCCCACGTCTCCTCGTCGAGGTGCTCGCGAGAGAGCAGCGTGAGCAGGCCCTTGCCGAGAGAGTTCTGCGAGCGGGCGAGCCGGGCGCGCAGCCGGATCAGGCGGCCTGCCGAGGGTTCCGGGATCTCGATGGCCGGCGCGGGCGGCTCGGCGACGACCGGATCCTCGACGGCGACCGGTGTCCCGGTGGCCTCGGCGGCGTCCGGGAGGCCGACCTCCTCGATCGTGCGGCGCGCTTCGTCGCGCGGCGTCTCCGCCTCGTCTCCGACATGCGGTTCGGCGGGCGGGGCCGTGACGGTCGGCGTACTCGACGGTGCCGACGGCGGCAGCCGCTTCTTCTTGCGGCTGCCGACCACGAGCCCGCTGATCGCGCCGACCGCGACCAGGGCGATAACTACAACAAGGATGACAATGTCCATAACGCTCCCCAGTATCAGCCACGGCCGAGACCGGCCCTCGCGTCAGAGGATCGCACAAGCATCCAGGTCTCGATTTGGACCTTTTGTTCCGAACATACGATGCTGGGGGTTCTGGGTTCGCCCGGACTCCGCTCCCCCTGGAGCCCCCACCTCTGTTGTACGGAGCCTCTCCATGCCCCACGCCTCCGCATCCGAAGGCGCGATCGAGACCCGTGGCCTCGAACCCGTCCCCGACGGTGAACGGACCGGCCGTGTCCGGGAACTCTTCCCCACCTGGGTCGCCGCCAACATCAGTGTGCTGCTGCTCACGATGGGCGCAGGCCTGATCGTCTTCAACGGCTTGAACTTCTGGCAGGTGCTGGTGGTCGCCGTCGCCGCGCCTGTCGTCTCGTACGGCATCGTCGGACTGATCTCGATCGCGGGCAAGCGCGGCGGTTCGCCCGGTATGGCGCTCTCCCGGGCGGTGTTCGGCCAGCGCGGGAACCTTTTCCCGGGAACACTGATCTGGATCGCGCGCTGGGGCTGGGAGACCATCAACGCGGTGACGGGTGCCTATGCCGTACTGACGGTTCTGGACCTGCTGTTCGGGGTCAAGAGCGGTACTCCGCTGATCGTGCTGACGCTGGTGCTCTTCGTGGCGGGCACGTTCCTGGTCTCGGGGCTGGGTATCAACGCCCTGCGGGTGTGCAGCACTTGGTCGGCCTATCTCTTCGGTGCCTTCAGCGTGCTGGTGCTGGTGTATCTCGTCGCCAACACCGACTGGTCGGCTGTCTTCGGCAAGCCGGCCGGTTCGACGGCGATGATGATCGCGGGCATCGGCACCATCGCGGCGGGTGGCATCAGCTGGGTGCCCTCGGGCCCCGACTTCACCCGCTATCTGCCGCGTACCGCCTCCGGCCGGGCCATGGTCGGTTCGACCATCGGCGGCGCGGGGATCGTGGTGCTTCCGATGGTGCTGATGGGCGCGGTGATGGCGGTCGGTACGCCGGACCTGGCCGACGCGCGGGACCCGGTGTCGTTCATCGGCAAGCTGCTGCCCACCTGGATCTCGGTGCCGTACCTGCTGATCGCGCTGGTCGGCATGGTCCTGATCAACTCGATGTCGATGTATTCGGCGGGCTTCACCGCGCAGACCCTGGGCATCAGGCTGCCGCGCGCCTGGGCCGTCAGTGTGAACGCCGTGATCAGCCTCGTGTTCGGCTTTCTGCTGATGGTGGTGGCCACCAGTTTCCTCGGCTCGTTCATCTCCTTCCTGACGCTGCTCGCGGTGGCGTTCTCGGCGTGGATCGGCGTCTTCGGGGTGGACATGACGCGGCGGCGTACGTATGACGGCGCGGCGCTGATGGACACCACGCGCACCAGCGCCTACTGGTACCGGGGCGGCTTCGCGCTGTCGGCGATGGTGGCCTGGGGTACGGCGCTGGTGGTGGGGCTGCTGTTCACGGAGGTGGACTGGTTCTCCGGCCCGCTCTCCGGCACCTGGATCGGGGCGAACGGTCTGGGCTGGGTGGTCACGACCGTCGTGGCGGCGACGCTGTACGCGGTGCTGCCGCGTGAACGGACTCCGGCCCCGGCCGCCGACACGAGGACCGGGACCGGAGCCGGAGCTCAGGAGGACGGCGAGGAAGAGCCCGAGGCCCTGCCGATATGAAGGCTCACATGAAGCCCCCTCACATCAAGCCCCCGATGAAAGCGACGCCCGAGGGCCCGTCCAGGGGCCCTTACCCCATCTCCTCCAGTGTCTTGCCCTTCGTCTCCTTCACGAACAGCAGCACGAAGGGGATGGAGAGCACGGCGAAGCAGGTGTAAATGACGTACGTCGCCGAGAGGTTCCAGTCGGCCAGGCTCGGGAAGCTCGCGGTGATGGCCCAGTTGGCGATCCACTGTGCCGAGGCCGCGACGCCGAGCGCGGCGGCGCGGATCCTGTTCGGGAACATCTCGCCGAGGAAGACCCAGACGACGACGCCCCAGGACAGCGCGAAGAAGAGCACGAACACATGGGCCGCGATCAGGGCGACCGTGCCCTGCGTGGTCGGCAGTTTGCCGTCGACGAGGTCCGCGGAGAACGCCCAGGCCTCGAAGGCGAGCGCGATCGCCATTCCGGCGGAGCCGACGAGCGCGAGCGGCTTGCGGCCGACCCGGTCCACCAGGACCATCGCGATCACGGTGCCGATGATGTTGACGATCGACGTCGTGAACGAATAGAAGAACGAGCTGGACGGGTCGATGCCGACCGACTGCCAGAGGGTCGCCGAGTAGTAGAAGGCGACGTTGATGCCTACCAGTTGCTGGAAGACCGAGAGTCCGATGCCCACCCACACGATGGGCAGGAAGGAGAAGCGGCCCAGCAGGTCCTTGAAGCTCGACTTGTGCTCGCGGTGCATCGCGTGTTCGATCTCGGCGATCCGGGCGTCCAGGTCGACGCCCTCGCTCTCGACCTCGGCGAGCACCTCCTTGGCGCGGTCCTTCTTGCCCACCGAGATCAGGAATCGCGGCGACTCGGGGATCGCGAAGGAGAGCAGCCCGTACAGCACCGCCGGGACGACCATCACACCGAGCATCCACTGCCAGGCCTCCAGGCCCAGGAGCTTGCCGCGCTGGTCTCCGTCGGCGAGCTGGAGGATGCCGTAGTTCACCAGTTGGGAGATGGCGATACCGACGACGATGGCGGCCTGCTGGAAGGAGCCGAGCCGGCCGCGGTAGGCGGCCGGTGAGACCTCGGCGATGTAGGCCGGGCCGATCACGGACGCCATGCCGATCGCGAAGCCGCCGATGATGCGCCAGACCGCGAGGTCGTAGATGTCGAAGGGCAGCGCGGAGCCGACCGCGCTGATGGTGAAGAGGGCCGCGGCGATCTGCATGCAGCGGATCCGGCCGATCCTGTCGGCGATCCGGCCGGCCGTGGCGGCCCCGATCGCACAGCCGATCAGCGCGATGGCGATGACTTGGGCGAGGGCCGCGGAACCGATGTCGTACTTGCCGCGGATGCCTTCGACGGCGCCGTTGATCACCGAACTGTCGTAGCCGAAGAGGAAACCGCCCATCGCGGCGGAGGCCGTGATGAAGATGACATGGCCGAGGTGTTCGGGGTGGGCCGCTCGACCTCCGGGCGGTGGCACCTGATCTGTGGTGGTCACGTGTACTCCTGGGACCGCCCGGCTGCGTTGCCGGGCGTTGGTGGGCGAGCCCTTCAAGTGGGGCATAACTTGCCGCCAGCCACCACTTGAAGGCAAAAGCAACGCGATCGAGAGTATGCCTCCAAGTTTCTAAGGAAACCCCGGGGGTTGGTCCACTCTTCATCCCGCCTTAGTTCGCCCCTTGATCACGATTACTTCAAGTCCTGAAGTTGATACGGGGCATCAGCTGGGTATCAGCGGAGCCGCTGACTGATGACCTTGGACACGCCGTCGCCCTGCATGGAGACCCCGTACAGCGCGTCCGCGACCTCCATCGTCCGTTTCTGATGCGTGATCACGATGAGCTGGGAGCTCTCCTGGAGCTCCTGCATGATGCGGATCAGCCGCTGGAGGTTGGTGTCGTCCAGCGCCGCCTCGACCTCGTCCATCACATAGAACGGGCTCGGCCTGGCCTTGAAGATCGACACCAGCAGGGCCACGGCGGTCAGCGAGCGTTCACCGCCCGAGAGCAGCGACAGCCGTTTGACCTTCTTGCCCGGGGGCCTGGCCTCGACGTCCACTCCGGTGGTCAGCATGTGCTCGGGGTCGGTCAGGATCAGCCGTCCCTCACCGCCCGGGAAGAGCCGCGAGAAGACGCCCTCGAACTGCGCGGCCGTGTCCCGGAACGCCTCGGTGAAGACCTGCTCGACCCGTTCGTCGACCTCCTTCACCACCACGAGCAGATCGGCCCGGGTCTTCTTCAGGTCTTCGAGCTGCTCGGAGAGGAATTTGTGCCGCTCCTCCAGCGCCGCGAACTCCTCCAGGGCGAGCGGATTCACCTTCCCGAGCTGCTGATACGCCCGTTCGGCCGACCTGAGCCG
The DNA here is from genome assembly GCF_044753355.1 of Streptomyces sp. NPDC088400. Lineage (NCBI taxonomy): Bacteria > Bacillati > Actinomycetota > Actinomycetes > Kitasatosporales > Streptomycetaceae > Streptomyces > Streptomyces sp. NPDC088400. The sequence continues at coordinate 156,414 of NZ_JBIVMZ010000015.1, read as the reverse complement.
CTTCTCCTGCTCGGCCCGTACGTACGGCACCGGGCGGTGGCCCGGGTGTTCCGGGTCGTCCGGCAGCGGCTCCCCGTCGGCGGGCGGGGACGGTGGTACGAGCTGGTCGGGGCCGTAGTCGGCGATCAGTCCGGCCGGCTCCACGCCCAGTTCCTCCAGGGCCTTCGCCTCCAACTGCTCGATCCGCAGCCGCTTCTCCGCGCCGAGCACCTCGCCCCGGTGGACGGAGTCGGTGAGCTTGTCGAGTTCATCCTTGATGTCACGGCCCTGGTTGCGCTCGGCGACCAGTTCCCGCTCGCGTTCCCCCTTGGCCGCCTCGGCCGCGACGCGCTCGGCCTCGGCCCGTACGACCGACACCTCCACATGCGCCAGCAGTTGCCGCGCGCCGGCCGCGACGGCGCCGGCGACCTGGGCCTCGTGGCGCAGGCGCGCCCGCCGCTGCTCCGCGCGCGCCCGCGCGTCGCGCTCGGCGCGCGCCCCCCGGTCGAGTGAGTCGGCCCGGCCCGCGAGCCCCTTCACCCGCTCCTCGTGGGTACGGACCTGGAGCCGCGCCTCCATCTCGGTCTGCCGGGCGTTGGCCCCGTCGGCGGCGAGCCGGTCCCGTACGGAGGTGTCCGGTTCCTCCTCCACCGGCGCTTCCTGCGCGACCAGCAGCCGTTCCGCGAGCTCCTCCGCCTCGGCTGTGGCACGCTCCAGCGCCTCCTGGGCCCTGGCGGCGGCCGTGCTCGTCCGCTCGGCCTCGCCCTCGGCTCCGCGTGCCTGTCCGGAGAGCCGCCCCAGCTGCCCGGAGACGGCGGACTTCTCCCGGTCAGCGGCCCGGCGCCGCTCCCCCAACTCCTCGACGAGCGCGGCGGATTCGGCCCGCTGCCCGGTGGCTCGGCGCTGCTCGTCGTCCAGTTCCTCGCACCGTACGGCCAGCTCCGCCAGCCCGGCGGCGGCCTCGTCGACGGATGCCTGGACCTCCAGCAGGCTCGGCGCTCCGGCGGACCCTCCCTGGGCGAAGTACGCCCCGAGCACATCGCCTTCGGCGGTCACGGCGGTGAGCGAGGGCCGCGCGGCGACCAGGGCCTCGGCGTCCTCCAGCGTGCCGACCACGACGATGTCCCGCATGAGATGCCGTACGGCCGTCAGCAGTGCGCCGGGCCCGCGCACGAGATCCCCGGCGTACGGCGGGGAGTGCGCGTCGACGGCGGTGCGGACGGCCGCGCCGTCGTCGCCCGTGGCGGCCTGGGCAGGCAGCACGCCGGCAGCACCGGAAGCGCCGGCCGGACCGGTGGCGGTCGGCGTCGGGTCTGCGTCCCGGCCCGTCCCGGCATGGTCGCCGTGCGGCCCGTCGGTGCTCTGGCCGGGGACTCCACCGGTCCGGCCGGGACCGGGCGCGCCCCGCGCCCCGTCGGTTCCTTGGCCGGGCACGATGCCCTCCGGGCCGGGGCCCGGCGTCTCGCCCGACCCTGCTCCCGCCCCCGTGCCCAGGAGCAGCGCGGCCCGGCCCGCGTCCTGGTGGCGCAGGAGGCGGATCGCCTCCGCAGCCGCCGTCGGCCCGTCGACCGCGATCGCGTCGGCGGCGGCGCCCAGCGCCGCTGCCACGGGGATCTCGTAACCGGGGGTGACGGTGAGCAGTTCGGCGGCCGGGCCGAGGAGGCCCGAGAGGCGGTCCCGGGCTTCGAGCAGGGCGCCCGTGCCGTCCTTGCGGCGCAGGCCGAGCGCGAGCGTCTCGTGACGGGCGGCGAGGGCCGCGCGTTCGCGTTCCGCCGTGGTGGCGGCGTCCCGGGCCGCCGACAGGGCGGCCTCCGCGTCCGAGAGTCCGCGCCGGGCCGTCTCGTACCGCTCGGCCAGTTCGTGGTCCTCGGCGTCCAGGCCGTCCACTTCGGCCTTGAGCTGTTCGTACTCCTCCCGCGCGGCTGCCGCGCGCTCCCCGGCCTCGTCGCGGGCGGCGGCGAGGCGGCCGATCTCCGCCTGGGCGGAGGCGGCCCGGCTCCGGGCCGCGTTGACCTGGCCGTGCAGCCGGGCGAGCCCTTCGCGGCGGTCGGCGATCGCCCGGGCGGCGTCCTTGAGCCGGCGTTCCTCGGCGGCCAGTTCACGCTCCAGCTCGGCGCGGTGCGCGACGGTGTCCTCGCGGGCGTGCTCGGCCGCCTCCAGCGCGGCTTCCAGCTCCGCCTCCTGCTCGCGGATCCGCGCGGCCTCGCGTTCCATGTCCTCGGGGTCGCGGCCCCGGCGCTCCTCCGTGGGGGCCTCGGTGGCGCTCTTCACCCGCGCGTCGGCCAGCGAGATCGTGCCGCGTACCCGCTCGGCCAGCTGGGACAGTTCGTACCAGGTCTGCTGGGCCCGCTGGAGCCGAGGTGCCAGCCGACGCACCTCGTCCTCCAGCTCCGCCTCCCGTGCCAGCGCGGCCTTGAGCCGGTTCTCCGCGGCCTCCTTGCGCTGCTTGAGCTCGGCTTCGTCGGCGATCTCCGTACGGAGTGCCTCGCGCAGGCTCACCAGATCATCGGCGAGCAGCCGCAGCCGCGCGTCCCGCAGATCGGCCTGGATGACGGCGGCTCTGCGGGCGACCGCGGCCTGCCGTCCGAGCGGCTTGAGCTGGCGGCGCAGTTCGTCGGTGAGGTCCTGGACGCGGGCGAGGTTCGCCCGCATCGCGTCCAGTTTCCGCAGCGCCTTCTCTTTCCGCTTGCGGTGCTTCAGGACTCCGGCGGCCTCCTCGATGAACGCCCGGCGGCCCATCGGATCGGCGTGCAGTACGGAGTCGAGCTGGCCCTGTCCGACGATCACGTGCATCTCGCGGCCGATACCGGAGTCGGAGAGCAGCTCCTGGATATCGAGAAGGCGGCAGGTATCCCCGTTGAGCTGGTATTCGCTGCCGCCGTTGCGGAACATGATCCGCGTAATGGTGACTTCCGCGTAGTCGATCGGCAGCGCACCGTCGGAGTTGTCGATGGTGAGAGAGACTTCCGCGCGGCCGAGCGCCGGCCGCCCGGTCGTCCCGGCGAAGATCACGTCTTCCATCTTGCCGCCGCGCAGTGATTTGGCGCCCTGCTCTCCCATGACCCAGGTGAGCGCGTCCACCACATTGGACTTACCGGAACCGTTCGGGCCCACGACGCAGGTGATACCGGGCTCGAAGCGCAGCGTCGTGGCGGAGGCGAAGGATTTGAACCCGCGCAGGGTCATGGCCTTGAGGTGCACGCCGTCGGACTCTACCCGGCCACGATCGTCCCCCGGCGGTTTCACCACTGAACGCGCAGGGCACATCAGACGTTAAGAAAGCCCGCCGCCGCGCCAACAATGCTCCGTACAACGGAAGTTCATACAACGGAAGACAAAAAGAAAGAAGGGACGCCGAAGCGTCCCTTGCATATCTTGCGAGAGTGTCTCTCACCTGACCCCGAACGGGGTTGTCGTCAGGTGAGCGCGGGCTCCGCCTGGGGGACATCAATGTCGATGCCGTCGAGCAGCGAGTCTCCGGGGTGCTGTGCGACGGCAGCGTTCAGCGAGTCATTCTCGGACTGGATCCGTACAAGCTCGGATTCAAGGTCCTGGACACGCTGCTGAAGCCGTCGCATCTCGGCGAGGAGTCGCGGGTCGGAGCCGCCGACATAACCGAGAAGCGCCTTTGCCATGATGGATGGTCCTCCACAAATGAGTGACCGACCGAATGCGGTTGGGTCGTGAGGGAAATCGCACCCGCGGTGCCTGGCAGCGCTTGTTCATCACTGCTGTTCCTACTGCGGTTCTTACTGCCAAACAGCTAAGGTGCGCGGGGATTCCAGAGTCTCACCAAAAAGTTTGACGGTCAACACGATCACAGCCGGGGCCGACGGGCAGCCCGGGGGCACAGGGTCGCGAGGGCGCGACGCCGGCTCTCTCTCGGGGCCCTGGGGGCGTGGAGATCATTGTTAGTCCGGCAGCCTGGCACGACTGGCCGGTCTTGGCAACTACCAGGTCATCGCCGACCTGCGCATGTGCCACGGGCACTCCTCCTGTCCCGCGGGCCCCGTCGAGGGGGCACGTGTCACCGGATCGCGAAGCTCTCGTAGCCGCCGCGCGGGGTGTCCCAGATCTCAGTGACTCCGTCTACACGCCCGGGTGTGTCGGAGGACCGCAGCCACTCCAGCAGCCGGTGGCAATTCTCACGTGGCCCCTCGGCGACCACCTGGACCCTGCCGTCGTCCAGATTGAGGGCGAATCCGGTGAGGCCGCCGATCTCCAGAGCGTTCGCCCTGGTGAACCAGCGGAAGCCCACTCCTTGTACTCGGCCGCGCACCCAGGCGGTAAGCCGTGCGTCGTCATTCATGCCCCGCAAACTAACCGGCCGATTGCCCGCTAGTCCCGGCGCCCCCACACCTCATGCCGTACAGTCCGGTCGCATTGAGGTTCACCCGATCGGGTGAGTCACCCTGCCGTCGAGCGCATGAGGAAGGCACAGCAGATGGGACGACATCGACGCTCCGCCGCCGTACCACCCGCTGATCATTCCGTGGGCGGTACGGGCGGTACGGGCGGCTCGCACCCCGAAGGTGCCGGCCGGAAGAGACGAATAGCCAAGCCTGTACGTACGGGACTGCTCGGCGCATCCGCGGCCATGGCCGTAGGGGCCGTGGCCGTCGCCTCGGGCCTGCTGCCCGGTGGCGGCCAGTACACCCTCGGCGACAGCGGCAACGGCGGACCGGTCCGGGCCGACTCCGCGCCCGAGCTCCACACGCAGGGCGGTGCCTCCGCCGACCGGTCCCGCGAGACCTCCGAGAGCCCCAGCCGTAGCTCGGCGAGGGCGAAGGGGCCGACGAAGTCGGCGTCGGCCACGACGACGAAGCCGTCCGCCACTCCTTCGAAGGAATCGAAGGAGCCGACGAGGTCGAAGTCCGCCGCCGCCCCGGCGAAGACGCGGGAGACCGACAAGAGCTCGGCGCCGTCGACGCCCACCAAGGACCCGGTGCCCACGAAGACGGAGTCGACACCCTCGACCGCGGCGCCCAGCGCCGACGACAGCACCAGCTCGATGGCGACCGAGGTGCTCTCGCTCGTCAACCAGGAGCGGGACAAGGTGGGCTGCAGCCCCCTGCGCGCCGATGCCTCCCTGGACAAGCTGGCGCAGGACTTCAGCGACGACATGGCCGCGCGCGGCTTCTTCAGCCACACCGACCCTGACGGCAACACCCCCTGGGACCGGGCCGACAAGGCGGGCGTCACCGGACTCGGCGGCGAGAACATAGCCCGCGGTCAGGCCACCGCGAAGGCGGTGATGGACTCCTGGATGAACAGTGAGGGCCACCGCGCGAACATCCTGAACTGCGACTACACGCGGCTCGGCGTCGGTGTCCACACCGGCTCCGGCGGCCCGTGGTGGACGCAGGACTTCGGCTTCTGAGCCGCTGCTCACTTTTGGAAAGCGCCATCCATCGGGTGGCGCTTTCCGGTTGTAAGGTGTCGATATGGACGGTCTTCCTCCTGCCGACGGCACCTCTCCCGACGGCACTTCTCCCGATGACGGTCTCGTCTTCGACGTCTTCTCCCGGCAGTGCCCCTCGCGCTCCACGCTGGAGCATGTGACGGGCCGCTGGGGCAGTCTGACGCTCGGCGCCCTGTACGAAAACGGCTGCCGCTTCAACGAACTGCGGCGACGCGTCGACGGGGTGAGCGAGAAGATGCTCTCCCAGACCCTGCACGCGCTGGAACGGGACGGTCTGGTGCACCGCCACGCGCATCCGGTCAATCCGCCGCGCGTCGACTACGAACTGACCGCGCTGGGACGGGACGTCGCGGAGCGGCTGTCCGGTCTCATCCAGCTGCTGGAGGGACGGATGCCCGAGGTGCTGCGGGCCCGGGAGCGTTACGACTCGTCGCGGACCGGCGAAACCGCGCCCGGCGACGGGACGGCACGGGGCGAAGAGGCGGCACGCGTCGAAGAGACCGCACCGGGCGAGGAGACGGCGCGCGACGCCGTCACGACTCGCGGCGGTCGCTGACAGCGCGGGCAGAAGTAGCTGGAGCGATTCATCCAGGGCCGCCGCCGCATGGGCGTGCCACAGCGGCGGCACGGCTCGTCCTCGCGTCCGTACGCGTCCAGCGACCGGTCGAAGTACCCGGACTCGCCGTTCACATTGACGTACAGACTGTCGAAGCTGGTGCCGCCGACGGCGAGCGCCTCGTTCATCACGTCCCGTACGTGGCCGAGCAGTTCGACGGAGCGCGGCCGGGTGAGCGCCGCGGTGGGACGCTCGTAGTGGAGCTTGCTGCGCCAGAGCGCCTCGTCCGCGTAGATGTTGCCGACGCCGCTGATGAGGGACTGGTCGAGCAGCGCGCGCTTGACCGTCGTACGGCGCAGCCGCAGCGCGGTGTGGAAGGCGTCGTCGTCGAAGTCCGGGTCGAGCGGGTCGCGGGCGATGTGCGCGATGACGTCCGGCAGTCCGTCCGGGGAGTTGTCGTGGACCGAGAGCCCGCCGAAGGTGCGCTGGTCGACGAAGCGCAGCTCGGTGCCCAGGTCGTCGGCGAAGCGGATCCTGATCCGCAGATGCTTCTCGTCGGGAGCGGTCTCGGGCTGGACGAGGAGCTGGCCGCTCATCCCGAGGTGGCCGAGGATCGAGGCGTCCGTGTCGGCGAGGGGCAGCCAGAGGTATTTGCCGCGCCGGCGGGCCGTGCCGATGGTGTGCCCCTGAAGGCGGGCCGCGAAATCGACGCCACCGGCGGGATGCCGCCGTACCGCGCGCGGATGCAGTACCTCGGTCTCGGCGACCGTACGGCCGCTGACCCAGCGTTCGAGCCCGCGCCGGACGACTTCGACCTCGGGCAGCTCGGGCACGGGGACTCCTCGGGAAGCCCGGAGTTCTGTCCGATCGCACAGAACCCGGGGGAAGACGGGCTGGAACGGGTCGGCGCGGGCGCCGGAACGGTGAACGCCCCTCGCGTCGTCGTACGACGACGCGAGGGGTGCACCAGGAAGGAGAGCACGGACCGTCAGGCGTTGGCCGGGTCCGCGGGTGCCTGCTCCGGCGGGGTCGAAGGGGTGTCGGCGGCCCCTTCGGCGTCGGCGTCGACGTCTTGTTCAACGTCGGCGTCGTCGGCGGTCTTCCCCGCCGCTACCCGTTCGTCCGCGGCGGCCTGGATGGACCGCCAGGCGGACTCCGCGGCCTGCTGCTCCGCTTCCTTCTTGCTGCGGCCGGTGCCGGTGCCGTACGAGACACCACCGACGCGGGCGGCAGCAGTGAAGGTCTTCTCGTGGTCCGGGCCTGTCTCCGAGACGAGATACTCGGGTACTCCGAGACTCTCCGCCGCGGTCAGCTCCTGGAGACTGGTCTTCCAGTCCAGGCCGGCCCCGAGATTCGAGGACTTCTCGATCAGCGGGTCGAAGAGCCGGTGCACCAGCTCGGACGCCACTTCGAGGCCCTGGTCGATATAGACGGCGCCGATCACCGCTTCAAGGGTGTCGGCGAGAATGGATGCCTTGTCCCGGCCACCCGTGCCCTCTTCGCCCCGGCCGAGCCGGATGAAGGAGCCGAGTTCGAGGCCGCGGCCCACTTCCGCCAGCGCACGTGAGTTGACCACCGCGGCCCGCAATTTGGCCAGCTGGCCTTCAGGCAGATCGGGGTGGGTGCGGTACAGCGTGTCCGTGACCACCAGGCCGAGCACCGAATCCCCGAGGAATTCGAGCCGCTCGTTGGTGGGCAGACCGCCGTTCTCGTACGCGAACGAACGGTGGGTCAGTGCACGCACCAGAAGGGCGGTCTCGAGCTGATACCCGAGCCGCCCTTCCAGAAGCGTGTGGGACGAGGCTGTACTGACATTGTCTGTCTGCTTCTTGGCAGGGGACAGTTCAGACATCGAGCCTCTCACCAGCCGCTCAGACCTCGAGGACCTGGCGCTTGTTATAGGTGCCGCAGCTCGGGCACGCGATGTGCTGCAGCTTCGGCTCCTGGCAACGCTCGCACGAAACCAGGGTGGGGACCGCAGCCTTCCACTGCGACCGGCGGTGGCGCGTGTTGCTGCGCGACATCTTCCGCTTCGGAACAGCCACGGCTACTTCTCCTGCTTCTCGTCGACGCCCGCTTCGGCGCCGCCCATGTTGTCCTTCTCGCCGTCCTTGACGGTCTCGGCGAGTCCCTGCAGCGCCGCCCAACGGATGTCGACGGCGTCATGGTGGTGGTCCGGGTTCTCGTCCAGCCTGATCCCGCATTCGGAACACAGGCCGGCACAGGTCTCCCGGCACACCGGCTGCATCGGCAGTGCGAGCACCACCGCATCACGCAGCACTGGTTCGAGGTCGAACAGTCCGTCCTCGATGAAGAGCCTGTCCTCGTCGTCCTCGGCGTCGTCGTCGGGCTCCGCACGGGTGCGGCCCCGGTCATCGGCGTCGTGGTACGAGAACATCTCCTGGAAGTCCGCTGCCACCTCGTGGCGCAGCGGCTCCAGACACCTTACGCACTCCCCCTCGGCCGACGCACGGGCGGTGCCCGTGACGAGCACCCCTTCCATGACCGATTCGAGTCGGAGGTTCAGCTCCACGGGCGCGCCCTCGGGCGCTCCGATGACGCCCGCGATACCGAGGTCCTTGGGCGCGGGCACCGAGCGGGTCAGCTTCTGGAGCGCACCAGGACGCCGCCCCAGCTCGTGTGTGTCGAACACGAGGGGGTTGCGATGGTCGAGGCGCGCGTTCAGGGTTTTTCCCGCTTTCGGATCGTGGGGGTGGGCCGCCACCGTCGCGGAAACGAAGCGGGCAGCCGGAGCCGCGGACATACACGCGGCCGAAGAGCCAGGGTACTGGACCAGCCGCCGTAGGCCCAATCCGGTTGCGGGCCGACGACCGCGCGAGACCTCTCGGAGGCTTCCGGAGGCCCTCAGCGTCCCTGCTCGTACCTGCGCAGCTGGTCGAGGTCGATCATGCTGGTGTCGAAGAGGCTGGTCTCGTCGAGGGCGCCCTGCTGCCCGGAGCCCGGCGGCAGCGCCTGCTGCTGGGCCTGCTGGGGCTGGGCCTCGGGCTGCTGCCAGCCGTAGTTCGGGTCGTACGTGCCCTGGGCCTGCGCCTGCCCCTGGTCGTAGCCCTGCTGCTGGTACGTGTACGGGTCCTGCTGGTAGCCGTACGACGGGTCCTGCTGCTGATAGCCCGCGTAGCCGGCCTCGGCGTACCCGGGGTCCTGGTAGCCGGCGCCCGCCCCGCCTCCCGGATAACCGGCGGCGGTCTCCTGATAGCCGGTGCCGGTCTGCGCGTAGGCGGGGTCGTTCTGCGCGTAGGCGGGGTCGGCGTACGGCTGCTGGTCGGGCACGGCCGGAGGCACCGGGGGCGCCGCCGGGACCGGGGGCATCTGCTGCGCCGGGACGAGGGGCTGCTGCGCCGGGGCCTGGGGCCGGGCGAAGCCCTGGGGCGTGTCCGCGAGGCCGGCCAGGTAGTCCGCGTCGCTGGTGCGCCCCTGCGGGCCCGCCGCGTCCTGGGCCGCCATGTGCGCCCCGAGGTCGTCCGAGTCGATACGGCCGTGGAGCTTCTGCCGGCCGCGCCCGACCGCTTCGAGCGTCTTGGACAGGACGGCCTCGAAGGCGCCGATCTTGGCGTCGACGTACTCGTCGGCCCGCTGGATCAGGGTGCCGGGGTCCGCGCTGTACTCGGGGGCGTCGTCGTCCTCGGGGCTGTCGAATCCCGCCCCGTCGCCGCCGGGAGAGCGGCCGAGCAGCTTCTCGCGGCCGCGGTCGACGGAGCCGATGGTCTTGGTGAGGACGACCTCGAAGTTGGCGAGCTTCGAGTCGACGTAGTCGTCCGCCTCCGCGCGGACCTCCTCGGCCTCCCTGCGGGCCTCGGCGAGGATACGGTCGGCCTCCTCCTGGGACTGGCGGGCGACCGCGGTGTCGGCGAGGAGCGTGGAGCGCTGGGCGTGCGCCGCCTCGATGATGCGGTCGGCCTCCCGGCGGGCCTGCTCGGCGAGCTGCTCACGGCCGCCGATCAGCTCCTGGGCCTGGGCCAGCGAGCCCGGGAGCGCGTCCCGTACCTCTTCGAGCATCGCGAGCAGCTCGGCGCGGTTCACCACGCACGACGCCGACATGGGCATGGAGCGGGCGTTCCCCACCGTGTCGACGATCTCGTCGAGCTTCTTCTGCACGTCCACCGTGTGCTCGCCACTCTCTCAGCTGGTTTGGAGACGGACGCAACGACTGTACGGCCAGGAGGAGCCCCTCCGACACCGACTGACGGGCCGTCAGCTCGTCACCGCTGGCCGAGCCGCTCCGTCAGCGCCGCGTGGACGGCCGGGGGCAGCAGGTGGGAGACGTCTCCGCCCCAGGTCGCGACCTCTTTGACCAGGGAGGAGGAGAGGAAGCTGTAGGTGGGGTTGGTGGGGACGAACAGCGTCTCGACTCCCGAGAGCCCGTTGTTCATCTGGGCCATCTGGAGTTCGTAGTCGAAGTCGCTGACGGCACGCAGGCCCTTGACGATGGCCGGGATGTCGCGCTGCTTGCAGAAGTCGACGAGCAGGCCGTGGAACGCCTCGACCTCGACATTGCCGAATTCGGCGGTGACCTCGCGGATCAGGGCGATCCGTTCGTCGACCGTGAACAGTCCCTTTTTCGACTGGTTGATCATTACCGCCACGTGTACGACGTCGTACAGCTTGGAGGCGCGGGAGATGATGTCGAGATGTCCATTGGTGATGGGGTCGAAGGACCCCGGACAGACGGCGCGGCGCAACTGAATTCCCTCGCTCTCCGGTCCGGTCATCATGCGTCTTCACACGTAGAGGCGGCGCGACCGTACCAAAGCGTTCCCTCGCCGTAGCGGCGGGACCGAAGTGCGTCGAATCCCTCGGGCCAGCCGAATTCCCCGCCCCTCGTGCTGCGTTCCACAGTGGCGACGGCATCACCGCTGAGCCAGCTTTTGGTGCGGAGTGTGAGCAGGATCTCCCGAAGATCGTCGTCGGTGACGGCGTACGGCGGATCGAGGAACACCAGGTCGTACGGGTCGGCCGGCGGCGGCCCCTGGACCACCTGTTCGGCCTTGCCGGTGCGGACCTCGGCGCCGGGCAGGCCGAGCGTCGTCACGTTCTCGCGGACGGTGCGGGCGGCGCGGACGTCGGCCTCGACGAGCAGGGCGTGCGCGGCGCCGCGCGAAAGAGCCTCCAGGCCCACGGCACCGGAGCCCGCGTACAGGTCGGCGATCCGGATGCCTTCGAGGGTGCCGAGGAGCGATTCCCAGCTGGAGAAGAGGCCCTCGCGCGCACGGTCGGAGGTGGGGCGGGTGCCGTTGCCGGGCGGGACGGCGAGGCGGCGTCCGCCGGCCGCACCGGCGATCACGCGGGTCATGGGTGTCGGGTCCTCGGTTCGTGGGTGGGGCGACGCGTACTCCCCCACGATATGGCGTACGCCCCGAGCGGGGCCCGGCCGGTGCGCGAGCCCCTGTCCCATCTCTCGTCTCTCACCCCTTGTCGAGGTACTGCTCCCGTTCCGTGTCCAGGAGCGCGTCCAGCGCCGTCAGGAGCTCCGGGTGTCCCGCCAGCTCCGGGTCCCCGGCGACCACCGTGACGGCCTCCTCGCGGGCGGCGGCGATGACCTCCTCGTCCTCGATGACCGCCAGCATCCGCAGCGAGGAGCGCACTCCGGACTGCGCCTGGCCGAGGACATCGCCCTCACGGCGCTGTTCGAGGTCGATACGGGACAGCTCGAAGCCGTCGAGCGTGGCGGCGACCGCGCCGAGCCGGGCCCGGGCGGGGCTCGCCTCCGGCATGTCGGTCACCAGCAGGCAGAGACCGGGGGCCGAGCCACGGCCCACCCGGCCGCGCAACTGGTGCAGCTGGGAGACGCCGAACCGGTCCGCGTCCATGATCACCATCGCCGTGGCGTTCGGGACGTTCACCCCGACCTCGATGACCGTGGTCGCGACGAGGACGTCCACCTCGCCGGCCGCGAAGCGGCGCATCGTGGCGTCCTTGTCGTCGGGCTGCATCCGCCCGTGCAGGACCTCGATCCGCAGACCGGCCAGCGGCCCCTCGGTGAGCTGCTCGGCGACCTCCAGGACCGCGAGCGGCGGCCGCTTCTCCGCGTCGTCCTCCGGGGCCGACTTGGCCTTCTTCTTGGCCTTCTCGTCCTCGTCGTCACCGATGCGCGGGCAGACGACGTACGCCTGGTGCCCCTTCCCGACCTCCTCGCGCACCCGCTCCCAGGCACGCGCGAGGAAGTGCGGCTTGTCCTGGGCCGGTACCACATGGCTGGCGATCGGCGAGCGCCCGGCCGGGAGTTGGTCCAGGACGGAGGTCTCCAGATCGCCGAAGACGGTCATCGCGACCGTACGGGGAATGGGCGTGGCCGTCATGACCAGCAGATGCGGGGGCTGCTTGCCCTTGGAGCGGAGCGCGTCGCGCTGCTCCACCCCGAAGCGGTGCTGCTCGTCCACGACGACCAGACCGAGGTCGTGGAACCGCACCTTGTCCTCGATCAGGGCGTGCGTACCGATCACGATCCCGGCCTCGCCGGTGACCAGGTCGAGCAGTGCCTGGCGCCGGGCCGCCGCGCCCATGGAACCGGTGAGCAGCACGACCTTCGTGGCGTCTTCGGCTCCGCCGAGCATCCCGCCCTGGGCCAGCTCGCCCATCATCTCCGTGATGGAACGGTGGTGCTGCTGGGCGAGGACCTCGGTGGGCGCCAGCATCGCGGCCTGCCCGCCCGCGTCGACGACGTTGAGCATCGCCCGCAGCGCGACCAGGGTCTTGCCCGAGCCGACCTCGCCCTGGAGCAGCCGGTGCATGGGGTGTTCGGTGGCGAGGTCCGCGAAGATCTCGGCGGTGACCTTGAGCTGGCCGTCGGTGAGGGTGAACGGCAGCTTGGCGTCGAACGCGTCGAGCACGCCGCCGGCCACGGGTCGGCGTGCCACGGCGGGGAGTTGGGCGTCCGCGTACCGCCGCCGGGCGAGGGCGACCTGGAGTACGAACGCCTCGTCCCACTTCAGCCGCTGCCTGGCGTCCTCGATGTCGGCCTTGGTCTCGGGCCGGTGGACCTTGAGCAGCGCTTCCGGCAGCGACACGAACCCGCGTCCCTCGCGCAGCGCTTGTGGCAGCGGATCGACGGCTTCGACGGCCCGGGGCAGGACCGCGTCGACCGCTTTGGTGATCTTCCAGGACTCCAGGCCTTTGCACGCCGGGTAGATCGGGATCAGCTTCCCCGCGAACCCGTCGACCCCGTCCGTCGCGTCGTCGTCCTCCGCCGCCTCTCCGGTGGATCGGCCCAGCGGCACATAGGTGGGATGCGCGAGCTGGAGCTTGCGGTTGAAGACGGACACCTTGCCCGCGAACATCCCCCGGCTGCCCGGCGGCAGCTCCTTGTGCGGCTTGTGGATCCCCCGGCCGAAGAAGACCAGTTGGAGGCGGCCCGTGCCGTCGGTGAGGGTGATCTCCAGACGCTGGCCCCGGCCGTGGTTGAAGGTGTGCACCCGGGAGTCGGCGACCTGGGCGACCACGGTGACGTCCTCGTCCAGCGGCAGGTCGGAGAGCGTGGTCAACTGGCCGCGCTCCTCGTACCGCCGTGGGTAGTGGTGCAGCAGATCGCCGACCGTGTGCAGGTCGAGGTGTTCGGCCATCACCTTCGCGGTGGCGGGGCCGAGCGTCTTCTTGAGAGGTTCATCCAGCGCGGACACGCGATCTATTGCACACCACGGCACCGACAGTCGTCGCGCACCCGTGGATTTCCGCAGGTCGAAGCCGTGCCACCGGATGTGGCGGGCCGCTCTACTCCACCCCGACGAGCAGCGGTACGGACTGCCGGCCGCCCCGGTAGACGACGGTGTCGACGGCCAGGTACCCGTCGCGTACGTACCGCTCCAGGCGGTCGGCGAGGGTGTCCGGCAGGTCCTCGCCGAGCACGAGCGTGACCAGTTCGCCGCCGGCCGCCAGCATCCGGGAGAGGACCGCCTCGGCGGTCGCGGCGAGGTCGGCGCCGATCACCGCCACGTCTCCGTCGATCAGGCCGAGGACGTCCCCGGCCTGGCAGATCCCCACCGAGGTCCAGGACTGCCGTTCGGCGACGGCCAGTTCGGCGTAGCGCGTGGCTCCGGCCGCGCTGGTCATCGCGACGACGTCCTCGTCGAAGTGGCGGTCCGGCTGATGGACGGCGAGCGCCGCGATGCCCTGGACGGCGGCCCGGGTCGGGATGAGGGCGACCCGTACCCCTTCGGTACGGGCCTGTTCGGCGGCGGCGGCCGCGGTGTGCCGCAGGGCCGCGTCGTTCGGCAGCAGCACCACCTCGCGCGCGTGGGCGCGCCGGATCGCCTCGACGAGCTCGCCGCTGGCGGCCGGCTCCCCGGGGCGCGCGAGAACGGTCGTCGCGCCGGCCTCGGCGCACAGTCCCGCGAGCCCTTCGCCGGGGACGACCGCGACGACGGCCCGCTGGGCCTGCTCCTTCGGCGGCTCGGCCGCGGCGTCGAAGTGGCTGATCCGGATGCGGTACGGGCGGCCCGCCTCGACCCCGGCCTCCACGGCGGCGCCCGCGTCGTCGACGTGTACGTGGACGTTCCACAGCCCGTCGCCGCCGACGACGACCAGGGAGTCGCCGAGCCCGTCGAGCCGCTCCCGCAGCCGGGCCACGGCGCGGTCGTCCGCCTCCAGGAGGTAGATCACCTCGAAGGCGGGCCCGTCACCGGTGGCGCGGGGCTCGCTCGCCGCGGGCGTCTCGTACCGCCGGTGGCTCGTCGGGAAGACGGCCGGTGCCTCGCCCGTGAGGGTGTGCGCCAGCGCGCCCAGGACGGCCAGCAGGCCCCTTCCGCCCGCGTCCACGACGCCCGCGCGCCCGAGCACGGCCAGTTGGCCCGGGGTGGCGTCGAGCGCGGCGCACGCGCCCGCGTACGCCGCCCGTACGGCCGCCGCGTCACCCGCCGGTCCGCCGTCCCGCGCCGTACGGTCCGCGGCGGTCGCCGCGTCCGCCGCCGCGGACGCCACGCTGAGGATCGTGCCCTCGACGGGGTGTGCGACGGCCTCACGGGCCAGCTCGGCGGCCCGCCGCAGCGCGTGGGCCAGCCGGTTCCTGTCCTCGTCCCCGGCCGCCGGGTCCGCCAGCACCTCCGCCATACCGCGCAGGAGCTGCGCCAGGATCGTCCCCGAGTTCCCCCTGGCTCCGATCAGCGCGCCGTGCGCCATGGCCCGTACGGCATCGGCCGGAGCGGGCACGGAGGCGCGGGTCTCGTGCGCGGCGAAGACCGCCTCGACCGCCCCGGCGGCGGACTCCACGGTCAGATAGAGATTGGTACCGGTGTCACCGTCCGCGACCGGATAGACGTTGATCGCGTCGATCTCCTCGCGCTCCCGGCCGAGGGCCTCCAGCGCCAGCGAGCACCAGCTCCGCACCGCTGCGGCGTCGAGGGTCTGCGGCACCTGCGGGGTCCTCCTTGGGCGGCTGAGCTGTGATGCGAGAAGGGTATAGTTTTCTCGTACCGAGGCAGTCGTTGTATGCTGCTGCGGTTGCCCGATGAAAGTCGGGCCAATCCCCGGCAACGCGACATCAGGAACTGATCAGCCACGCCGGTTTCTCTGTACGAGCATCTGAAGTCTTTGGAGTGACCCGTGGCTGCCAACTGCGACGTCTGCGGCAAGGGGCCGGGCTTCGGCAACAACATTTCGCACTCGCACCGCCGTACGTCCCGTCGCTGGAACCCGAACATCCAGCGCGTGCGTGCCGTGGTCGGTCGGACGCCGAAGCGGCTCAACGTCTGCACATCGTGCATCAAGGCCGGCAAGGTCTCGCGCTGACGCCTGCGTCGTAGCGCAGCCCCTGCGGTTGCCTTGAGAAGCCGGTCCACCTCGGTGGGCCGGCTTTTTGCCGTGTCCAGGGCCGGATCTGCCCAGGCCCAGGCCCCCGGCCGGATCGACGATCAGGCGCGGGCTCGCCACCCGTGGTCCACCGGACCGATGCCCGCCCCCAGCGGGAAACCGTTCAGGATCGCGCCCGTCACATAGTCCTTGGCGGCCAGCACGGCTTCCACCACACCCTGCCCGCCGCCCAGCCCCGCGGCGATCGCCGACGCGAGGGTGCAGCCCGTCCCGTGCGTATGCCGGTTGTCGTGGCGCGGCGCCCGCAGCCAGTGTTCCTCGTCACCATCCGTCAGCAGATCCACCGCGTCTCCCGGCAGATGCCCGCCCTTGATCAGCGCCCAGCGGGGCCCGAGGGCGAGCAGCGCG
Source organism: Streptomyces sp. NPDC088400 (assembly GCF_044753355.1). Taxonomy (NCBI): domain Bacteria; kingdom Bacillati; phylum Actinomycetota; class Actinomycetes; order Kitasatosporales; family Streptomycetaceae; genus Streptomyces; species Streptomyces sp. NPDC088400. Next base: position 140,290 of record NZ_JBIVMZ010000015.1, on the reverse strand, counting down.
TCCGCCGCGCGCCGCAGCCCCGCCTCGTCCTCCACCCGTACGCCGGTGAGCTGGGCCACCTCGTCCAGGTTGGGGGTGGCGACGGTCGCGGTCGGCAGCAGCAGTTTCCGTACGCCGTCCAGGGCCGAGGCGGCCAGCAGCGGATCACCGTGCTTGGAGACCCCGACCGGGTCGACGACCACGGGGGCGTCGGTCTCGGCGAGCAGTTCGGCGACGGTGCCGACCAGTTCGGCGGAGGAGAGCATTCCGGTCTTCACCGCCTGAACGCCGATGTCATCGACAACGCTGCGGTACTGCGCCCGTACCGCCTCCACGGGCATCTCCCAGGCGCCCTGGACACCCACGGAGTTCTGCGCCGTGACCGCCGTGAGCACGCTCATCCCGTGCACGCCGAATGCCAGCATGGTCTTCAGGTCGGCCTGAATGCCCGCACCGCCACCGGAATCCGATCCGGCGACGGTGAGGACACGGGGAGGTACGCGCGGCGGAGAGACTCGTTCGGATATCGGCATGGACCCGAATCTACCGGGCGCGAACGGACGCGGATCCGCCGGGCACGAACGGCCGCGCCGGTGTACGGCCGTGGCACCGCCAACGACCGCCGACGGCCGTGACGCCCACGGCCCCGCCGGTTACGGGGCGTCCTCGATGTCCCCGAAGTGGTCCCAGCCGCCCTTCATCGTCCACGGCGCCCCGTCGACCGTCACCTGAGGCAGCGCCGAGGGGTTGAGGACCTCACCGATCACCTTCCAGCGGGCCGGCAGCTTCACGTCCGGCGGGAACGTGGCGACGATCGCGTGGTCCTCGCCCCCGGTCAGCACCCACTGGATCGGATCGATACCGACCGCCTGCCCGATGTCGTTCATCTGCGTGGGGATGTCGATCAGGCCGGAGCGCAGATCGATACGGACCTTGCTGGCCTCCGCGATGTGCCCGAGGTCGGCGACGAGTCCGTCACTGATGTCGGTCATGGCCGTGGCGCCGAGGCCGGCCGCCGCCGGGCCCGCGTGGTACGGCGGCTCCGGCCTGCGGTGTGCCTCGACGAAGGCGCGGGGCGAACGGAAGCCGCGCGAGAGCACCGCGTGCCCGGCCGCCGACCAGCCCAACCAGCCGGTGTAGGCGATGACATCGCCCGGCTGCGCGCCGGACCGGGTCACCGGTTCGTGGTTGCGCAGATCGCCGAGTGCCGTGATCGCGATGGTGATCGTGTCACCGCGCACGACGTCCCCGCCGACCACGGCCGCGCCCGCGACCTGGCACTCGTCACGGATGCCGTCCATCAGCTCGGTCGGCCAGGTGACCGGGAGTTCGGCCGGTACGACCAGGCCGAGCAGCAGCGCGGTGGGCACCGCGCCCATCGCCGCGATGTCCGCCAGATTCTGCGCGGCCGCCTTACGGCCGACGTCGTACGCCGTGGACCAGTCACGGCGGAAGTGCCGTCCCTCCAGCAGCAGGTCCGTACTCGCCACGACCCGTCGGTCCGGCGCGGCCACGACCGCGGCGTCGTCGCCCGGCCCGAGCCGCACCGCCGGGGTGGTGGTGAGCCGGGACGTGAGCTCCCTGATGAGCCCGAACTCCCCCAACTCCCCCACGGTTCCCTTCACCGAGTCTCCCCTCTCTTCGCCGGGCCGCGCCTGCGGTCGCGGACCGTCACTGCCGTAGGTACCGTCATGGCACACGTCAACTTCTGTCTTCTGTACACCGCACCGCGAGCGCCACCGGGCGCGCAGGTCTCCCCGTGGCGTGTGGCGACGCGATACCGTGGCGTCTCTTCTCCCCACATGATCCTCGTGGCCGCCCTGGAGGTTCCGTGGTACAGGCGTACATCCTTATTCAGACCGAGGTGGGAAAGGCGACGACCGTCGCCGAGACCATCGCCAAGATTCCGGGAGTGATCCAGGCCGAGGACGTCACAGGCCCTTACGACGTGATCGTGCGTGCGCAGTCCGACACGGTCGATGAACTGGGACGCATGGTCGTCGCCAAAGTCCAGCAAGTGGAAGGCATCACCCGCACCCTGACCTGCCCGGTCGTGCATCTCTAGGGCGGTCCGCGGATGGCTGGTGGCGTCACGATCTGCCCGTATGCGGCGGGTGACGTCACGGGGCCGGGGTACGCACCCCAGCGCGTTGTCGTCACTCACCATGGCGCCCTGCCTCGATTCTCCGCCTCGCGGTGCGCGTACCCCGGCCCGTTCGTTCTCCCGCCCGCCACGTGCGGGCGGATCCGAGCTCCCGTCTACGCTTGGCCGGTGACCATTTCCCGCCGCCTGCCGTCCCGTCGCAGGCTATCCGGCCGTACGCTCCTCTGGCTGCCCGCGGTTGCCCTGCTGGCAGCGGTGACGGGCTGTTCCTCGAACGACGCGAAGGCGTCGGCCGCTGTTCCCAGCCCGTCCACCGAGGAGGCCGCGCTCTGCCGCGCGCTCCACAAGGAACTGCCGAAGACCGTCGCGGACCTCGACAGGAATGATCCCGAACCGCGTTCCGAACTGACCGCCGGGTGGGGGGACGCCGCGATCGTGCTGCGCTGCGGTGTCCCCCGGCCCGGGAAGATGAGCGACGCCCAGTCGGACGCGGTGGAGGCCGACGGCGTCAACTGGATGCTGGAGGAACGGGACTCCGGCCCACGCTTCACCACCACGTACCGCAAGACCTATGTGGAGGTCACGATGAGCTCGCGGTTCAACCACGACTCCACTCCGCTCGCGGAACTGGCCGGGCCGGTCAGGAAGACGGTCCCGTCCAGCCTGTAGCACGGCGGTCCGTGGCACGCGCCGTACGGTCGCGGAGCGCGGGTCTCAGCGCAGACCGGTCGAACGCCGCAGCGCCGCCTGGATCAGCAGATCCACCAACTCCGCGTAACCGACGCCCGTCTCCTGCCACATCCGCGGGTACATGGAGATCGGAGTGAAGCCCGGCATCGTGTTGATCTCGTTGATGACGAACTCGCCGTCCTCCGTGAGGAAGAAGTCCGCGCGGACCAGTCCCTCGCAGGACGTCGCCTCGAACGCCTCGACCGCGAGCCGCCGTACCTCCGCCGTCTGTTCGTCGGTGAGCGGCGCGGGCACCAGTCCGGTGGCCGAGTCGATGTACTTGGCCTCGAAGTCGTAGAAGTCGTGCGAGGTGACGGGCGGGATCTCGGCCGGCAGGCTGGCCCGCGGCCCGTCCTCGAACTCCAGCACCCCGCACTCGATCTCGCGGCCGCGCAGCAGCGACTCCACCAGAATCTTGGGGTCGTGGCGCTGCGCCTCGGCGACCGCCTCGTCCAGTCCCGAGAGGTCGTCGACCTTGGTGATGCCCATGGACGAGCCCGCGCGGGCGGGCTTCACGAAGAGCGGCCAGCCGTGCTCGGCGGCGAAGTCCACGATCTTCTTACGGGCGGCCGCGCCCTTGCCGGCGGCGCCGTCGTCGGAGACCTGCTCCCATTCGCGGGGCCTGATCACCAGATACGGGCCGACGGGCAGCCCGAAGGAGGTGAACACCCGCTTCATGTACTCCTTGTCCTGCCCGACGGCCGAGGCGAGGACGCCCGCGCCGACGTACGGGACACCGGCGAGCTCCAGCAGGCCCTGGAGGGTGCCGTCCTCGCCGTACGGGCCGTGCAGTACGGGGAAGACGACATCGACCTCGCCCAGCGCCTTGGGCACGGAGCCCGGCTCGCTGTAGACGACCTCGCGGTTGCCCGGATCCACGGAGAGGACGACGCCGCCGTCCGTGGACTCGGCGATCTGCTCGACGCTCGGCAGGGTCCGGTCGGCGATGGCCATCCGGTCCGGATCGTCGGCGGTGAGCGCCCAGCGGCCGTCGGTGGTGATACCGATGGGCAGGACGTCGTACTTCGTACGGTCGATGGACCGCAGGACGGCACCCGCCGTGACCACCGAAATGGCGTGTTCGGAGCTCCGGCCGCCGAAGACGACGGCCACGCGCGGCTTGCGGAGCTGCTGCTCAGGGCTCTGGGAGGAGTTCTCGCTGCTCATATCGCGATGAGCGTACCTGTTGGTAGCCGTCGAGTCAGCGGCGCTCGGGCTTGGCGCTGCGTGACATCAGCTCCTTGAGCGCGACGAGCGGCGGCTTCCCGTTGTGGACGATGTCCACGACCGTTTCCGTGATGGGCATGTCGACGGCGTGGCGCCGGGCCAGATCCAGCACGGACTCACAGGACTTGACGCCTTCCGCGGTCTGCTTGGTGACCGCGATGGTCTCCTGGAGGGTCATCCCGCGGCCGAGGTTGGTGCCGAAGGTGTGGTTGCGGGAGAGCGGCGAGGAGCAGGTCGCGATCAGATCGCCCATGCCGGCGAGGCCGGAGAAGGTGTGCGGGTCGGCGCCCATGGCCAGTCCGAGCCGGGTGGTCTCGGCGAGTCCGCGGGTCATCAGGGAGGCCTTGGTGTTGTCGCCGAGGCCCATGCCGTCGGCGATACCGACGGCGAGCCCGATCACGTTCTTGACCGCTCCGCCGAGTTCGCAGCCGACGACATCGGTGTTGGTGTACGGGCGGAAGTACGGGGTGTGGCAGGCGGACTGGAGCCGCTGGGCGACCGATTCGTCCCGGCAGGCGACGACGGCCGCGGCCGGCATCCGGCCCGCGATCTCCTTGGCGAGGTTGGGTCCGGTGACCACGGCGACGCGGTCGGCCGTCACCTTGGCGACCTCCTCGATCACCTCGCTCATCCGCTTGGCGGTGCCGAGTTCGACGCCCTTCATCAGCGAGACGAGCACGGTGTCGGCGGGCAGTACGGGCGCCCACTCGGCCAAGTTGCCGCGCAGCGTCTGGGAGGGCACCGTGAGTACGGTGAACTCGGCGCCGCGCGCGGCCTCCTCCGGGTCGGTCGTGGCCCGTACGCCGACGGGCAGTTCGAAGCCCGGCAGGTAGTCGGGGTTGGTACGGGTGGCGTTGATGGAGTCGGCGATCTCCGCGCGGCGGCCCCAGATTGTCACCTCGCACCCCGCGTCGGCGAGGACCATGGCGAACGCCGTCCCCCACGAACCCGCTCCGAAGACGGCGACCCGCGTCACTTCGACCCCTCTTCCGCGGCTTTGCGCCGCTGTTCCGCCCTGGCCTGACGATGGTCGTACAGGGCCGTGGGCACCGGCTCTCCCCGTAGCTCGGAGAGCAGCTCCGTGATGGCGGCCATGATGACCTCGGTCGCCTCGCGCAGCAATTCCGGGTTCATTTCCTGGTCGTAGAACCGCGACAGGTCCACGGCCGGCCCGCAGAGCACGTGGTGCGTCTTGCGCGGGAAGAGGTCGAGTCGCCGGGCGTACGGCGGCAGTACGTGGTTGGCGCCCCACTGCGCGACCGGAATCACCGGGCACTTGGTCTGGAGGGCGACCCGGGCGACGCCGGTCTTCGCGGTCATGGGCCACAGGTCGGGGTCGCGGGTGAGGGTGCCTTCGGGATAGAAGGCCACGCACTCGCCGCGCTCGACGGCGTCGATGGCGGCCCGGAAGGCGCTCAGCGCGTCGCTGGTCTCGCGGTAGACGGGAATCTGACCCGTGCCGCGCATGACGGCCCCGATGAATCCCTTGGTGAATAGGCCGTGCTTGGCGAGGAAGCGTGGAACGCGGCCGGTGTTGTACTGGAAGTGGGCGTACGCGAACGGGTCGATGTGCGAATTGTGGTTCACCGCGGTGATGAATCCGCCGTCGGCCGGAATGTACTCCCCTCCCTGCCAGTCCCGCTTGATCAGAACGATCAGCGGCGGTTTGGCGATGACTGCCGCCAGGCGGTACCAGAAGCCGATTCTGCGGCGGGACACTCGGACACCTTCCTCTTCCTCGCCTGGGCTCACCGCCCGGCTGCCGAGGCCCAAGTCTCGCCCCGGGCCCCCGCTCTGTCGAGAACACCGTACGCCTCGCTTGCGGGGCCGACCCTGTGGGCAGGGACGATGCCGGGCCACAATAGAGGGCCGATACACATGAACGGAGAGTTCGCCACGGACACCGACCCGACCATTCGCTGGTCCTTGGTCATCCCGCTCAAACCGCTCCGGCTCGCGAAGAGCAGGCTCGCCGGAGCAGCGGACGACGCGCTGCGTCCGCGGCTGGCCCTCGCGTTCGCCCAGGACACCGTCGCGGCGGCGCTGGCCTGCCATGTCGTGCGGGACGTGGTGGTCGTCACGGACGATCCGAAGGCAACGGTGGAACTCACCGCGCTGGGGGCGCGTGTCGTGCCGGACGCTCCGGCGGGCGGTCTCAACGCGGCGCTGGCGCATGGCGCGCGGACCGTCAGGACGGTCCGGCCACGGGCCGCCGTAGCCGTGCTCAACGCGGATCTGCCGGCCCTGCGGCCCGGTGAGCTGGCCCGTGTTCTGGAGGCCGCTGATCCTTTTCCGCGCGCATTTCTCGCCGACGCGGCCGGAATCGGTACGACATTGCTGACGGCCGCGCCGGGTACGGAATTGAATCCGGATTTCGGCGGTCCGTCCAGGCTCCGGCATTTGTCCTCGGGGGCGGTGGAAATCGCGCTGACCGGGGTGGATTCCGTACGGCGGGACGTCGATACCGGCGACGATCTCCTGGTGGCGGCGGCGCTGGGACTGGGAACGCACACGGCTCTGCGGTACGCGGGACACGAAGATCTCCGGGCCTCTCGTCCGGGCCTCTCGTCCGAGCCTCTGAACGGGGATTGCGCGGGCCTTTGAGCCGAGCGTGGACCGGACATCGCTCCGGCCCGGGGAAGGGCATTGAGGGGGCCTCTGGGCGGGCTTTCGGCCTGGCCCGGGGCAGCCATTGAGGCAGGCATTGGGCCGGGCTCGGGGCGGGCTTTCGACCGTGCTGGGAACGGGCTTTCGGCCGTGCTGGGAACGGGCATTGGGCCGGCTCCGGGGCGGGCACGGGGCCGGGCTCCGAGACCGATACGCTGCGGCTATGCACGCGACCTCGTACACATACGATTCCGGGACCCGCGGCGGGAGTGTGCTGCTGGACGACGGCACCCCGGTGGAGTTCGACCGTGCGGCCTTCGACGCCGGCGGGCTGCGGATGCTCAGGGTGGGGCAGCGCGTGCGGATCGAGACGGAGGGCGAGGGCGCGTCCCTGCGCATCACGCTGGTGACGCTCCAGACGTTCTGAGCCCCGGGCGGCGTATGCCCGTACCCTGTACGCCCGTACCCCGTACGCCCGTACCCTGTACGCCCGTACAACGCCGCGGGCCGGGCTCCCCGAGGGGAGGCCCGGCCCGACGCGTGTGGCCCTGTGCCGCTCTGTCCTACTTCTTCCTGGCGACAGTCTTCTTCGCGGTGGTGGTGCGCGCGGTCGCCTTCCTCGCCGGCGCCTTCTTGGCGGTGGCCTTCTTGGCCGGCGCGGTCTTCTTGGCGGTGGCCTTCTTGGCCGTGCCGGTGGCCTTCTTGGCGGTCTTCTTCGCCGCCCCTGTCTTCTTGGCCGTGGTCTTCTTGGCGGCCGTGGTCTTCTTGACCGCGGTCTTCTTCGCGGCCGTGGTCTTCTTCGCCGCCACCTTCCTGGCGGTGGTGGCCTTCTTGGCGGTGGCCTTCTTGGCCGCGGCCTTGGCCGTCGTACGGGTGGAAGATCCGCCCGAGAGGCTGCCCTTGGGGGCCTTCTTGACGGCCACGTCGTTCTTGGGGAGCTTCTTCGAGCCGCTGACCAGGTCCTTGAAACCCTGGCCCGCGCGGAAGCGCGGCACCGAGGTCTTCTTGACCCGTACGCGCTCACCCGTCTGCGGGTTGCGGGCGTAACGGGCCGGGCGGTCAACCTTCTCGAACGAGCCGAAGCCGGTGACCGAGACCCGGTCACCGGCGACCACTGCACGGACGATCGCGTCGAGTACCGCGTCGACCGCGTCCGCGGCCTGCTGTCGGCCGCCGACCTTGTCGGCAATCGCTTCTACGAGCTGCGCCTTGTTCACGTCTTCCCCTTCGGAGACATTGCCAGAACGAAAGTGTTCAAGCTTTTTCGCACGTTAGGCAGATATATACCGCAAATCAAACACGAAACGGGCTAATCACCCTAGTGCCGCAACGAAGTCGACCTGGCTGAGAACCGCCCTGGTCAGTCGCCTTCTGGAAAACGACCCTCGTCCAGGTCCTTCATCAAGCGGTCCAGTCGCCTTGCCGCATCGGGCAGATCGTGCTTCGCCGCAGCCGTGATGACCAGCAGCTTCCTGGAGAGCGCCATGCGTACGCCCTCCGGGACTTGCAGTCCACGCACTCGTGTGTGCGCTTCTTTCAGTTGTTCGGCGACTAAGCCGTAGAGCTTGAGTTGGCTGTCGCGTTCCATGCACCGATTGTGCCATCTGGGGCGAGTTGTCGCCCGACGGGGTCTCAACAAGCAACTGCACCCCCTGCCCGGAGGCAGGGGGTGCAGTTGGGTAAAAGCGCTGATCAGGCGGTAATTGTGCGCGGTTTGAAGGCCGGCCGGGAGGCCTCGTAGGCGGCGATGTCGGCTTCGTTCTGAAGGGTGAGGCTGATGTCGTCGAGCCCGTTCAGCAACCGCCAGCGGGCGTTCTCGTCAAGTTCGAAATCAGCCGTAAGCACTGCTCCGTCGGGGGCGGTCGCCCGGACCTGGCGCTGCTCCAGGTCCACGGTGATCTCGGCCGTGGGGTCACTCTCCGCGATCTTCCAGAGGGTGTCCACGACCGGCTGCTCCAGAACCACGGTCAGCAGACCGTTCTTGAGCGAGTTGCCGCGGAAGATGTCGGCGAACCGGGAGGAGATGACGGCCTTGAAACCGAAGTTCTGCAGGGCCCAGACGGCGTGTTCACGGGAGGATCCGGTGCCGAAGTCGGGACCGGCGACGAGCACCGTGGCGCCCGTGTACTCGGGCTGGTTGAGGACGAACGCCGGGTCCTTGCGCCAGGCCTCGAACAGGCCGTCCTCGAAGCCGTCGCGGGTGACCTTCTTGAGCCAGTGGGCCGGGATGATCTGGTCCGTGTCGACGTTGCTGCGGCGCAGCGGTACCGCACGGCCGGTGTGGGTGGTGAAGGCTTCCATGGTTATCGCGCTCCAGCGGGCGTACGGGCGCCGGCATCGGCGTCGGACAGATCGGCGGGCGAGGCCAGATGACCCAGCACGGCGGTGGCGGCGGCGACCTGGGGAGAGACCAGGTGGGTACGGCCGCCCTTGCCCTGCCTGCCCTCGAAGTTGCGGTTGGAGGTGGACGCGGAGCGCTCACCGGGCGCGAGTTGGTCGGGGTTCATGCCCAGGCACATCGAGCAGCCCGCGTGCCGCCATTCGGCGCCCGCGCCGGTGAAGACCTTGTCCAGGCCCTCCGCGACGGCCTGGAGCGAGACCCGTACCGAACCGGGAACGACCAGCATCCGTACGCCGTCGGCGACTTTGCGGCCGTCCAGGATCGAGGCGGCCGAGCGCAGGTCCTCGATACGGCCGTTGGTGCAGGAGCCTACGAAGACGGTGTCGACGTTGATGTCGCGCAGCGGCTGCCCGGCGGTCAACCCCATGTATTCCAGGGCCTTTTCGGCGGCGTAGCGCTCCGAAGCGTCCTCGTACGAAGCCGGGTCGGGGACGTTCGCGGAGAGCGGGGCGCCCTGGCCGGGGTTGGTGCCCCAGGTGACGAACGGGGCCAGTTCCGCGGCGTCGATGAAGACCTCGGCGTCGAAGACCGCGTCGTCGTCGGTGCGCAGCGTCTTCCAGTACGCGACCGCCGCGTCCCAGTCCTCGGCCGCCGGGGCGTGGTCGCGGCCCTGGAGGTAGGCGAAGGTGGTCGCGTCCGGGGCGATCATGCCCGCCCTGGCGCCGGCCTCGATGGACATGTTGCAGATGGTCATCCGGGCTTCCATCGAGAGTTTCTCGATGGCGGAGCCCCGGTATTCGAGGATGTAGCCCTGACCGCCGCCGGTGCCGATCCGGGCGATGACGGCGAGGATCAGGTCCTTGGCGGTGACGTCGTCGGCCAGGTCGCCCTCGACCGTGATGGCCATGGTCTTGGGGCGGGACAGCGGCAGCGTCTGGGTGGCCAGCACGTGCTCGACCTGGCTGGTGCCGATACCGAACGCCAGGGCGCCGAAAGCGCCGTGGGTGGAGGTGTGGCTGTCGCCGCAGACCACGGTGGTGCCGGGCTGGGTCAGTCCCAACTGCGGGCCCACGACATGGACGACACCCTGCTCGACATCGCCCAGCGGGTGCAGACGCACGCCGAAATCGGCGCAGTTCTTGCGCAGCGTCTCCAACTGGACACGGGAGACCGGGTCCGCGATGGGCTTGTCGATGTCGAGGGTCGGGGTGTTGTGGTCCTCGGTAGCGATGGTGAGGTCGAGCCGCCGGACCGGCCGGTCGCTCTTACGGAGGCCGTCGAAGGCCTGGGGACTGGTCACCTCGTGCAGCAGGTGCAGATCGATGAAGAGGAGGTCGGGCTCGCCCTCTGCGCGCCGGACGACATGGTCGTCCCAGACCTTCTCCGCGAGTGTCCTACCCATCGCTTTCCCTCCGACCGGCCTTGTGCGGGCCGGCGCTCCTAGAGATATGTGGGCCACGCCCGTTCCCCACGTGCCGGACGACGGCTGGGGACCCGTTGGTCCTCGGGCCCGTACATACAGGTTTGCAAGTTCCCTGGGAAATTGAACTTGCGTTTCACAGAGTGAGACGCGAGTATCGTTTCATGGACAACTCTAGCGGCGTCGGCGTTCTCGACAAGGCTGCTCTGGTATTGAGCGCCCTGGAGTCCGGTCCGGCCACCCTCGCCGGGCTGGTCGCGGCGACCGGGCTCGCACGGCCCACGGCCCATCGACTGGCCGTGGCACTGGAACACCACCGGATGGTGGCGAGGGACATGCAGGGCCGGTTCATCCTCGGCCCGCGGCTGGCCGAGCTGGCCGCCGCGGCCGGTGAGGACCGCCTGCTGGCCACGGCCGGACCCGTACTCACCCATCTCCGGGACCTGACCGGCGAGAGCGCGCAGCTCTACCGCCGCCAGGGTGACATGCGGATATGTGTAGCGGCGGCGGAGCGGCTCTCGGGCCTGCGGGACACAGTCCCGGTCGGCTCCACCCTGACCATGAAGGCGGGCTCCTCCGCCCAGATCCTGATGGCCTGGGAGGAGCCGGAGCGGCTGCACCGCGGTCTTCAGGGGGCGCGGTTCACGGCGACGGCGCTCTCGGGCGTACGGCGCAGGGGCTGGGCCCAGTCGATCGGCGAGCGGGAGCCGGGCGTCGCCTCGGTCTCGGCGCCGGTACGGGGGCCCTCGAACCGCGTGGTCGCGGCCGTCTCGGTATCCGGACCGATCGAGCGGCTCACGCGGCACCCGGGCCGTATGCACGCGCAGGCGGTGATCGACGCGGCCGGGCGGCTGAGCGAGGCCCTGCGCCGCACCGGCTGACTCCTCCACGATCACCGCTCCTCCCGCCTGCGACCACGGTTCTCCCTCTTGGCTCCACCTTCCCCACCTGGCCTTTTCTCATCTGACCCACCTGCCCGTCAGTACCGGTAGGCCGCTTCAACGCCGCAGCGGCCACACCGGTACCGGGATCCCGCGCTATGACGCCAGCCGGTCCGCCGCACGCTCCCCGCGACTGCCCACCGGCGCGACCCCGGTGGCCTCCCCGAGGCCGAACTCCGGCATGTTGATGTACACGCTCTCGTACGAGCCCGCCGGGACGACATACGTCTCGTGCCAGAACCCCACCTTGCCCCGGCCGGCCCGCAGCCGGCGGTTGAAGGCCGCCCAGGCGGGGCGGTGCTCCTGATCCGGGGCGGACGCGTAGGCCAGGAGCTTCTCCTTCGAGCTCCAGTACTGGACGAGGTACACCAGCCGCGGCCCGCCCAGCAGGATCCGGGCCCCCATCAGCCCGCTGTCCTTGTCCCGCGACAGCTCTTTCAGCATCCGCGGCATCGCCCGCGCCACGGGCCACCAGCTGCGCAGCGCACGGAAGTTGTTGATGCGCATCCCTATCAGGAAGACGGTCGTCTCCCCGTCGGCGCGCGCGGTCATCCGCCCCTCGATCGGCTTCGCACTCATGACGGTCGCTCCTCTCGGGCCAAGGCCCCCACATACTGGATAGCGTCACTATCCATGCTTGGATAGTGACACTCTCCAAGGGAAGGTGCAACCGGAATGCGCATGGCGGAGCTCAGCGAACGCAGCGGGATCACCACCGCCACGATCAAGTACTACCTGCGTGAGGGGCTCCTCCGGCCCGGCCGCCGGATCAGCGCCACCCAGGCCGAGTACGACGAGGAGCATCTGCGCCGGCTGCGGCTGGTCCGGGCGCTGATCCAGGTGGGCCGAATGCCGGTGGCGACCGCGCGGGAGGTGCTCGTGGCGGTGGAGGACGAGTCGCTCGACCGCCATTCGCGTCTGGGCACGGCGATCTGGGCGCTGCCGGAAGGTCCGGGTGCGGGCGGACCGGACGCCGATGCCGCGCACGAGGCGGCCCAACTCCGCGTGGACGACCTGCTGGAGCGGCTCGGCTGGACCTTCGCACACGAAACGAGGGACGACTCCCCCGCGTACCGCATGCTCGTCCGCGCCGTCGCCGGCCTGTCGGTGACCGGCTATCCGTGCACCGTCGAGGATCTGCTGGCGTACGCACGCCCCGCCGCCGAACTCGGCGTCGTGGACCTGGACATGGTGGAGCGGTACGAGCCGGGGAGTGAACAGGTCGAGGCGGCGGTGGCATTGACCGTGCTGTACGAACCGGTGCTGCTCAGCCTGCGTCGGCTGGCGGAGACCGAGGAGTCCAACAGGCGCTTCGGCAGCGCGGATTGAGCCCGGAAAAAGAGAAGTGGGGGGGGGGGGCGGGGGGGGCCCCCTCGCGGAGGAATAACCCCCCCCCCCCCCCCCCCCCCCCCCCCCCCACTTCTCGTATGTACCCCCGACCGGATTCGAACCGGCGCTACTGCCGTGAGAGGGCAGCGTGCTAGGCCGCTACACAACGGGGGCCTTGCAGTGAACCTGCGCTGGGCTACCAGGACTCGAACCTAGAACAACGGAACCAGAAACCGCCGTGTTGCCAATTACACCATAGCCCATGGTATTGATCAGTACCCCCGACCGGATTCGAACCGGCGCTACCGCCTTGAGAGGGCGGCGTGCTAGGCCGCTACACAACGGGGGCCCTAGCGATCCTGCATCGACGCGTCCAGGTGCGACCCGAAGACGTCGGAGAGAAGGATCTGTACCCCCGACCGGATTCGAACCGGCGCTACTGCCGTGAGAGGGCAGCGTGCTAGGCCGCTACACAACGGGGGCGTTGCAGAAAAATCTGCGCTGGGCTACCAGGACTCGAACCTAGACTAACGGAACCAGAAACCGTCGTGCTGCCAATTACACCATAGCCCACCAAAACTCAACCCCCGTAAGGGGGTTTGCTTGGCTTGCGCTTCCCGCCGGACCTTTCGGGCCTGTTTGGGCGGCGCAGGAAGAACATTACCCGATCGCGGACAGCGCTCCAAAACGAGTATCCCCACGCAGCAGGCCGGGAAGCTGCCCGAGACCGGTGATCCGCACCAGCTCCGGACGGCCACCGAGCCCGCCCCGGTCCAGCCAGATCCCGGCGAGCCCGGCGGCCACGGCGCCACCTGCGTCGATGTCCGGTTCATTGCCCACGTACGCCACCTCCCCCGGGGCCAGGGCCAGCGCGTCACAGGCGGCCCGGAAGGCGGCGGCGTCAGGCTTGGCCACCCCCAGCTCGGCGGAGCACAGGACGGCTTCGAAATGATCGCGTACGCCCAGGACGCGCAGCTTGCGGTCCTGGTTCAGGATGCTCGCATTCGACAGAACGGCCTGCCGGTAGTCGGTGGCCAGCAAGTCCAGCACGGCAAGACTGTCGGGAAACAGCTTCCAGGCGGCCTCGTAGTGAACAACGTGCTGCTCGAACCAGGCCTCCGCCTCGGCATCACCGAGCGCCAGCCCGAGAAAGTCCCGGACCCGGTCGCGCCGCTGCCCCGGAAAGTCCGTCTCCCCGGCGACGAACCGCGCCCAGTGCAGATCGGCGAGCTCGCGCCAGCGGCCGAGGGCTTGATCGACCGAGCTGAACGCGCCGGGCAGTCCCACACCGGCGAGATGCCTCCGCATGCCGGCGCGGTCCGCGCCGGTGTGATCGAAGAGGGTGTCGTCGATGTCCCAGAGCACGGCGCGGATCGGCATACGCCGACGGTATCGCGCGGCTCCGGCGACATCGCTCGAGTCCGGCGACGCTCACGGCTTGCCGATACGTTCACGGTTTGCCGATATCGACCGCCCACACTCCCGTGCCGTCATAGGCGTCCGGGGCCGCCGTCAGCACCTGCCCCTCGAACGCACCCGAAACCGCGGCGAACACCGCATGCGCGGAACGCCAGTCGGCGCCTGCCGCCGTGATCTCCTCAACCACCGCCGACGCGGTGAAATCGAGTGGCAGGAACTCCAGGCCGGGCAACGCGCCGACGTGGACGGCGACTCCCGGGAGCTCAAGACTCGCCGCGACCAGGCAGAGCGCGGGGACATGCGCTCGCTGCGCCGGATCGTCGACCTCGACGACGGCGATGCCGGACAACAGCCGGTGGCCACGGCACAGGGCGAGCACCGCCGTGTGATCGAGGATGATCACCTGCGGCCCCCGACCTGGCCCGTGGTGATGGCGGCTCGCCACAGCGCGGCCTCACGCACATCGTCGTCACTGAGGTCCGGCCGCAGATTGCTCCGCACATAGGACACCGCACGGGCGGTGTGCTCGGCCCGCTCGGCCTCGGTAGGCGTCGCGGCGATCAGCCGCTCGACGTAGGCGCGGGTGCTGACGCCCCGCTCCTCGGCAAGCTGCCGCAGCCGGTCCCGCGCTTCATCGGTGATCTTTATCGTCGTATCCGCCATGGCGACAGAATACTTCTGAATACCGGGGGGTGCGGGTGCGACTGAGAGGCCCGGCCGGAACTCCGCGTTGGCCGGCGTGGGGTGGCACCCCTGGGCGGCCTCCTGTACCGAAATTCCCGCCTTACGCAGTTTTCGGTACGGGAACAGCCCGAGGCGGGCAGGCGAAAGGGCCCGGAGACCGTGACGGTCTCCGGGCCCCTTCCCCTACGCGTAAGCCCCGCTCAGGCCGTCAGCTTGGCCAGCGTCGCGTCGATCCGGGACAGCGTGCGCTCGCGGCCCAGGAGTTCCAGGGACTCGAAGAGCGGCAGGCCCACCGTGCGGCCCGTGACCGCCACGCGGACCGGGGCCTGGGCCTTGCCGAGTTTGAGGCCGTGCTCCTCGCCCGCCGCGAGGACCGCGTTCTTCAGGGACTCCGCGTCCCAGTCCGCCTCGGCGATCTTCGTACGGGCGGTGGCCAGCAGGGCGTCCGCGCCCGGCTTCATCGCCTTCGACCAGGACGCCTCGTCCGCCACCGGCTCGTCGAGGAAGAGGAAGTCGACATTGGCGGTGATGTCGGAGAGCACCGTGACCCGGGTCTGGGCCAGCGGGGCCAGCGCCTCGAAGGCGGCGGCGTCGAAGGACTCCGGCGCCCAGGGGGCGTGCGGGGCCTTCAGCCAGGGGCCGCAGGCCTCGATGAACGTCTTCACGTCCAGCAGGCGGATGTGGTCGGCGTTGATCGCCTCGGCCTTCTTCAGGTCGAAGCGGGCCGGGTTGGCGTTGACGTCCGCGATGTCGAACGCCTCGACCATCTCCGCCATGGAGAAGATGTCGCGGTCGGCGGAGAGGGACCAGCCCAGCAGCGAGAGGTAGTTGAGCAGCCCCTCGGGCAGGAAGCCGCGCTCGCGGTAGAGGTTGAGGGACGCCTGCGGGTCGCGCTTGGAGAGCTTCTTGTTGCCCTCGCCCATGACGTACGGAAGGTGCCCGAACGACGGGACGTCCTTCGCGATGCCCAGCTCGATCAGCGCCTTGTAGAGGGCGACCTGGCGGGGAGTGGAGGAGAGCAGGTCCTCACCGCGCAGGACATGCGTGATCCCCATCAGCGCGTCGTCGACCGGGTTGACGAGCGTGTAGAGCGGGGCCCCGTTGGCGCGGACGATGCCGTAGTCCGGGACGTTCTCCGGGGTGAAGGTCAGCTCGCCGCGGACCAGGTCCGTGAAGGTGATCGGCCCGTCGGGCATCCGGAAGCGGACGATGGCGCTGCGGCCCTCGGCCTCGTACGCCGCCTTCTCGTCCGCCGTCAGGTCGCGGCAGTGGCCGTCGTACCCGGAGGGCCTGCCCGCCGCGCGGGCCGCCTCGCGGCGGGCGTCCAGCTCCTCGGTGGTGCAGTAGCAGTGGTACGCGTACGAGGCGGCGAGCAGCTTCTCGGCGATGTCGCGGTAGAGGTCCATCCGCTGCGACTGACGGTACGGCGCGTGCGGGCCGCCCACTTCGGGGCCCTCGTCCCAGTCGAGCCCCAGCCAGCGCAGCGAGTCGAGCAGCTGCTCGTACGACTCCTCGGAGTCACGCGCCGCGTCGGTGTCCTCGATCCGCAGGACCAGGGAGCCGCCGGTGTGGCGGGCGAACGCCCAGTTGAACAGGGCGGTGCGGACCAGTCCCACATGGGGGTTGCCGGTCGGCGAGGGACAGAAACGTACACGCACAGGTGCGTTAGCCACGCTTGATCACCTTGTTGGTGAGAGTGCCGATGCCTTCGATGGTGACGGCGACCTCGTCGCCGGCACTGAGGGGGCCGACCCCGGCGGGGGTGCCCGTGAGGATGACGTCGCCCGGGAGCAGCGTCATGGCCTCGGTGATGTGGACGACCAGATCCTCGATGGAGCGGACCATCTCGCTCGTACGGCCGAGTTGGCGCTGTTGGCCGTTGACCGTGCACTGGATGGTGACGTCGGAGGGGTCGAGTTCGGTCTCCACCCAGGGGCCCAGCGGACACGAGGTGTCGAAGCCCTTGGCGCGGGCCCACTGCTTCTCGCGCTTCTGGACGTCGCGGGCGGTGACGTCGTTGGCACAGGTGTAGCCGAAGATGACGTCCTTGACGCGCTCGCGCGGGACCTCGCGGCACATCCGGCCGATGACGACGGCCAGTTCGGCCTCGTAATGGACCTCGTCCGAGAAGGAGGGGTACTCGATCGCGTCGCCGGAGCCGATCACCGAGGTGGTGGGCTTGAAGAAGGCCACCGGGACCTCGGGGACCGCGTTGCCCAGTTCCGCCGCGTGTTCCGCGTAGTTGCGGCCGATGCCCACGACCTTGTTGGGGAGCACGGGCGGGAGCAGCCGGACCTTGCTCAGCGGGACCTTGGTGCCGGAGAGCTCGAAGTCGGAGTACGGAATGCCCTTGATGATGTCGAGGACGAGGCCGGCGGGGTCGCCGGTGCCTTCGCCCTCGACCGCGCCGAAGGCGACATTGCCGTCGATGGAGAATCTGGCGATGCGCACGGGATGCTGTCGCCCCTCACTTGCTGGCTGGTCTGGAGACTGACGCTCCAGGCTAACGCGCGGTGAGGACAGCCCGGCGCGTGGTTTGCCGGCCGTGAACACCGCTGAGCGCCGCCGGGCGCCACGGGGAGCCGCCGGGCGACCGCGAGGAAGGCTGCCGGCGCACCCCGCGTGAACGCGAAGCGACCGCCTCACGTATAGAAGCGCGGGCGGTCGCGAGCGGATCACGGAGACGGATCCGGCGGAGCGGGGCGGAGGCGGAGCCGGGTGGAGCGGGACACGGACCGGAGTGGAGCGGGGCGCGGGCCGGGGAAGCGGCGCGTCGGCGGACCCGGCGGGTCCGGGAACTTACTGCGCCACAGGCGCGTCCATCAGTGTCGTACGGCGGGGATTGGCGGTCCGGTTCGGCAGGGTGACGGGGTGCTCCGGCTGTTCCGTGGGGGCCAGCTCCTCGGCGTCCTTGAGGTGCGCCAGCGTGGTGCGCCGGGGGTTGGCGGTGTTGCGGAACATCGTCGTCGTCTTCATCTGTGTTTTCAGACCTTGTCAGGTGAACGGGCGCCGGGGCGCCGCTTGTCGGATGGGCCGTCCCTGTAAAGCGTCAGGCTAAACATCCAATTCCCCGGCACGGCGGGGACAGATCGACGATCACCCTGTGAGTTTGCTCACGAATCGATGGTCATTTCGCTCATACCGGACAGGTGTGCACACCCATCGAAACGGACATTGCATTACTGAACGTTACATTCCGCTGTTGATCATCAGGACTGGGACACCCCCCGCCCGTAAGTGGCTCGTCAATAAAAGTCCCATTTCCTCCGCCAAGCCTTTCTACGGCTTGTGACGTGGTGCTCACGCCGTGTCATACGGGTCACAGGTCACCCGGTGGCCCTTGTTGGAGATCCTGCACTGTGCTGGAATTCCCCCCACCGCCGCGGGTTTGAATTGCCGGCGCGCAGAGGCGCAACGCAGCGCCGAGTTGACGGCGGGGAAGGGAAGCAGCGCCGGTCACTCACGACCACCATGGGGAGCTTTTCCGCGCCCCACGAAGCCGACACCGTCCCGCCGTTGCGCGGAGGGACGCCTGGTCCAGAGGTTGCGACGCTAGTGCAGGGACGTTTCAAGAGGGATAGCAGTGCTGCGGCGGAGCAGGAGCACCGCGGCGGAACCGACCGCGGCTCCTCGGCCCAGCACACCCAGAACCAGGGTTCAGCACCCTCGGGCGAGAGCGGCGGCCGTGGTGGGAATCTCGGTACGGCTCCGGGTGGAGCCAAGCCGTCGGGGAAACCGTCGGCCGCGCCCAAGTCCACTCCGGCGCCGGTGCCTCAGGTCACCGGGGCGGGCGACTCGGGCTCGCGCATGGCTCTGCGCAACTGGCGCATCAGCACCCGTCTGGTGGCGCTGCTGACCCTGCCGGTGGTCGCGGCCACCTCGCTGGGCGGACTGCGTATCAACGAGTCGCTCAACGACCAGCAGCAGCTGGAGCACATGCAGCTGCTCACCAAGATGACCAAAGAGGCGACCAACCTCGCCGCCGCGCTCCAGGCCGAGCGTGACGAGTCGGCCGGTCCCCTCACCAACGGCGCGAACCCCAGGGACTTCAAGGTCCAGGACCGCCGTACGAAGACCGACCGGGCGAAGAAGACGTTCATCGATGCCACCGTGGACATCGGGAACGCCGAGAACGACGACGCGCTGGAGAGCATCCGCTCCAACGTCAAGCAGATCGCCACCCAGGTCAACAAGATCAACGAGATCCGCAAGGACGCCTACACGTCCCGCTCGGAGTCGAGCGAGGAAGCGAACTCGCTCACGGTCGACGCGTACAGCGGACTGATCGACTCGCTGCTGAGCCTCTCGCAGGACATGGCCCAGGCCACCAGCAACCCGGACATGATCAAGCGGACCCGTGCGCTGGCCGCCTTCTCGTCCGCCAAGGAGTACGCCTCCATCCAGCGGGCGATCATCGCCGCCGCGCTGCCCGCCGACGCGAGGACCGCGGGCCGGCTCAGCGAGAACGACCGCCTCTACGGTCTGGC
This sequence comes from Streptomyces sp. NPDC088400, assembly GCF_044753355.1. Taxonomy (NCBI): domain Bacteria; kingdom Bacillati; phylum Actinomycetota; class Actinomycetes; order Kitasatosporales; family Streptomycetaceae; genus Streptomyces; species Streptomyces sp. NPDC088400. The sequence continues at coordinate 121,023 of NZ_JBIVMZ010000015.1, read as the reverse complement.
CGCGGCGAACAAGGAGAAGAACGCCCTCGCCTCCTTCACCTCGCTGTACGAGTCGATGGGCGGCGACGCCGAAGAGCTGATGGCCCCGCTCAACGGCCAGGGCAACCCGGAGATCCAGGCGTCCGAGAAGTACGCGGACCGGGTGCTCGACCGGACCGACGGCCTGCAGAGCCAGCCCGAACGCTCGTATCTGGACTGGACCGACCAGGCATCTACGCGGATCAACGCGATGAAGACCATCGAGTTCACGCTGCTGGGCGAGATGGAGGCCAAGGCCCGCGAGCTGCGCGACGAGTCGGAGCAGGACGCGCTCATCAACGCCGCGCTGATCGTCGTCGTCCTCGGTGTCTCGCTCGTCGGCGCCTTCGTGGTCGCCCGCTCCATGATCCGCTCGCTGCGCCGGCTCCAGGACACGGCGACCAAGGTGGCCCAGGACCGGCTGCCCGAACTGGTCAAGCAGCTCTCCGAGTCGGACCCGCAGGATGTCGACACGTCCGTCGAGTCGGTCGGTGTGCACTCCCGGGACGAGATCGGACAGGTCGCCACGGCCTTCGACGACGTGCACCGCGAGGCCGTCCGCCTCGCCGCCGAGCAGGCACTGCTGCGAGGCAACGTCAACGCGATGTTCACCAACCTCTCGCGCCGCAGCCAGGGCCTCATCCAGCGCCAGCTGTCGCTCATCTCCGAACTGGAGTCGCGCGAGGCCGACCCGGACCAGCTGTCCTCCCTCTTCAAGCTCGACCACCTCGCGACCCGTATGCGCCGTAACGGCGAGAACCTCCTCGTCCTCGCGGGCGAGGAGCCGGGCCGCCGCTGGACCCGGCCCGTACCGCTGGTCGACGTGCTCCGTGCCGCCGCCTCCGAGGTGGAGCAGTACGAGCGCATCGAACTGTCCTCGGTGCCCACGACCGAGGTCGCCGGCCGCGTCGTCAACGACCTCGTGCACCTCCTCGCCGAGCTGCTGGAGAACGCGACGTCGTTCTCCTCGCCGCAGACCAAGGTCCGGGTCACCGGTCACGCGCTGCCCGACGGGCGGGTGCTCGTCGAGATCCACGACACCGGTATCGGCCTCTCCCCCGAGGACCTCGCGGCGATCAACGAGCGGCTCGCCTCGCCGCCCACCGTGGATGTCTCGGTGTCGCGCCGCATGGGTCTGTTCGTGGTCGGCCGGCTGTCCCTGCGTCACGGCATCCGGATCCAGCTGCGCCCCTCCGACTCCGGTGGTACGACCGCGCTGGTCATGCTGCCGGTCGATGTCGCCCACGGCGGCAAGAAGGTTCCGCCGGGCAGGCCCGGCGGCCAGGGCGGTCCCGGTCAGGGTCCTGGCGGTACGGGCGGTCAGCTGACCGGTGGTCCCGGTGCGGCCGGAGGCGGCCGTCCCGGTGGCGGCCCCGGCGGCTCGCCGGCTCCCGGCGGTCTGCTCGGCGCGGGTGCGCCGCGCGGCCAGGTCGGTGCGGGTGCGGGGCCGCGTGCCGCGCTGCCCTCCCGTGACGGGTCCCAGGGCGGCTCGGCCGACGCGCAACGCCAGGGCCAGGGCCAGAGTTCCGGGCAGCCCAGCATCTTCAGCCAGAACGCCTTCGGCTCCTCCTCCCAGAACAAGGGCCGCGGCGGCCAGGGCCAGGGCGCTCCGGGTCAGGGCGGTCCCGGCCAGGGCGCTCCGGGTCAGGGCGCTCCGGGTCAGGGCCAAGGCCGTACGGACCGTCCCGGCACCCCCGCGGCGCCGGACGGCATGGCCGGTGGCCGACAGGGCGCCAGGTCCGACCAGGGCGGCGGCCAGAACGGCTTCAGCGGCCAGGCCCAGAACGCCTTCCAGCAGGGTGGCGCCCCCGACCGCGGCCGGCAGCTCCCGCCGCCCGGCGGACCGCGCGCCGAACTGCCCGGCGGCAACCCGCAGCCGCGGCGCCCCCAGAACACCACCTGGGGCAGCGGCCAGCAGTCCCCGCCGCCGCGCCCCTCGTTGGACGCCCCGCGCGGCCACGAGGAGCACGAGTCCACCGGCCAGTTCCCCCGGCAGACGGGCGAGCGGCAGGGGCCCGGTTCCACGGCGGAGTTCCAGCGCCCGGACTTCAGCATGCCCCGGCCCGCCGCGGGGCCCCCGCAGGGCAGCGGCGCTCAGGACCCCGCGGCCACGGCGCAGTTCCCCCGGCCGGACTTCAGCGCCCCGGCGGCTCCCGGAGGTTACTCACCGGACCGCGACGGCCGGCAGGAACGGGACAGCGGGCAGGACCGCGGCGGCCAGTCCGACTTCAGTCCGGGGCAGTCCGACGCCCGTCCGGGTCAGTCCGACTTCCGCCCGCCGTCGGACTACGACTCCCAGCAGAACTACAGCGCCCAGCAGAACTTCAACGCCCCCCGGCCGCCGGCGCCGGCTCCGGTGCCCGGCTCCGAGGGCGGCTACCAGCCGCCGAGCCTGCCGCCGCAGCCGCAGCCCGAGGCGCTGCCTCCGGCCTCGGGTCCCGGTGACGGCCGTACCCCGCTGTACGACAACCTGGAGACCAACTGGTTCCACGGCCCGCAGCAGGACGGCCCGCAGCAGGGCGGCGCGCCGCAGGACAGCGCGCTGGACAACGGCCGGCGGCCGCAGGAGCCGGACCCGTTGGGCTCACAGACCCCCTTCGGTTCCTCGGACCCCCTGGGTTCGCCGGACCCGCTGGGCATGTCGGACTCGTCGGGGCGGCAGGGTCTGTCCCAGCCGCCCCAGCGTCCTCCGATGCCGCGGCGCGAGCCCACCAACGGTTCCGGCGCCCGTGGCTCCGGTGCCAACGGCTCGGGCGGTTCGGGCGGTTCGGGTTTCGGCGTCTTCGACAGCACTCCGGACACGAACGGCATCGGCGTCTCGTCCTCTTGGCGCACCTCGCCCAACGACGAGCTGGTGCGCCAGGCCGAGCGGGCGAAGAAGCCCCAGGCGGGCGGTATCACCACCTCCGGTCTGCCCCGCCGAGTACCGCGTGCCAATCTGGTGCCCGGTACCGCGCAGGAGCAGAGCAACCAGACCGGTCCGCAGGTCTCGCGTGCGCCCGCGGACGTACGCGGGCGGCTGACCAATCTCCGTCGGGGTATCCAGCAGGGTCGTCAGGCGGGCAACACCGGCCCGGCGAACAGTGGATTCAACCTCGGCAACTCTCACCAGCAGGAGCGTTAGTTGAGTCCGATGAGTCAGGCTGCGCAGAATCTGAACTGGTTGATCACCAACTTCGTGGACAACACCCCTGGGGTGTCCCACACGGTGGTGGTCTCCGCAGACGGACTTCTGCTGGCCATGTCCGAGGGCTTCCCCCGCGACCGCGCCGATCAGCTCGCGGCCGTGGCGTCCGGGCTGACCTCGCTGACCGCAGGGGCATCCCGGATTTTCGAAGGCGGCCCGGTCAACCAGACCGTGGTGGAGATGGAGCGTGGCTTCCTCTTCCTGATGTCCGTCTCCGACGGTTCGTCCCTGGCCGTACTCGCCCACCCCGAGTGCGACATCGGCCTGGTGGGGTACGAAATGGCCCTTCTGGTCGACCGCGCGGGCACGGTCCTCACTCCGGACCTGCGCGCCGAGCTCCAGGGAAGTCTGCTGCACTGAGGATTCCCAGGATCAATCCCAGCTCAACAACCGTCAGGCCGCCCAACCGGCCCCCCACCGGCCAAGTCAGACGGCACGCAGACATCTTGCTGTCACGCCCGGAGGATTCATGACCCCGCCACCCGCCTCTCACGATCCGTACGGCGCCTCAATAGACGCGTCCTACGGCCCTGAAGGCGATCAGCCGCTGGTACGCCCGTACGCCATGACCGGCGGCCGGACCCGGCCGCGGTACCAGCTCGCCATCGAGGCGCTGGTCAGTACGACAGCGGATCCGGCCCATCTCGCCACCCTGCTCCCCGAGCACCAGCGCATCTGCCACCTGTGCCGTGAAGTGAAATCGGTGGCAGAGGTGTCGGCACTGCTGACCATGCCGCTCGGCGTCGCGCGCATTCTGGTGGCGGACCTGGCGGAGGCCGGCATGGTGGCCATTCACCAGCCCGGCAACGGAGATGCCGGCGGCACGCCGGATGTGACACTGCTCGAAAGGGTGCTCAGTGGACTTCGCAAGCTCTAGCGGCGGTGCGGCCCGCTCAACCACCAGCGCGAAGATCGTGGTGGCGGGCGGCTTCGGCGTGGGCAAGACCACGTTCGTCGGCGCCGTCTCGGAGATCAACCCGCTGCGTACCGAAGCCGTCATGACCAGCGCATCCGCCGGCATCGACGACCTCACCCACACCGGAGACAAGACCACCACCACCGTGGCCATGGACTTCGGCCGCATCACCCTCGACCAAGACCTCATCCTCTACCTGTTCGGCACCCCCGGACAGGACCGCTTCTGGTTCATGTGGGACGACCTCGTCCGCGGCGCCATCGGCGCCGTCGTCCTCGTCGACACCCGCCGCCTCGCCGACTGCTTCCCCGCCGTCGACTACTTCGAAAACTCAGGACTCCCCTTCGTCATCGCCCTCAACGGCTTCGACGGACACCAGCCCTACACCCCCGACGAAGTACGCGAAGCACTCCAGATCGGCCCCGACACCCCCATCATCACCACCGACGCCCGCCACCGCGCCGACGCCAAAAGCGGACTCATCACCCTCGTCGAACACGCACTCATGGCACGACTCAAGTAGTCGTACGCCTACGGAAGTTGCCGTAGCCGAGGCTGGAGGTGGGCTATGTCCTTTGACACAGCCCGCCTCCGTGTTCATAACATTTCGACAGAGAATTCACCGTCTCCGGACACACGACGCACTCGTTCGGTGCCGCTGCGCTCATACCGGCCCCGCCTTTTGGCGGGGCTCGCTCTTTATGCCCGTTTTACGCGAGGCCTGTACCACTCGGAATGGCTTGTTCCAGCTGTTTGGACCGGGACGCTTCCCCGTGCTGGAATTCGACAACCCCGAGTAGCACGGCCCTGAGAGAAAAAAACACGGCACAGCGTAGGTGCCGACGCCGAGAGGTTGTTGGTCGAGTGAGGCGAAGCAAGAACAGCTCCGCGGAGCAACAGGCGCGGGGCAACTTCACCCCGCCCCAGCGCGCGGCGGTGCCTCATGCGCCCGAGGCGGGCTCACCCGCGAAGACCGGTAGCGCCAGCCGGTTCTCGCCGCGCAACTGGCGGGTACCCACCAGGCTCAACGCCATTCTTCTGATACCCGCGATCGTCGGCCTGGTGATGGGCGGCTTTCAGGTCAAGGCATCCCTCGACACCTGGCAGGAGGCCCAGGACGCCGAGGGAACGGCGCTCGTCGTACGAGCCGCCTCGGAGTACGCCCAGGCCGTACTGAACGAGCGTGACCTCACCGCTCAGTCGCTGCTGACCAACAAGCGCGACGCACCGGTCGTCGCCCAGGCCCGCGCGACCACCGACGAGGCGAAGAAGAAGTTCGACGTCGCCGTTCAGGGCATGCCGCCGAAGCAGGGCCTGGAGCGGCGCCTCAGCCTGTTCCGGAGCGAAGAGCCCAAGCTGGCGGACATCCGGAAGACCGCGTACACCGCGGGCGTCGAGACCCCCGACAAGACGAACGGCAACGGCGGTCCGGTGGCGACCGAGGAGGGCTATGTGCTGATCCAGCACTCCCTCATGGAATTCGCCAACGAACTGAGCCTGGGCGTCGGCAACATCACCAGCTACGGCCGTACGGTCTACGCGATCCAGCTGGCCAAGGCCGCCGAGTCGCTCCAGCGCTCCATCGGAACGCATCTGCTGGTCAGGCCGAGCCAGAAGGAGGACGTCAGGCGCGGCCAGACGATCGCCTTCTCCTCGTACGCCTACCTGGAGGACATCTCCATCGCCGAGTACGTCTCCGGTGGCACCGAGGCGGACACGGTCAAGCTTCAGGACGTCATGAAGCGGCAGGCGGCCGAGGGAGCCAGGAAGCTCGCCGCCGCCGAGCAGCAGGCCGCGGCCGCCGGCCAGGAGTTCACGCCGCCGCCGACGCAGGAAGGTTCCGTCTTCGAGGGCATGGTCACGGCCATCGCCACCGGTGACAACCCCGAGCAGCTGGCGCAGCGCGGTGTCACGCCCGAGACCTGGATGGCCGCCTCCACCTCCAAGTTCGACGGCTACACGGTCATCGAGAAGGATCTCGTCGACCGGGCCGTGACCGACGCGGCCCAGATCTCGGACAACGCCAGGAACGACGCCATCACCAACGCGGCCATCGTGCTGGTCGCCCTGCTGGCGGCCTTCATCCTGGCCGGGATGGTGGCCCGGCAGATGAGCCGCTCGATGGCCTCGCTGCGTACGGCCGCGTTCGGCATCGCCGAGCAGCGGCTGCCGATGCTGGTCGACCAGCTCTCCCGGACCGAGCCCGGCCGGGTCGACACCCGGGTGCAGCCGATCCCGATCGACTCGCGTGACGAGATCGGCGAGGTCGCCCGCGCCTTCGACCAGGTCCACCGCGAGGCGGTCCGGCTCGCCGCCGAGCAGGCCATGCTCCGCGGCAACGTGAACGCGATCTTCACCAACCTCTCGCGCCGCAACCAGTCGCTGATCGAGGGCCAGTTGACCCTGATCTCCGACCTGGAGAACCACGAGGGCGACCCGGACCAGCTGGAGAACCTCTTCAAGCTGGACCACCTGGCGACCCGGATGCGCCGTAACGGCGAGAACCTCCTGGTGCTCGCCGGTGAGGAGCCGGGCCGCCGCTGGAACGAGCCGGTGCCGCTCGTGGACGTGCTGCGCGCCGCCTCCTCCGAGGTCGAGTCGTACGAGCGCATCGAGCTGTCCGGCGTCCCCGAGACCGAGATCCACGGCCAGGCCGTGACCGACCTGGTGCATCTGCTGGCCGAGTTGCTGGAGAACGCCACCACGTTCTCCTCGCCGCAGACCAAGGTCCGGGTCACCGCGACCCGGCTGCCCGACGGCCGCGTGATGATCGAGATCCACGACAAGGGCATCGGCCTCACCGCCGAGGACTTCGCGGACATCAACCACAAGCTGGCCAACCCGCCGACCGTGGACGCCTCCGTCTCCCAGCGCATGGGCCTGTTCGTGGTCGGCCGGCTCTCCGACCGGCACGGCGTCCGGGTCCAGCTGCGCCCCTCCGGCGAGCAGGCCGGTACGACCTCCCTGGTCATGCTCCCCGACTCGATCACGCATGGCGGTGGCGCCCAGGCGGCGCCGTCCGACGACTTCGCGGTCTCGCAGATGGTCCTGGACGAGACGGCCCCGGTGGTGGAGCGGGTCTTCCGGCCGAGCACCCCGAAGACCGCCGCCGAGCTGGGGTTCGACGACTCGCGTTACGACGAGCCGGCGGCCGACGGTCCGCTCACGCCGAACCCGGTCAACCGCTCGTTCGCGGGCGACGGCCCCCGGTCCGCGCCGGGGACCCCGCCGGAGGGCGCACAGCCGCTCTACAGCGACCAGGTCGACGGCCAGTACCGCGGCGGCGCCGATGGCCAGTTCACGCCTCAGGACGTGTCGTACGACGCGGGATTCCCGACCGGGCCGGACCTCACCGCGGGCCCGGGAGCGGGCCACGGAGCCGGGCACGGTACGGACCACGCGACGGCCGGGTTCGACGAGTACCGCGCGCCCGGGGAGCACCAGCAGTCCGACGCGTACCAGGGGTCCCAGGGGCAGCCCTATACGGAAGCCCCCTTCCAGGCTTCGCAGGGTGCCGGCGGATCGTACGAGAACGCCTTCGCTCCCCAGGCCCACCAGGACGACTGGGCCGGTCAAGGTGCGTACCAAGGCGCCCAGGAGGCCGAGCGGCGAACGGAACCGGAATCTGCCCCGCACGCTCCCGAGATCGCTCAGGAACGCGTAGGCTTCGACCGTCCGGGTCCCTCTCCGAGCGCCAGCCACGCATTGACGGATGCGGGCCTGCCGCGCCGTGGCAGCAGCCAGCCGCCTCAGCAGTGGCAGCCCACCGATCAGGACAACGGGCCGTCCGTACAGACCCAGTTGAACGGCCTGAGCACCGGCCTGGACAATGGGCACGGCGGCGGCAACGGCCACAGTGGCGGTGGTGATCAGGACAACGACCGGAGCGACGACCGGATCAACGGCCTCAGCAGCTTGGTCAACGGCCAGGCCGGCAACCGTGACAATGGTCAGGACAACGGGCAGAGCAACGGGCGGATCGGGGCGGCCGGTTCCGAGGACTGGCGATCGACGAACGACGATCGCTTTCAGCGGGCCGAGAAACTCCGTGAGCCCAAAGCCGGCGGGATCACCTCGTCCGGTCTCCCCCGCCGCGTACCCAAGGCCAACCTGGTCGAGGGAGCGGCGGAGCAGGCCACGCAGAGTGGACCTCAGGTTTCCCGCGCCCCGGAGGACATCCGCGGCAGGTTGAGCAACCTGCGCCGCGGTGTCCAGCGGGGACGCAACGCGGGATCGGACACGAACGGACCGGGCCAGGGCCCCGGCAGTACCTACAACCAGGAGCGTTAGTGTGAGCCCGATGAGCCAGGCGGCGCAGAATCTGAACTGGTTGATCACCAACTTCGTGGACAACACCCCTGGGGTGTCCCACACAGTGGTGGTCTCCGCCGACGGACTCCTGCTGGCCATGTCCGAAGGTTTCCCCCGCGACCGCGCCGACCAACTCGCGGCCGTGGCATCCGGTTTGACCTCGCTGACCGCGGGGGCGTCCCGGATCTTCGAAGGCGGCGCGGTCAACCAGACCGTCGTCGAGATGGAGCGCGGTTTCCTCTTCCTCATGTCCATCTCCGACGGCTCGTCGCTGGCCGTACTCGCCCACCCCGAGGCCGATATCGGCCTGGTGGGTTACGAGATGGCGCTTCTGGTCGACCGCGCGGGCACGGTCCTCACTCCGGACCTGCGTGCCGAGCTCCAGGGAAGTCTGCTGAACTGACAGACAGTGCACGTTCCGCCACCGCACCATTAAGGTGCGGTGGCGCGGCCTAGAGGGATATGGACCGGCGACCGGCAGTCGGAGGAGGACACGTGGCTACACCCCCAGGCGGACACCCCTATGACGGTGGCCCGCGGTCCCCGAGTGATCATGCTCGGAACCGTTTCAACTTTCCCTCCACGCCGAGCAGGCAGAGCGGCCTGGGAGGACAGGACGGTCAGGGAGGACGGGACGGCCAGGGTGGGCAGAGCGACGGCCAAGGCCCGAGACAACAGACCTACCGCCCGCCCCAGCATCAACAGCAACAGCAACAACCGTACGAGCAGCCGCCGCAGCGGCAGTCGTACGAGGAACCGCCGCAGCGCACCCCGCAGCGGCAGCCGTACGAGGAACCGGCACGGCAGCAGCCGTACGAGCAGCCCAGGCAGCCCCGCATCCAGCCGGTGCCGCCGAGGCATGTGGAACCCGCTCCGTCCATGGGCGCGCACAACCCGTTGGTGCGCCCGTACGCGATGACCGGCGGCCGGACCCGGCCCCGGTACCAGCTCGCCATCGAGGCGCTGGTCAGTACGACGGCGGATCCGTCCCAGCTGCAAGGGCAGTTGCCCGAGCATCAGCGGATCTGCCAACTGTGTTTTGAGATCAAATCGGTCGCCGAGATTTCGGCGCTCCTCTCCATTCCTCTCGGCGTGGCCCGGATCCTCGTAGCCGACCTGGCGGAGGCGGGCCTCGTCGCCATCCATCAGCCCGGCGGCGACGAGACCGTCGGGGGTCAGCCAGACGTGACACTGCTCGAAAGGGTGCTCAGTGGACTTCGCAAGCTCTAGCGGCGGTGCGGCCCGCTCAACCACCAGCGCGAAGATCGTGGTGGCGGGCGGCTTCGGCGTGGGCAAGACCACGTTCGTCGGCGCCGTCTCGGAGATCAACCCGCTGCGTACCGAAGCCGTCATGACCAGCGCATCCGCCGGCATCGACGACCTCACCCACACCGGAGACAAGACCACCACCACCGTGGCCATGGACTTCGGCCGCATCACCCTCGACCAAGACCTCATCCTCTACCTGTTCGGCACCCCCGGACAGGACCGCTTCTGGTTCATGTGGGACGACCTCGTCCGCGGCGCCATCGGCGCCGTCGTCCTCGTCGACACCCGCCGCCTCGCCGACTGCTTCCCCGCCGTCGACTACTTCGAAAACTCAGGACTCCCCTTCGTCATCGCCCTCAACGGCTTCGACGGACACCAGCCCTACACCCCCGACGAAGTACGCGAAGCACTCCAGATCGGCCCCGACACCCCCATCATCACCACCGACGCCCGCCACCGCGCCGACGCCAAAAGCGGACTCATCACCCTCGTCGAACACGCACTCATGGCACGACTGCGGTAGTACACCGCTTCATGCGACGGCCCCCGCACTCGAAGGAGTGCGGGGGCCGTCGTATGCGGTGCGACAAGGACCTGACGTGCTCAGCCCTGCCAGCTGTGCGGGGCGCGGAAGCCGGGAGTGCGCTCCAGGCGGCGCCAGCCGGCCGTGGAGCGGCCGCGGTGCGCCGGAGCCTCGGGCTGGGCCGCGGCGCGGGCCATCAGGATGGCGGTGATCGCCGCGAGCTCCTCGGGGCCGGCGTGGCCCTTCTCGACGCGCAGCAGGGATTCTTTCGTCGGATCGCTCATGGAAGTCGTGTCTCCGTCTTCTCGCCCGATGGGCGGTGGCTTCTCGCCGGAGGGCGGCGGTCACTGCGGTCTGCTCGCCCGATGGGCGGTGGATCACTGCGGCGGGTTGCCGTGCTTGCGGGACGGCAGGTCGGCGTGCTTGGTACGGAGCATGGCCAGCGCCCCGGCGAGGACCTCTCGGGTCTCGGTGGGGTCGATGACGTCGTCGACCAGGCCGCGCTCGGCCGCGTAGTAGGGATGCATCAGCTCGGCCTTGTACTCCTTGACCATGCGGGCCCGCATGGCGTCGGAGTCCTCGGCCTCGGCGATCTGCTTGCGGAAGATGACGTTGGCGGCACCCTCGGCGCCCATCACCGCGATCTCGTTGGTGGGCCAGGCATAGGTGAGGTCGGCACCGATGGACTGGGAGTCCATGACGATGTACGCGCCTCCGTACGCCTTGCGCAGGATCAGCGAGATCCGGGGCACGGTGGCGTTGCAGTAGGCGTACAGCAGCTTGGCGCCGTGCCGGATGATGCCGCCGTGCTCCTGGTCGACGCCCGGCAGGAAGCCGGGAACGTCCAGCAGCGTGACGATCGGGATATTGAAAGCATCACACATTTGGACAAAGCGTGCGGCCTTTTCGGACGCCTCGATGTCCAGGACCCCGGCGAGGGACTGCGGCTGGTTGGCGACGATGCCGATGACCTGGCCGTCGAGCCGGGCCATGGCGCAGATGATGTTGCGGGCCCAGCGCTCGTGGACCTCCAGGAAGTCGCCGTCGTCGACGAGCTCCTCGATCACCTTGTGCATGTCGTACGGGCGGTTGCCGTCCGCGGGCACCAGGTCGAGCAGGACCTCGGAGCGGCGGTCCGCCGGGTCCTCGGGCTCGGTCCTGGGCGGGTTCTCGCGGTTGTTCTGCGGCAGCATCGACAGGAGGTAGCGCACCTCGGCGATGCAGGTCTCCTCGTCGTCGTACGCGAAGTGCGCGACGCCCGAGGTCTCGGCGTGCACATCGGCGCCGCCGAGGCCGTTCTGGGTGATCTCCTCGCCGGTGACGGCCTTGACCACGTCGGGGCCGGTGATGAACATCTGCGAGGTCTCGCGGACCATGAACACGAAGTCCGTGAGCGCCGGGCTGTAGGCGGCGCCGCCCGCGCACGGGCCGAGCATCACGCTGATCTGGGGGATGACACCGGAGGCGCGGGTGTTGCGCTGGAAGATCCCGCCGTAACCGGCGAGCGCGGAGACGCCCTCCTGGATACGGGCGCCGGCGCCGTCGTTCAGCGAGACCAGCGGGGCACCGGCCGAGATGGCCATGTCCATGATCTTGTGGATCTTGGTGGCGTGGGCTTCGCCGAGGGCGCCGCCGAAGATCCGGAAGTCGTGCGCGTACACGAAGACCGTCCGGCCCTCGACGGTGCCCCAGCCGGTGATGACACCGTCCGTGTAAGGCTTCTTGGCCTCCAGGCCGAAGCCGGTCGCGCGGTGCCTGCGCAGCTGCTCGACCTCCTTGAACGAGCCCTCGTCGAGCAACAGCTCGATGCGCTCGCGGGCGGTCAGCTTGCCCTTTGCTCGCTGCGCCTCGGTCGCACGGTCGCTGGGCCCTCGGCGGGCCTGCTCACGCAGGGCGTGCAATTCGGCCACACGGCCCCTGGCGTCTGCGGGCTCGCTCGAAGTCTCGTCCACTACGGTCATGTCCCAACCCTACGAACATCACCAAGGAAAGCGCGCCGTCGACTCCACACAGTCTCCCGGCGGTATTCCTGGTGGGCCTGGACAGAACCCTGCCCGATGCGGGGTTCCCGAACAGCAAGGTACCCCTGGCATTTGTGGGGATCCCCCTAGACTTCAGCGCAACGTCACCGTGCAGCCATGAGTGGCGCCGGCCACTCCGGGGCTGATCCTCAGCCGTACCGTACGTCCCGCCGCGAGCACCTCGACAGACGGGTCCCGGTCGGTTACGGCCCGCACCCGCCGGCTCCAGCCGATCTCGAACGGCCGCCCCGAGCGGGTGGGGTCGCTCACGCGCAGCGTCGCGGTCCGGCCCCGGACGACGACGAGCACGCTCGCGGGCGCGGTCGCGGTGAGCGGTCCCGCCGTACCGGACTCCCAGAAGTTCGCGGCGGTACAGCCGAGGGAGCGAATCGCCACGGCCTGGCAGGCGGCCGTGTTGGCGAGGATCTCCGGCCAGTGGCGGTCGGCCGCGCGGGCCGCGACCGTACGCCGGGAGGCGCCGGGCATCAGCAGATAGACGTACGAGGCGTCCACGGGGTCGGTGCCGTGGTCCAGCCAGAGGGTGCGGTAGCGGCGGATGCGGCGTTCGGTGGAGCTGGTGGTGTTGATGTCGTGCCAGGCGCCGGTCCGGTCCTCGGCGAGCGTCCGCAGGGGCGCGTCCCCGCCGCCTGCGGGGAAGACCCAGCCGCCGTGGCCTTCCAGGTGCGCCCAGCGGGGGCGGGGTCCGTCATCGAGAGTGAACCCGTCGTTGCCCGGGGCGGCGGGCTCTCCCAGGTTGCGGTTGTCCACGACCGTCTCGACCGGTACTCCGTCCATGCCGGTGATCCCCGCGCCCAGGCAGATGACGGCGTCGTCGGCGCAGAACCAGGATGTGCGCGCTTCGAGGGTGGAGCCGAGCCCCTTGAGGTGCTGTCCGACGGCCGCGAACCGTCCGTCGGTCGCGCCGCCGACCCACCGTACGGCGGGCTTCGGTTCGCCCCACTCGCCGCCGGCCCGGTCCGCGAGCCGCTGGGTGGAGACGGTCGTGCCGGGCAGCCGGTACGGGTCGACCGTGGGCCAGAACCAGTCGGTGTACTGGTCGTTGCCCTGCCGCGCGCCCCACCAGTAGAGCATTCCGGCACCGGTGTGCCAGCCGCGCGGATTCTCGCCGCCGCCGCACTCGTAGTACGCGATCCGGTCCGAGGCCATGGCGATGTTGGCGGCCCAGCCGCCGCTCCCCCGGTGCACGGCCCGGTCCATCGAGGCGAACAGCCGGTGGCCGGCCGGTTCGGGGGCGGCGGGCACCCCGGAGGCGGCGACGGCGGCCAGCCGGGCGAGGTCCGCGACGCCGAACTGCCGGGCGGTGAGGATGGGCGCCACGGCGTCCCGTTCGATCCAGCCCTTGACGAGCGCGGTCCAGCGCTCGCGCTCGGCGGCGGACGCCCCGCCCGCGAGCAGCGGGATGGCCGCGATCAGCTCCTGGCCGTGGAAGTGGTCGCTGCGCATCACCCGGCGCTCGTCGCTCGCGAGGTAACCGCGGCTGACGGCACGGCCGTTGACGCTGTCCATCATCAGACCGTTGAAGATGAGCGGGGCGTAGGCACGCTCCACGCTGTCGAGGACGATCTGCCGGTTCGGGTCGGTGACGGCCCAGGTGGACCCGGCGAGCAGGGTGAACAGCCGCCCGAGACCGTCCAGCATGACCTGGCCGTACGTACCGGAGTAGGGTACCCAGGTGTGCTGGACGAACGACCCGTCGGCGTAGAGGCCGTCGCCCTTCGTCACGTACGGGAACACGGGCGACAGCGCGTCACGGGCGAGCGCGATCTTCGCGGGAGCCGCGCCGATGATGCCCCGCAGGGTGACGGAACGGCAGAGGTCGACGCGGTTGGCGCCGGTGCTGGTGCCGGAGTAGTCGGTGAGCGCGGTGTCCGGGATGAAGTGATCGACGGCTGCTGCCGCGGCGGCCCGCTGCTCGGCGGTGAGGTGCTCGTACAGAACGGCGACGATGTCCATGAGGAGCCGGGGGCTGCCGATCTGCCACTCCCACCAGTTGCCGTACGGGGTGGTGGCGGGCCGGTAGACGGTCGCCGAGAGGTGGTCGAGGCCCCGGAGGACGGCGGCGAGGAGCGTCTCGTCCCCGGTGAGGCCGGTGCCGGGCTGGGCGAAGGCCTGGGTCATGGTCCAGAGTCTGCTGTAGCTCTGGGTGATGCCGGACGGCGGATCGTACGGCCGGTCGGGCCAGAGGGAGATGTCCGCCGGGGCCATCGACTGCCGGAACCGCGCGGCGAGTTCACCGGTCTCGGCGAGCCGGGCGGCGTAGGGCGCGGCGGCCGGGTCGTAGCCGCTGCCGAGCTGAAGGTCCACCCAGTGCAGCCGTAGCCGCTCGAACTCGTCGGCGGATTCCGCCTTCGCGGCGGCCGGGCGCGGGAGGGCGAGGAGGGCGGCCCCCGCTCCGGCCGCGATCAGGAGGGCACGACGGGTCCAGGCGGGCAGCAGCGGCACGGGGGCCTCCGGAAGCGGAAGTGGTGTAGACCGGCTGCCCGTTGGTTTAGCACGCGCGCGCCGGGTCCTCAACGGGATTCGAGCCGGCCGGACATCTCCGGCGGCGGGAACCATCCGATCACCCCCAACAGTCTGAACAAGTGTTCTGTCCTTAGGAACAAGGAGAAACACGATCGTGCGACCCACAAGACCTTCCTCCCGCCGCGCGGTACTGACCCTCGGCGCCGGGGCATTACTGGCGACAGCGATGCCGACGGCGGCGTACGCCGTGGCTTCGGGCGGCGGAGAGATCTCCCGGCAGCTGAGCGACCTGGAGGCCAAGTACGCCGCGCGCATCGGGGTGTTCGCCCGCGACACGGCCACGGGCCGGACCGTGGCGTACCGCGCGGACGAGCTCTTTCCGATGTGCTCGGTGTTCAAGACGCTCGCCGCCGCTGCCGTCCTGCGGGACCTCGACCGGAACGGCGAGTTCCTCGCCAAGCGGATCCGGTACACGAAGGAGTACGTCACCGACATCGGTCACGTCCCGGAGACCGGCAAGCCCGAGAACATCGCCAACGGCATGACCGTCGAGGAGCTGTGCTCCGCCACCGTCTCCCACAGCGACAACGGGGCGGGAAACCTGCTGCTCCGCGAGCTGGGCGGGCCCACCGCGATCACCCGCTTCAGCCGGTCGCTGGGCGACCCGGTCACCCGCCTCGACCGGTGGGAGCCCGAGCTGAACACGGCGGAACCGTGGCGGAAGACCGACGTCACCAGCCCCCTCGCCATCGGGCGGACCTACGGGCGGCTCGTACTCGGTGACGCTCTCCCGGCCGAGGACCGGGAGCGGCTGACCGGCTGGCTGGTCGCCAACTCGACCAACACCGAGCGTTTCCGGGCCGGCCTCCCCGCCGACTGGATCCTGGCCGACAAGACGGGCGGCGGCAGCCAGTACGGCGTCGCCAACGACGTGGGCGTGGTCTGGCCTCCGGACAGGGCGCCCCTGGTGCTGAGCGTGCTGACGACCAAGCACGCCGCCGACGGGCCGACGGACAACCCGATGGTCGCCAAGGTCGCGGAACTGGTGGCGGCGGAACTCACCTGACGCGCGCCGGGCCCGTGCGCCGCGATCGTCACTGAGTCCTGTACCGGGAGTCCCGCCTCATGGGACTCCCGGTACGGGATCCGCGTCCGGTCGTCAGCCAGGTGTCGATGGCGGTTGCCAGCTCGTCGCGGCCGGTGAAGACCTGCCCGTTCATACCGGTGGCCTGCGCGGCGCGTACGTTCTCCTCGCGGTCGTCGACGAAGAGGAAGTCGGCCGGGGCGGCCCGCATGGCGACGACGCAGTGGTGGAAGGCGGCCGGGGCCGGCTTCGCCGCTTTGATCTTCCCGGAGAAGGCCACGTGGTCCAGGTCGTGCAGCCAGGGCTGCGCGGCGAGGAAGGCGTCCGCGTGGTCCGAGGGGATGTTGGACAGCAGGGCGACCTCGGCGACATCGCGGAGGGACTGGACGTAGGCGACCATCCGGTCGTCGACGCGTGACCAGCTGTCGATGTCGGTGAGGCGCAACTCCTCGATGGTGGCGGCGTCGACGGGCAGGGACAGCCATCGCAGTACCGCGGTCCAGTACTCGGACGCGGACTGCTGACCGGCATCGTAGGGCTGACGGCAGGCCCAGTAGGCCGTGGTGAAGGCTTCGGTGGGTGCGTGAGCGCGGGCGGCCATCTTGTCCAGGGCGCCCGGGCGTTGGTGGCGGGCGATGACCCCGAAGAGGTCGAACAGCACGATGCTGCGGTCGGTGGACATCCCGGTGGATATTTCGGTGGACATCGTCGTGGGTTCCTCCCTGTCTCAAGGGGCTTTCAGTGGGCGCGTGTTGCCATCTCGCGCGTGCGGTCGGATCCGGTGCGCAGGATCCCGGCGGCCACAGCGGTGATCGCACACAGCAGGGTCAGCAGAATGAAGGTGTGGTTCAGGGCGACGAGGTGGGTCAGCCAGCCGATGACGGCCGGGCCGGCGAGCATGCCGACGTAGCCGAGTCCGGCGACGCGGGAGACATTGGCCCCCGCGGCGGCGGGGTCGGCGTGCCCGGCCGCGCTGAACAACTGCGGGACACAGCCGGACAGCCCCAGACCGAACAGCGCCCATCCTGCGAACGCGGCCCAGATCCACGGGGCGACGGCCACGATCGTGATGCCGACGGCGGCCGTCGCCGCGCCGTAACGCAGGATCGGCATGGACCCGAACCGGGCGACGAGGCGGTCGGCGAGCAGCCGGCCGATGGTCATGGTCGCCGCGAAGGTGCCGTACGCGAAGGCGGCGACGCTCGCGGGGGCACCGAGGGTGTCCTTCAGGTGCAGCGTGCTCCAGTCGTTGGCGGCTCCCTCGCACAGCATGACCATCAGAGCCAGGGTGGCGAGGATCCAGATACGCCCGTTGGCGCTGCGGCGCTCGGCGGTCGGCGCCTGCCCGGGCTCCCCCGCGAAGCCTTGGGCCTCTCCCGCGAAGCCCTGGGCCTCCTTCGCGGAGCCTTCGGCCTCCCCCGCGGAGTCGGTGTCCGCAGCGGAGTCGGTGGCGGCAGCGGGGGGTGCGGCCGGCAGCAGGGCACGTCCCGACACCAGGGCGATCACGATGCCCAGCGCTCCCACAGCGGCCATGCCCACGGCCGGGCTCAGGTCCGCGCTCGCCGTAGCCGCTCCGACGAGTGCGGCAAGGACACCGCCGACCGAGAACGTGGCGTGGAAGGCCGACATGACGGGCCGGCCGTACGCCTTCTCCACGTGCACGGCGTGGGCATTCATGCTCACGTCCAGGCAGCCGTTGCAGAAACCGAAGACCAGCAGGGCACCCGCGAGCATCCACGGCTCCGGAGAAAGGCCGGGCAGCACCAGGGCCGCGCTGCACAGCACACCGGTGGCGGGGACGACGACGCGCGCGCCGAGACTGTCGGTCAGACGCCCGGCCACCTGCATACCGATGAAGGCCCCCAGCCCCAGCAGCACCAGGAGTCCTCCGAGCGTCGCGTGGCTGATGCCCACGCGCTCCTCGATGGCGGGGATGTTCACCACCCAGGTGCCCATCACAGTGCCGCAGAGGACGAAGTAGACAAAGGTCGCCACTCGGGCGGATCGAAGCGAATCGCTCATGAGACCCACCGTAACGAACACCTAGCGCGATTGAATACTGTCGTTTCACACACATTGAATGTTCATTTCGGGTGGTGTTCAATCGCGGCATGAGCAACGCAGACCGGCACGGGATGATCGCGCAGGCCGTCAGAGAGTCGGGAAGGACCACGGTCCAGGAACTCGCCGAACTGACCGGCGCCTCCGAGATGACCATCCGGCGCGACCTCGACACGCTGGCCGCGCAAGGCGTCCTCGAACGCGTCCGTGGCGGGGCGCGCACGCTGCTGCTCAGGGGCGACGAGCCGCCCTTCGCCCTGCGTACTCACGAGGCCGTCGATGCCAAGCGCCGCATCGCGGCCGAGGTGTCCTCACTCATCGCCGACGGTGAGACCGTCCTCCTCGACAGCGGCACCACCTGCCTGGAGCTCGCCCACCTGCTGCGCCGGCGGCCGGTCACCGTGATGCCCCTGTCGCTGCAAGCCATCCACGTACTCGGCGAGGGACCGGGCCGGGCCACGCTGATGGTGCCCGGCGGGCAGCCCCGGGCCGCCGAGGGAGCACTCACCGGCCCGCTCACCCTCGCGTCCCTGGCGGCGCTGCGCTTCGACACCGCCGTCATGGGCTGCTGCGGCCTGAGCTCGGCCGACGGCCTGACCGCCTACGACCTCGACGACGCGGCCGTGAAGAAGGCCGCCATCGCCTCCGCGCGCCGCATCATCGTCGCCGCCGACGGCAGCAAGCTCGGCCACACCGCCTACGCCTACGTCGGCCCGGCCACGCTCCTGCACACCCTCGTCACCGACACCACGGCACCCACTGACGAGGTCACCGCACTCGAAGGCACCGGCACCGTCGTCAAGGCCGTCTGACCTACAGCAGGTGGTCGGCCTTGCCGGCCTTGATGTCCTGGATCATCGTGCGGAGGGCTTCACGGGTGTCGGTGAGGTACGTGCCCTCCTGACCGGCGACGGCTATGTACGCGTTGCCGTCGGCGTCCGTGCCCATGCGGAAGCAGTTGTTGCCCTCGCCACAGAACGGGTCTTCCCAAGTGATCTCGGGCACGACAGGTCTCCTCATAGTTCGCGAATGATCCCGTGGATGAAGTCACGCGAGGCGCCGGCCGACAAGCACTCCGCGTCCATCCAGTCCAGGTGGGCACGGTACTTGGCGAGCTGCGGCTCGGCGTCCGTGAACTGCGGGCCGTGAGCCGCGTCGAGTTGGGCGGTGTCGAGTTGAGCGACGGCGCCTTCCGAATAGAGCAGAGCATGCCCGGCACCGGGGAAGCTGCCGAGTTCCACCGGGATGACGCGCAGGGTGATGCAGTCCCGTTCACCGGCATCGATCAGAGCACTGAGCTGTTTCCTGGTCGTCTCAAGGCCACCGAAGCGCATGCGCAGCGCCGCCTCGTGCACGTATCCCACGTAGTCGACGGGCCGTTCACGGTCGAGTACGCGCTGCCGGTCCATCCGGTGGGCCACGCGTAGTTCGATTTCGAGACGTGAGAGCTCGGGGAGTACCGCCGCGAAGATACTGCGGGCGTAGTCCTCGGTCTGGAGAAGCCCCGGCACGTGGACCGTCTGGACGGTCTGTATCCGGACCGAGTGCCATTCGAGCTCCACGATGTCCAGCAGTCCGGGGGACACCCGCCCCCTGTACTCGTCCCACCAGTTCCGCCCTGGAGGCTCGGCAAGTTCCACGAGCCCGGACACGTACCGCTCGTCCGCGCACTCGCAGTGGGTGGCGAGGGTGCGCAGCCGTTCGGGACTGATGTTGCGGATACCCGACTCGATGTTCGAGATCTTGCCCCGGTCGACACCGAGCAACCCGGCGGCGTGCTCGGCGGACATGCCCGCGGTGGTCCGTATCTTCCGAACCTCGGCGCCGAGTCGCTTCTGGCGCTGCGTGGGTGTGGTCCGTGGGGGCACGGGGGTCCTTCCTGTCTGACTACCGCTCAGTCTGCCGGGCATCAGGCTAACAAACCACGGGTGGTTAATTTTGTACCTACTGAGTGGCGCAGTTGGGGAGCGTTGCTCTACCGTCAGTGATGCGACGTTCACACACGGCGAAACGGAAGCGCATCGCGCGAGCCTGCCCGCGCCCTCCTGCCCTGGGAGGGGCCGACTCGCGTCAGGGAGCCAAGCCACCACTTCGCCGCGTGCCACCGGCGTCCACCTCACGCGCCGAACAACTCACCCACCAGCAAGCGGAGTTGCCATGCCCGACGCCGACCGGCTCACCCCCGTACCGCCCACCGCGCACGCGCCGTTCGCGCACCGGGGCCCCGCACGGTTCACGCAGTGCCCGCCGCCACCACCGGACACCGCCGAGCCGCACCCCGGGAATCTCGCCTACAGCCTCACCCTCCCCTCTGCCGTCTCGACGCCCGCCATCGCCTTCGAGATCGCCGAAGTCCTCCTGGAGAGCCATCAGCTGGGACGCCTCGTCCGTCCCGCCATGCACCTCGTGCGTGAACTCATGACCTGTGCCTGCCGGTTCACCGCCGCAGGTGAGGACGTCTATCTCGCACTGCGTCAGCGGGACGGCGTCCTGCGTGTCATCGCGTACGACACCCATCCGCGACACAGCCATCCCCGCCTCGCCGCCGCCTGCGATCAGCGGCGCCATGCCGCGCTGCGGGTCGTTCCCGACCTCGTACGCACCCATCGGGGCAGGTGGGGCTTCGACGCCGCTCACAGCGCCGCCAACGGGACCCGCACCTGGGCCACGCTCGCGCTGACCCCTCCACGGCGAGCCGCCTGACCCCTCGTCAACGGCCGCCGTCTCACGTCATGTTGTGAACATCACCCGTCACTGAGAGCGCTCTCAGCCTCAACTCTTGACGCGAATCCCTATAGGTAGCAAGAGTGTTGGGCAGCGCAGACGCGGCCCCCCACGTACCGCACATGTCTGCGCACCCCCCACATTTCAGGAGAACATCCGTGATATCCCGCAGAATGTTCCTGTCCGGCACGGCCGCGGCGGCGACGGCGCTCACGTACCCCGTCTGGGGGAGCTCTCTCAGCTCCAAGGCGTCGGCGGCTCCGGCCACTTGTGAGCTGGCCCTTGAGAACAAGTCGCTGCCCGGTGCGGTGAACGCCTATGTCACCGGTCACGACCAGGCCACCAACAGCTGGGTGCTGCTGCGTGCCGACGGCAGTGTCTACCGGCCGGAGTCCCCGGGCGCCCCGCAGACCCCGCTGCCCGTCGACTGTGCGATCCCGCTGAATGCGGCAGGTGCGGCGCCGGTGGTACTGACGCTGCCTCAGATGTTCGGCGCGCGCGTCTACTTCGTACGCGACGACAAGCTGGACTTCTTCCTCAACCCGGGACCCTCCCTGGTCGAGCCGGCCTTCGCGACCAAGGCCGACCCCAACTACGGCCGCACCTGGTCGTTCGCCGAGTTCACCTTCAACTCGGACCAGCTCTACTCGAACATCAGCTACGTCGACCTGGTGACGGCCCTGCCGATCGGCATCAAGCTGGAAGGGGACGCCACCCACACGGTCGCCCCGCTGCCCGAAGGTGCCCTGGAGAAGATCGCGGACGGGCTCACCGCCCAGGCGGCCGTCGACGGGCACCCGTGGGACAAGCTGGTGCTGCGCGGTGAGGACGGAAAGGTGCTGCGCGTCATCTCGCCGCAGAACCTGTCCGGCGAGAAGCCGTTCGACAACGTCTTCAACAGCTATGTCGACAAGGTCTGGGAGAAGTACCGCTCCGAGGACCTGAAGATCGATCTCCAGGGCGGCCGGGGCGTGTTCACCGGCCGGGTCAGCGGTGACACGCTCACCTTCAACGGTGGGCACACCTTCTCCAAGCCGACCTCGATGGACATCTTCACCTGCAACAGCGGGCCGTTCGCCAACAACCCGAACGACTCGGACGACAAGAAGGGGCTGCTCGCGCGGCTCGGCGCCGCCTTCAACCGCTCGACGCTCCTCACCCACCCCGACCAGC
Source organism: Streptomyces sp. NPDC088400 (assembly GCF_044753355.1). Classification (NCBI taxonomy): domain Bacteria; kingdom Bacillati; phylum Actinomycetota; class Actinomycetes; order Kitasatosporales; family Streptomycetaceae; genus Streptomyces; species Streptomyces sp. NPDC088400. Next base: position 99,252 of record NZ_JBIVMZ010000015.1, on the reverse strand, counting down.
CGAACGGCGCCACGGCGGCGGACTACTACAAGGACCCGGTCACCAACCACTTCGCACGGGTGCTGCACGCCAACACCCCGATCGGGTACGCCTTCCCGTACGACGACGTACAGCCGACCGGCCAGCCGGACGTCTCGGGCGCCGCGCACGACGGCAACCCGCGCCGCTGGACGGTGGCGGTCGGTTCCTGACCCACGCCGTACATGCGTACGTGAGTGCGTGACGAGTACGTGACGGCGGTGCCCCGCTCCCCCAGCCATTTCGGCGGGAGGGCGGGGCACCGTCATATGTGGCCGACGAACCTCAGCAGCCGCAGCTGTGGAACGTCACATCCCAGTGGTTGCCCTCGTCCGCGTAGACGTTGCCCGCGCCCGACTGCCACTGCGGAGCGCCGTCGCCGCGTATGCCTATGTAAGTGAACGTGTTCTTGACGTAGTTGGTGACACAGGTGGCCTTGGCGAAGTCGAGCTTGTAGCCGTTCCAGTGCGAGTACGTGCCGCCCGCGTGGCCGGTCTCCGTACCTCCGGTGATGTTGAGGGCGCAGCCGCTGGCGCTCTTCAGGGTCTGCGCGCCCTTGGCCGAGTCGAGGTTGAGCTGGTCGAACGAGGTACAGGTCGGGGTGTTGCGGTCGGAGCAGCCGCCCGACGAGGACCAGGTGATGCCGGACGAACTGAACATCGAGGTCGCCGTGGCGTGGGTGACCTTGGTGGCTGCCTGGGCGTCGGTGGACGTGCTGAGGACGCCGAATCCGGGGGCGAAGAGTGCGCCCGTGACGAGGGCGAGGGCGCTGAGCGCCGAGCGGATCTTCATGGGGGGAATGCCTCCAGCGTGGGGACCGTACTCAAGGGACTTCAAGGACTGTCAGAACAAGAGAACTGTCGCCGACCGCGCTTACGGGCCGTGGCACGGACCGTTACGTCGATCGGGCGGCGGTGCGGCGGTACGGGTGGAGCCACGGAGATCGTGCCCGACGTCTACGCGCGTCCGCCAGGGCCTCAGGAACTCGATCGGGTGACATTGTTGAACCTTGAACGAGATGGGTCTATGGTGGGGCTCATCGAACTCGTTGAACGTTGAACAGTTACTCCCAGGAGGAAATCATGGCTCTCTTCGGTCGCAAGAACGCCGCCGCCCACACCACCGCCGCCTCGGCCACCGCCGTGGCCACCCTGGACCCCGCGCTGGCGGCGCTGACCGGCGAATACACCGTCGACCCCGCCCACAGCAGCATCGGCTTCACGGTCCGCCACGCGATGGTCACCAATGTGCGTGGCACGTTCATCGAGCACGAGGGCTCGCTGAGCCTGGACGGCTCCAACCCGGCGGCCTCCTCGGCCTCCATCGACGTCTCGATCGCCAGCATCGACACCGGGATGACGGACCGCGACGGACACCTCCGCAGCGCCGACTTCTTCGACGCCGAGACCTTCCCGAAGATGTCGTTCCGCTCCACCTCCGCCGAGCAGCTCGACGCGGAGACCTACCGCATCACCGGCGACCTGACCATCAAGGACGTGACGCGGCCGCTCAGCATCGACCTGGAGTTCCACGGCTCCGCCACCGATGTGTACGGCAACGAGCGCGTCGGCTTCGAGGGCAGCGCCAACATTCTGCGCTCGGACTGGGGCCTGACCTGGAACGCGGCGCTGGAGACCGGCGGCGTGATGGTCAGCGACAAGGTCAAGCTGACGTTCGACATCTCCGCGATCAAGCAGGCCCCCGAGGCTGCCTGAGCCGGTCTGTGACAGTGACAGCAGGAGAGGACCGGCGGGGGGGGGGGGGGGGGGGGGGGGGGGGGGGGGGGCGCCCCCCCCCCCCCCCCCCCCCCCCCCCCCCCCCCCCGCCTCCTCCTCCGAAGTCCCCTCCCCCGCCGAAGCCTCCGCCGCCGAAGTCACCCGGGTCGAAGTCCGAGCCCGAGTAGTCCCCGCCGCCGTAGTCTCCGCCGCCGAAGTCCGCGCCGTACGCGGGAGTCGACATGAGCGAGCCGAGCGCCGTGCCCACCAGCAGTACCGGCAGCAGTCCGCCGCCGAAGTAGCCGCCGGCCCAGGGGCCGTACGCCGGTCCCGCCTCCCAGTAGGGGCGGGGACCCTGGTCGGTGTGCACCGTACGGGTCATCGGGTCGTCGCCGTCCGCCAGCCGGGCCGCGTCGGCCGCGCAGACCGGGACGGTCCGCCGGGCACCGGCGGGCGGGGCCCATTCCGCGTCGGTCACCGACGGGCCGTGGCGCGGGTCGAAGAAGCACGGTGAACGGCGCTCCGGAAGCGGGGCGCCTTTTCTGCGTGCGTCGAGCACGGCCAGGGAGAACCGGCCGTCCTCCAGCGTTTCGGTCACCCCCCGCACATCGGCGGGCCGTTGGGCCGAGGCCATCAGGGACTTCGCCCTCTCGTACGCGTCGAGCGAATGCTCGTAGTCCGCGCGCATCGCCTCGTCGGCGCCGGCCTCGGCGGGGCGGAAGTCGAGCCGGTCGAGTTCCTCGCCGAAGGCGGTGATGTCCTCGTCCACGACGACGCGCAGCTTGTCGAGGGCGGCACGCTCCCGCTCGGCCTGCTTGCGGCGGTTCCGGTGGATCACGGCGTACGCGCCCGCCCCGCCCAGTACGACCACCGAGCCCAGCACGATCAGTCCGGTGGACGCGTCGCCACCCGATCCGCCGCCCGATCCTGAGCTCACGTTCCACGAGTCGGGGGCGTGGCCACGGATCTGCGGGAGTGCCTGGTCGACGAAGTTGTTCAGCTCGGTCGAGGCGTCGACGGCGCCGCCCGCCTTGACCGCGTCGGTGAGGTTACGGACCGCCCGCTGGGACATCACACTGGAGTCGGCGCCCGCGTTGAACCCGTCGCCCAGGTGGATGGCGTACAGGCCGGTCACGCCGGTCTCGGCCCGTATCGTGCGCAGCACGGAGCCCGGCGGGAACTGGGCGTTGTTCGGCAGGACCGCCACGAACAGCGGCTTGTCCGCGTCCTCTATCTTCTTCGTCAGGGCCTTCGCTTCGGCCGCCGAGAGCTGGTCCGAGACCCGTGGGTCCACATAGACCGGGCCTTTCTTGAGGGCCTGGGCGACGGTCGTGGGGCCGGTGGCGGCCTGCGCGGCGGGCGCCACTCCGAGGGCGGCGGCCGAAAAGGCGAGCAGCAGCCCGGACAGCGCGGGGAAGAGCCTCGTCCTCATACCTATCGACGCTACCTGAAACGGGGCAATACGGAACGGCGAAAGGTTCGGCACTCGTACAGGTGTCCGAGTGCCGAACCTTTCGGGTTCGTACGGTTACGAAGCCCGGTAGGCCGCCGTCAGCCTCGCCACCGCTCCCGCCGGGTCACCGGTGAGCAGCAGATGGTCCGCGTCGGCGAACGGCTTCGCCGACGCCGCCGTCGGATACTGTCCGATCCTGTGCTGTACGAGCAGCCTGGCCCGTTCGACCAGGGCCCTGCTCTTCGGGGAGTACCCGCGCCCGGCCTTCGCGAGCGCCCTCGCCTCGGCACCGAGGCCGGTGAGGGTCCGCAGCCCGCCCACGGGCGGCGGCTTGAGGGTTGTCAGCCCCCAGCCGTACGGGAACTGGGGATCGTACGACGCGTCACCGACGTTGACCGGCAGCGAGGCGACGGACTTCGGCCAGGTCAGCGGTAGTTGACCGGTGAAGGGGCGCGCGCCGTAGAGGACATCGGCGACACCGTCCCCCTCGGTGCCCGGCAGCCAGGACGCCACCAGCGCGTCGATGCCGGCCAGGCGGTCGCCGATGAGCAGCGGACGGCCCGACACGGTCAGCACCGCGCACTTCATGGCCGCGCAGACCCTGTCGACGGCCTTCTTGTCGGCGCCGGACAGCTCCAGGTCGTGGCCGTTGCCGACATCGCCCTTGCCCTCGGTGTAGGGCGTCTCGCCGACGACGACCACGCCCACGTCGTACCCCGCCGTGCCGGTCGAGGCGTCCTCGGAGTAGGTGAGGGAAGCGCCGTGGGCCGCCTTCCGCATGCCCTCCAGGATGGTCGTGCCGGTGGTCGTCGTCCCGGACGCGCCCTGCCAGCTGATGGACCAGCCGCCCATCTGGTTGCCGAGATCGTGTGCGTTGGAGCCGGCCACGTACACCTTCTGGGACGGCTTCAGCGGCAGGATGCCCCCGGCGTTCTTCAGCAGCACCTGGGACTTGGCGACCGCGTCCCGGGCCACGGCGCGGTGTTCGTCCGAGCCGACCGACGAGAGGTGGGTGGTGTCCGCGTACGGCCTCTCGAACAGGCCCAGCCTGAACTTCTGTTCAAGGATCCGGGACACCGCGTCATCGATCCGGCTCCTGGCAATCCGGCCCGCCGTCACCTCGTCCTGGAGGGTCCGGCCGAAGTCCCGGTACGCGGTCGGCACCATGATCATGTCGAGGCCGGCGTTGACCGAGGTGCGGACGTCGCTCGCGTAGTCGCCGGGGATCTGGTCGATCGCCTGGAAGTCGCTGACGACGAAGCCCTTGAAGCCCATCCGGCCCTTGAGCTCCTTGTCGATCATGGCTGCGTTGGCGTGCATCTTCACCGGGCCCGTACCGGCACCCGTGCCCGCGCTCCTGGCCTCGCCGAGGATGTCCAGCGAGGAGTACGAGGGCATGACCGTGCCCGCACCGCGCCGGACCGCCTCGGTGAACGGGGCGAGGTGGACCGTTTCCAGCTCGTGGCGGGTGACCTTCGTGACGCCCTGGTCGATGGTGTACGGGCCCGAGGTGGACGAGCCGTACTCCGTACCGCCGTCCCCGACGAAGTGCTTCGCGCTGGTCAACACCTTGTCGTTACGGGACAGTTCCTCGCCGGACCGCGCGCCCTGCATGCCGTTGACGACCGTCTCCATGGCGGTCACCAGGGCCGGGTCCTCGCCGAAGGCCTCGTACGTACGGCCCCAGCGTTCGTCGCGGGCGACGCACAGGCAGGGGGCGAAGTCCCACGGGATGCCGGTCGCGCGCACCTCCCGCGCCGTGACGGCCCCGGTCTTCTCCGCGACCGCCGGGTCCCTGGTCGCGCCGATACCGATGTTGTGCGGCATGATCGTCGCGCCGATGACGTTGTTGTGGCCGTGGACGGCGTCCACGCCGTAGATCAGCGGGATCTGGTGGCGGGTGGTCCGCGTCCTGAGCTGGTACGAGTCGACCATCTCGGCCCAGGCGGCAGGGGTGTTGGGGGTCGGCGCGGACCCGCCGCCGGAGAGCAGCGAGCCGAGGGCGTACGTGCCGATGTCGCCCTGGTGCGTGAGGGCGTTGCGCTCGGCCTGGGTCATCTGACCGGCCTTCTCGGCGAGCGACATCCGGGAGAGGAGGTCGGCGACGCGCTTCTTCACCGGCAGCCTCGCGTCGAGATAGGGCAGGCCGTGTGCGTCGATGACAATCTTCGGTGTCTCGGCGGGTGCCTCGGCTCCGGTGACGGTGAGCGTGAGCGGGACGGTCTCCGCGCTCTCGGCGACCCGGTCCCGGCGGGTGGGCACGCTGACCGTTCGGGAGGTGCCGGAGGGGGTGCCCGCCGGGAAGGTGAGCGTGCCGGAGACGGGGCGGTGGTCGTTGCCGGGGTCGGCGGCGCGCTCGGTGACGCTGTCTTCCGAGGCGCCTGCCTCGGTCGTGTCGGTGCCGGTCGTGTCTGTGCCGGTCGTGTCGGTGCCGGTCTCGTAAGCGACGGTCACGGCCCCGCCGGTACGGCCGCCCCCAGGGGTCGTGACCGAGATCGTGACCGTGGCCGTGGCCCCTTCCTCGACCGGGTACACGGCGGCGTCGGTGAGGACGCTCGCCCGCGACGCCAGTTCGCCCACCGGGGCGAGGTCGTCCACCGGGACGGACGACCCGGCCCCGGTGAGGGGCAGCAGGCCCGCCAGGACGGCGCCCGCAGCGAGCACCACCGTCCTGACGCCCCGCCTCGTGCTCCGTCCCGGCCCCCGTCTCACACGTGTGTGGTGCATGGTGTCGTGCTCCTTCGGCGCGCGGTCAGTGCCGCTGCCGCGTCGCGTCGTGCGTGGGGCCGGGCGTGAGCGCGCGAGTCAGGCGGATCGTGTCGCGGTACCACTTGGCGCTGTCCTTGAGCGTCCTCGCCTGGGTGTCGTAGTCGACCCGGACGATCCCGAAGCGCTTGTCGTAGCCGTACGCCCACTCGAAGTTGTCCATCAGCGACCAGGCGAAGTAGCCGCGTACGTCCGCCCCTTGGGCCCGCGCCTCGGTGACGGCCGCGATGTGGTCGTCGAGGTAGGCCGTACGGTCGGCGTCCGGTACGGAGCCGTCGGCGGCGACGGTGTCGTCGAACGCGGCGCCGTTCTCGGTGATCACCGTCGGTACGCCGTAGTCGCGCTGGAGGCGGACGAGCAGCTCGGTGAGCTCGGCCGGAGTGATCTCCCAGTCCATGGCCGTACGGGGCAGATCGCGCGGCACGACCCGGGTGACGGGCAGCCCGTCGGCGTCCACCGGGGAGCCCTCCTCGGTGACTCCGGAGAAGAGCATGCCCCGGTAGAAGTTGACCCCGAGGGTGTCGAGCGGCGCGGAGATGATCTCCAAGTCGCCGTCGCGTACGGGCAGTTCGACCCCGCGCAGGGCCAGGTCGGCGACAGTGTCCTCGGGGTAGCGTCCGTGGACGAGCGGGTCGAGATAGAGCCGCGTACCCATGCCGTCGGCGCGGCGGCAGGCCTCGGCGTCGGCCTCGCTGCCGGTCTCGGGAGTGGCGGTGCCCAGGTTGAGGGTGATGCCGAGGTCGAGCGGGCGGTCCCCGGCGGCCTCCCGGATGCGCCGCGCGGCGAGTCCGTGGCCGAGGAGGAGATGGTGGACGGCGTGGACGGCGTCGCCGAAGTTCCTCCGGCCGGGCGCGTGGACGCCGATGTCGTAGCCGAGCATGGCCGAGCACCAGGGCTCGTTGAGGGTGGTCCAGTGCTCGACCCGGTCGCCGAGGGCTTCGTGGGCGAGCATCGCGTAGTCGGCGAAGCGGTACGCGGTGTCGCGGGCGGGCCAGCCGCCCGCGTCTTCCAGTTCCTGCGGGAGATCCCAGTGGTAGAGGGTGATCCAGGGGGTGATGTTCCGCCCGCGCAGCTCGTCGACGAGCCGCTTGTAGAAGTCCAGGCCCTTCGCGTTGGCGGGGCCTCGACCGCCCGGCTGGATGCGCGGCCAGGCCAGCGAGAAGCGGTACGTGTCGACGCCGAGACCGGCGATCAGCTCCACGTCCTCGGGCATCCGGTGGTAGTGGTCGCAGGCCACATCGCCGTGCTCACCGCGTACGACGGCGCCCGGCACCCGGCAGAAGGTGTCCCAGATCGAGGCGGTCCGGCCGTCCTCGGTCGCCGCGCCCTCGATCTGGTACGCGGAGGTGGCGACGCCCCAGCGGAAGTCCGCGGGCAGACCGGGGACCGCCACGGCGGGGCGGGCGGCGGCCCGGACGGGGGTGACGGGGGTGGTCGCGGCCTGGACGGGGGTGGCGTTCATAGGTCTCCTGGGGCAGGGGCGCACCCAGCGGTGCGTGAGGGTGGGGGTGCGCGGAGGTGGGGGGAGGGAAGACGTACGAGAGTTGGCAGATATGGCCGAAAATGAACGAAGGTGGTCACACGGAGTCAGCGGGCACCGGGTGGTGCAGCCAACAGGCCACCGATCGCTCCGGTTCGTCGGCCGGGGCCGCCGGCACCGGCACCCGTTCCGCGCAGGGCGCGAACGCCTTGCCGCAGCGCGGATGGAACGCACAGCCGGCCGGCATCGCCGACAGGTGCGGGGGCGAGCCGGGTATCCCGGTCAGCTCGCGGCGGGGCCCGTGCAGGGCCGGGAACGAGTGCAGCAGTCCGTCGCTGTACGGATGGCGCGGGTCGCGGTAGATCTCGGCGGCGCCGGCCTCCTCGACGATCCGCCCGCCGTACATGATCGCGATCCGGTCCGAGAACTCGATCAGCAGCGAGATGTCATGCGTGATGAAGACGACCGAGAAGCCCAGCTCCTCACGGAGCCTGACCAGCTGCCGGAGGATCTGACGCTGCATCACCACATCGAGTGCGGTGGTCGGTTCGTCCATGATGACGATCTCGGGCTCCAGGGCGAGCGCCATCGCGATCATCACGCGCTGGCGCATGCCGCCGGAGAGCTGGTGCGGAAAGGCGGTCAGCCGGTCCGTGGAGATACCGACCAGCGAGAGCAGTTCCTCGGCGCGCGCCGTGCGTTCGGCGGCCTTCATCCCCGGCCGGTGGGCCTTGAGCACATCGGTGAGCTGACTGTGCACGGTGTGCACGGGGTTGAGGGAGTTCATCGCGCCCTGGAAGACGATCGACAGCTCCTGCCAGCGGAAGGACCGTAGCTCCCGGGGGCTGAGCGCCAGCAGGTCCACCGGGGCCGGGGCCGCTTCCGTCCCGTTCCGCGCGGCGGGCGGGTGGTAGTGGACATCGCCGCCGGTGATCACGCCGGGCGGGGAGAGGAGCCGGGTCACGGCGTACGCGAGCGTGGACTTGCCGGAGCCCGACTCCCCCGCGAGACCGAGGACTTCGCCCCGGTGCAGGGTCAGATCGATGTCGCGCAGGGCACGTACGGCGCCGGCCCCGGTGCCGTAGTCGACGGTGAGTCCGCGCATCGTGAGAACGGGGCTGCCGGTCATGCGCGCGGCTCCTTGCCGTCGTAGAGGCTCTGGGGTTTCTGGGGTTGCTGGAGGTTCCGGTGTTTCTGGAGGTTCCGGTTGCTCCCGGGGTCCTGGAGGTCGCGGACCACCGGTGTGAAGCCCACGCGCATCCTGACCTTCCTCGACGCGCCGGTCTCGGTGCGCAGCCGTGGGTTGATGAACTCGTCGATACCGAAATTGATGAGGGAGAGGGCCGCGCCGAGCAGGGCGATACAGAGCCCGGCCGGTACGAACCACCACCACGCGCCCTGGGCCAGCGCCTGGTTGGACTGGGCCCAGAAGAGCACCGTCCCCCAGTTCCAGTTGGAGATGTCGGCGACACCCGTGAACGCGAGGGTGATCTCCAGCAGGACGGCGAAGATGACGGTGCCGACGAAGCCGGACGCGATGACGGCGGTGAGGTTCGGCATGATCTCGAAGCAGATGATCCGCCAGGTGGGTTCGCCGGTGGCCCGGGCCGCCTCCACATAGTCCCGGCGGCGCAGCGAGAGCGTCTGCGCGCGCAGCACGCGGGCGCCCCAGGCCCAGGAGGTGGCGGCGATGACACCGGCGATCAGCATGTCCCCGGTGTCCGAGACGAAGCTGGCGATGATGATGATCAGCGGCAGCGCGGGGATGACCAGGAAGATGTTGGAGAGCGCCGAGAGCAGTTCGTCCGCGACCCCGCCCAGGAAACCGGCGCTGACGCCGATCAGCACGGACAGGACCGTCGCGAGGAGTCCGGCGACGAAGCCGACGACCAGCACGCCTCGGGTGCCGACGAGGATCTGGGAGAGCACGTCCTGACCGGTCTGTGTGGTGCCGAACCAGTGCGCCGCCGAGGGCGCCTGGAGGATGTCCTCACTCATCTTGTCGGGGTCGTACGGCGCGAGCCACGGTCCGACGACGGCCAGCAGAGTGAAGAATCCGAGGATGGCGAGCCCGGTGACGGTCTTTCCGCCGCGCAGGAAGCGCAGCCGGGCCCGTCGGCCCTGGCCTCCGCCCCGGCTCGTGCTCCGGCCGGGCTCCGGGTCCGCGCCCGCTTCGAGAACGGCTGCTTCGGCAGCGGTGACGGCCATGGCTCAGGCCTCCCTTCGGGTACGCGGATCGAGCAGCAGGTAGATCAGGTCGGCCAGCAGGTTCGCGGCGAGGACCGCGAGCGTGATGATCAGGAAGACGCCCTGCATCAGCGGATAGTCCTTGGCGCCGACGGCCTGGAAGAGCTGGAAGCCGATGCCGGGATAGGAGAAGACCATCTCGACGAGCAGCGTGCCGCCGACGATGAAGCCCAGGGACAGGGCGAAGCCGGAGATGTTCGGCAGGATCGCGTTCCTGGCGGCGTACGAGAACATCACGCGCCGCTCCGAGAGGCCCTTGGCCTGCGCGACCATGACGTAGTCCTCGGAGGAGACGGTCACCATCATGTTCCGCATGCCGAGGATCCAGCCGGCCATGGCGCTCAGCACGATCGTCACGCCCGGCAGCACCGCGTGGTACAGCGCGCTGGAGAGGAACGGCACGTCGAAGGCGGGCACCAGCGCGCTGTCGTAGCCGCCGGCGGCCGGGAAGAGCGGCCACTTCACGGCGAACAGGGAGATGGCGATCAGCCCGAGCCAGAAGTAGGGGATGGACGAGATGAAGGTGGTGACGGGCAGCAGCCCGTCCAGCCAGGAGCCGCGCCGCCAGCCGCTGTAGACGCCGATACCGGTGCCGAGGAGGAAGCTGATCAGGGTGGCGGTGCCGACCAGGGCCAGCGTCCAGGGCAGCGACTGGGAGATCACCTCGCTGACGGGCGTGGGGAAGAAGGTGAAGGAGAGGCCCAGGTCGCCCTGGAGGAGCTGGGACCAGTAGTCGGTGTACTGCTGCCAGAGCGAACGTTCCTTGTCGAGGCCGAAGAGGGCCCTGAGGGAGTTGACCGCGTTGGAGTCGAGCTGGCCCTGGAAGCGGGAGATCAGCGCCTGGACCGGATCGCCCGGCATCAGGCGCGGGATCAGGAAGTTGATGGTGATCGCGGCCCAGGCGGTGAGGGCGTAGAAGGCGAGCCGCTGGAGTACGTACTTCACGAGGTCGCCCCTTCCGGCGCGTCGGCCGCCGGGCCCGGTGCGTCGGCTGTCGGGCCCGGTACGTCGGCTGTCGGGCCCGGTACGTCGGCTGTCGGGCCCGGTACGTCGGCTGTCGGGCCCGGTACGTCGGCTGTCGGCCCTGGCGCGTCGGCCGCCGGGCCGGGCGCGTCGGGCGCCGGGCCCTGCTGGGGTGCATCCGGACCCGGCGCGGGTGCTGCCCGGCCGTTCTCGTACAGCCAGCAGGCCGCCCACTGGTCGCCGTCCCCGTCCAGCTCGAAGCGCGGCGGGAGTTCGGTGCGGCAGCGCTCCATCGCCTTCGGGCAGCGGGGGTGGAAGCGGCAGCCGTCGGGCGGGTCGATCAGGGAGGGCGGCTCGCCGCTCTCGTCCCCGCCTTCTTCCTGGTCCTCACCCGGTTCACCCCCGGCGACGACCCGGTCGGGGTCGGGCGCGGAGGCGATCAGCAGCTGGGTGTAGGGGTGGGCCGGGCGCTGGGTGACGGTCTCGCTGTCCCCGCCCTCCACGATCCGGCCCGCGTACATCACCAGGGTCGTGTCCGCGAAGTACCGCGCGGAGGCGATGTCGTGCGTGATGTAGAGAATCGCCAGCCGCAGACGCTCCTTGAGGTCGCGCAGCAGATTGAGCACGCCGAGCCGGATGGAGACGTCGAGCATCGAGACCGGCTCGTCGGCGAGCAGCACCTGCGGATCGGCGCCCAGGGCGCGGGCGATGGCGACGCGCTGGCGCTGACCGCCCGACAGTTCGTGCGGGAACTTGTCCAGGAACTGTCCCGGCGGGGTCAGTTGGACCCGTTCCAGCAGCTCGGCCGCCTCCGCCTCGGTGGCCTGCTTGCCATGGATCTTCAGCGAGCGCGTGAGGTGGTAGCGAACGGTGTGTACGGGGTTGAGGGAGGCGAACGGGTCCTGGAAGATCAGCTGGACCTGCCGGACGTACGCGCGGAAGGACCGGCCGCGACCGGCCACGACCGGCTTGCCCCCGAGCCGTATCTCACCTCCGGTGAGCGGGTACAGCTGGGCGAGCAGCCGGGCGACGGTGGATTTCCCCGAGCCGGACTCCCCCACCAGCGCGGTGACGCTGCCCCGCCGCAGCCGCAGCGAGACATCGTCCACGGCGTGGACCGTACGGTGGCGGCGCGCGAGCAGGTCAGCGCCGGTGCGCTTGACGGGGAAGTGCTTGGTGACGCCGCGCGCTTCGAGTACGACGGCGGAGTCCTCGGTGCCCGGAACATGGGCCTCATGGGCTTCATAAGACTGATGAGCCTTCTGGCTCTTCTGCGTGGTCATGGCCGCGTCCCGCCGTCACTTGGCGGGCTTGAGGCGCAGCACGATGTCCAGCGCGTTCGGCAGGGTCGGCTGCGGAGGGCCGTACGGATCGGCCTCGCTCGGCCAGCCGACCCAGTTCTTGGTGGAGTACTCCGCTCCGAGGGGCGCCGCCGCCGTCGGAATCATCGGCACCTCCTCGACCATGATCTTCTGGAGGGTGTTCATGGCCGCCGTACGGGCCGAGTCCTCCTCGGCGTTGGCGTACTCCTTGAGCGCCTTGGTCGCCTCGGGGCTGTCGAAGCGCCCGAAGTTGCCGAGCGGGGCGCTCTTGCCGATGGGCTGGAGCAGCGAGCCGTCCATGATGTTCTGGTACATGTCGTACGGCGTGGGCCCGTTGTTGGTCCAGTGCAGCGTGGCGTCGAAGTTGCCGTTGGCGACGTCGGACGTCCAGGCCTCCGCCGTCTGGGTCTTGACCTTCGCCTCGATACCGAGCTGCTTGATGTTGTCCTTGATGATGGAGAGCCCGGTGATGTAGTCGTTCCAGCCGGCCGGGTCGGTGAGGGTGAGCGACACGGGCTTGCCCGAGGGGTCCTTCAACTGTCCGCCGGAGAGCGTGAATCCGGCGTCGCTCAGCACCTTCTTCGCCCCCGCCACATCGGGCTTCGTCGTGGCGTTCTTGTACGCGGGCGCGAGGAAGGACTCACCGGCGGGCAGCGGCACACCGGTGGGGTTGGTGATCTCCGGGTAGAGCGTGGCCTCCGCCTGGACATGGATGGCGCGGCGGTCGACCACCATGGCCATGGCCTTGCGCAACGAGGCGTTGCTCAGGGCGCCCTTCTTGGTGTTGAACCACAGGCCGTGGATGCCGAGCCCGGAGGGGAACCAGAGCTTGTTGTTCTTGGGGTCCCTGGCGACGTACAGCTGCTTGTAGTCCGGCATGAAGACGAACGACCACTCGGACTTGCCGCTGCCCAGGGCGGTGGTCTGCGCGCTGTTGTCGTTGTACGAGGTGTAGCGCAGCTCCTTCACCCGCGTGGCGCCCTTCCAGTAGGAGGGCGTGGCGGTGAGCGTGGTGGTCTGCGGGGTGAACGTCTTGAGCCGGTACGGTCCCGAGCCGACCGGCGTGCGGTTGGGCCAGGTCGCCGGGTCCTTGACGCCCTGCCATATGTGTTTCGGCACCACATAGGTGATGCCGATCTTGATCTGGTTGACGAACTGCGACTCCTTGAAGGTCAGTACGACCTTGTCGCCCTCCGTCGCGATCCCGTCGTACGGGATGCCGAAACCGTTGAGCGCCGGGTACTTCTTGATCAGCCCGAAGGTGAACGCGGCGTCCTCGGCGGTGAGCGGCTTGCCGTCGGACCACTTGGCCTTGGGGTTCATCGTGAAGGTGACCTTGGTGAAGTTGGCCTCCCACTTCCAGGCGCTGGCCAGCCAGGGCTCGCCCTTCTCCTCGGGCCGCACGGGGTTCGTCATCACCAGCGGCTCGTAGATCATGTAGCGGTAGCCGAGCGAGGCACTGGCGGAGGTGCTCAGGAACGGATTGCTGTTGTTGGTCTGCGGGCCGTTCGGCATGCCGACGGTCAGAACGCCCGAGGCCCCGGCGGACCGGTTGGCGTTCGAGTTGGCCGAGGAACATCCGGCGGCGAGGGCGGCCACGGCGGTGGTGGCGGCCAGCGCCCGGAGCGTGCGGGGTGCGGACATGGTGAGGACTCCTGGAATGGGCTGCGCTGCGGAATTCGAGGTGGTCACGTTGACGGTCGGGCTATCGGATACGGGCCGCCGCGGCGGCGAGCGGGGCCGACCGCCGTACGACGAGTTCGGTGGGCAGGACGACCCGCCGTTCCGGCACGGACGCCCCGCCGAGCCGGGTGAGCAGCATCCGCGCCGCCGTCTCCCCCATCCGCCGGGTGGGCTGGCGCACGGTGGTCAGCGGCGGCTCGGTGTGCCGGGCCAGCGGGATGTCGTCGAACCCGACCACCGCGACATCGTCGGGAACGGACCGCCCGGCGGCCCGCAGGGCCCGCAGCGCGCCGGCCGCGCAGATGTCGTTGTGCGCGAACACGGAGTCGATGGCGGTCCCCTCGGCGAGGACGTGTTCGACGGCGAGGCGCCCGGACAGCTCGGTGAAGTCCCCTTCGAAGACACGGGCGTCGGGCATGATCCCGCTGAAGCCGGCGAGCCGGTCCCGTACGCAACCGAAGTGCGCGGGGCCCGTGATGACCAGGGGTCTGCGGCGCCCGTCGGCCAGCAGGTGGCGGGCCGCGGACGCGCCTCCTTCGTGGTTGGTGGTCGCGACGGACGGAAAGTCCTCCGGGTGGCTGCCGCGGTCGTCGATCAGGACGACGGGCAGGCCCTTGTGGTGCAGGCCGACGAGGGTGTCGAGGGTGTTCGCGGGTTCGACCACGAGCAGTCCGTCGAAGGCGCGGGCCGAGACCTGGGTGGTGAAGCGCTCCACCGATTCGGCGCCGCGGTTGCAGCTGAAGAGCAGGAGTCCGTAGTCCGCGGCCTCGACGGTGTCGGCCACTCCTTGGAGCACCTCGCCCATCCATGGCCAGACGAGTGACGGGACGAGCATGCCGACCGTACGGCTGCTGCCGCGGGCCAGTCCGACGGCGCCCGAGCTGGGCACGTAACCGAGCCGGGCGATCACGGCGCGGACGCGCGCGGCCGTACCGCCGTCGACTTCACCCTTTGTGTTGATCACCCGGGACACGGTCGTCTTGCTGACGCCGGCCTGACGGGCGACGTCAGCCATCGTGACACGCATCGGGCCTCCGCGTTGAGGTGCTGTGGATCAGTGCCGTACGACGGTGCCTGCAACCGGTACCGGAACCGGTACCGGCGCTGGGCGGTGAGTTAACCGGGACCACAACACGCCCGTCAATACTTCACACCACAATTGGTCCACACCTTTACTACGCAGCAGGCCAGCGTTCAGGTCAGGGGTCAGTCATGGTGGTTGTGCGTTCAGGTTGTGAATGCGCTTCCTCTTGACGGGAGTTCACCGGAGCAGTTCACTCACGCCGCACAGCACCTCCGCACCACCCCCCACACCCTGCCGAGAAAGGCAGCAGACTTATGTCGAGATCGAGATCGGGATTAAGACCGGGTTCGGGATCAGGATCGGCCCGCACCGGGCGGCGATCGGTCCGGACCGGGCTGCGATCGGCCCGCACCGGGCTGCGGCTGACGAGGATTCTCCTGTCCGGCGCCCTGGTCACCGCCGGGCTCACCGGGCTGTCGGCCGGTCCGGCGCAGGCCGCCGGCGAACAGGTCAACATCTGGCTGACGACGACCGATGACAGCGGCGGACGCCATGTCACCCGCGGTCTCCAGCAGCAGACCCCCGTCAACTTCCAGACGGGCAACGGCGGCAGCGGCACGAACATCAGCGTGGACGAGGGCACCCGCTACCAGACCTTCACCGGGGGCGGCGCCTCGTTCACGGACACCGCGGCCTGGCTGATGAAGGGCAGCGGGGCGCTCTCGCAGGCGACCCGCGACGACACGATGAGGAAGCTCTTCTCCCCCACCGACGGGATCGGGCTCTCCTTCATCCGTAACCCGATGGGCGGTTCCGACCTCGCCCGGTTCGGCTACACGTACAACGATCTGGCGGCCGGTCAGACCGACCCGAGCCTCACCAGGTTCTCGATCGCGCACGACCTGGCGGACGTGCTGCCGCTGACCAAGCAGGCGAAGCAGCTCAACCCGGCGCTGTCGACGATGGCCTCGCCATGGACGGCTCCGGCCTGGATGAAGGACAACGGGCAGCTCAACGGCGGCTGGCTGAAGGCGGAGAACTACGGCACCTACGCGAGCTACTTCGTGAAGTACCTTCAGGCCTACCGCGACCAGGGCTTACCCGTCGACTACGTCTCGGTGCAGAACGAGCCGACCTGCTGCGCCGGTTACCCGTCGATGAGCTGGAACGGCTCGGGCCTCGCGTACTTCACCAAGAGCGAGTTGCTGCCGAAGCTCCAGAGCGCCGGACTGTCCACGAAGGTGCTGGCGCACGACTGGAACTGGGACACGTACGACGCGTACGCGGCGGCCACCGTGAATGACGCGGCGGTCCGCGACCACCCCAACTTCGGCGGGATCGCCTGGCACGGCTACGGCGGCGACGTACAGAAGCAGACGACCGTCCACAACCAGTATCCGCAGCTGAACGCGTTCCAGACCGAGCACTCGGGCGGTACGTGGATCGCCAATCAGCAGCGCGAGGACATGTCGAACATCATCGACTACACCCGTAACTGGGCGAAGTCGGTGACCAAGTGGTCCCTGGCGGTGGACCAGAACCGCGGCCCGCACAACGGCGGCTGCGGCACCTGCGACGGCCTGATCACCGTCCACAACGGGGACGGCAGGCACGGCCAGGTCGACTACACCATCGA
Organism: Streptomyces sp. NPDC088400; assembly: GCF_044753355.1. Taxonomy (NCBI): domain Bacteria; kingdom Bacillati; phylum Actinomycetota; class Actinomycetes; order Kitasatosporales; family Streptomycetaceae; genus Streptomyces; species Streptomyces sp. NPDC088400. The sequence goes on along the minus strand of NZ_JBIVMZ010000015.1, from coordinate 82,945 downwards.
GTACTACACGATGGGCCACCTCACCAAGTTCGTGAAGCCCGGCGCCCAGCGGATCTCCTCCTCCGCCAGCAGCGCCGTGCCCAATGTGGCCTGGCGCAACCCGGACGGGTCCAAGGCGCTGATCGCCTACAACGACGCGTCGGCGGCCAAGGAGATGCGGGTCAACTGGGGCGGGCAGACGTTCAGTTACTCGCTGCCCGGCAAGACCTCGGCGACCTTCACCTGGGCCGGCACCCAGTCCGGTGACGGCGGTACGGGCACCACGGGCGCCGTCACGGGGCTCGGCGGCAAGTGCCTGGACGTCGCGGGCGACTCCAGCGCGAACGGAACGGCCGTCCAGCTGTACGACTGCGACGGCTCGACGGGCCAGCGCTGGACGTTCGGCGCGGACTCCACGGTCAGGGCGCTGGGCAAGTGCCTGGATGTGACGTCGGCGTCCACGGCGGACGGCGCGAAGGTCCAGTTGTACGAGTGCAACGGGTCCGGGGCGCAGCAGTGGAGATACGAGTCGTCCTCCGGCGACCTGGTGAACGTACCGGCGGACAAGTGTCTCGACGCGTCGGACAACTCGTCGGCGAACGGGACGCGGGCGCAGATCTGGGCCTGCACCGGGGCCGCCAACCAGAAGTGGCGGCTTCAGAGCTAGGGTCTTTCGTTTGGATCAGGCCGGATCAGGGAGCGGGGTCTGGTGCCGTGGATCGCAAGGCGGAGGAGTGAGGCGACGCGGAGCGTCGTGGAGTGACGACAACGCGGCGAGGCGCGGCACCAGGGCACGCGAGCCCGGCAAGATCCAAACGAGAGGCCCTAGCTGCTCTGTGCCGGATGTTCGGGACTCGATCGCCGGGCGGGCCGGGGAGCAGCCCGTCCGGCGATCGAGGCCGACGCGACGGTCACTGGGCCGGTTCGACCCCGGCCCGCAGCAGCCCGTAGGTGTACGCGTCCTCCAGCGCCTGCCAGGAGGCGGCGATGACGTTCTCCGCGACCCCGACCGTGGCCCAGTCGCCGTTGCCGTCCGCCGTGGTGATCAGCACCCGGGTGGTGGACTCCGTACCGTGCCTGCCTTCGAGGATCCGGACCTTGTAGTCCACCAGCTCCAGCTTGGCCAGCTGCGGATAGATCCGCTCCAGGCCGACCCGCATGGCCCGGTCCAGGGCGTTGACCGGGCCGTTTCCCTCGGCGGTGGCGACGATGCGCTCGCCCTTGGCCCACAGCTTCACGGTGGCCTCGTTGGCGTGCGAGCCGTCGGGGCGGTCCTCGACGATCGCGCGCCAGGACTCCGTACGGAAGTAGCTGCGGGGCCGGCCTTCCACCTCTTCGCGCAGCATCAGCTCGAACGACGCGTCGGCCGCCTCGTACGTGTAGCCCTTCAGCTCACGCTCCTTGACCCGGCCGACGACCCGGCCGACCAGATCGCGGTCGCCGCCCAGGTCGATGCCCAGTTCCTTGCCCTTGAGCTCGATGGAGGCGCGGCCCGCCATGTCGGAGACGAGCATCCGCATGGAGTTGCCGACCGCCTCGGGGGCGATGTGCTGGTACAGGTCGGGGTCGACCTTGATCGCGGAGGCGTGGAGTCCGCCCTTGTGGGCGAAGGCGGAGACGCCGACGTACGGCTGGTGGGTGGAGGGCGCGAGGTTGACGACCTCGGCGATGGCGTGCGAGATCCGGGTCATCTCGGAGAGCGCCCCGGCGGGCAGGACGCGCTGGTCGTACTTCAGCTCCAGGGCGGCGACGACGGGGAAGAGGTTGGCGTTGCCGACGCGCTCGCCGTAGCCGTTGGCCGTGCACTGGACGTGTGTGGCGCCCGCGTCGACGGCGGCGAGGGTGTTGGCGACGGCGCAGCCGGTGTCGTCCTGGGCGTGGATTCCGAGCCGCGCGCCGGTGTCGGCGAGCACGGTGGAGACGACGGCCTGGATCTGGGCGGGCAGCATGCCGCCGTTGGTGTCGCAGAGGATGACCACATCGGCGCCGGCCTCGGAGGCGGCCCGTACGACGGCCTTGGCGTACTCGGGGTTGGCGCGGTAGCCGTCGAAGAAGTGCTCGCAGTCGACGAACACGCGGCGGCCCTGTTCGCGCAGGTAGGAGACGGTGTCGCGGACCATCGCCACGTTCTCGTCGAGGGTGGTGCGCAGCGCCAGTTCCACATGCCGGTCGTGCGACTTGGCGACCAGCGTGACCACCGGCGCCCCGGACTCGACCAGGGCCCTGACCTGGGGGTCCTCCGAGGCCTTCGCGCCCGGCCGCCGGGTGGAGCCGAAGGCGACGAGCTGGGCGTGCCGGAAGTCGATCTCCTGCTGGGCGCGGGCGAAGAACTCGGTGTCCCGCGGGTTGGCGCCGGGCCAGCCGCCCTCGATGAAGCCCACGCCGAAGTCGTCCAGGTGCCGGGCGATGGTCAGCTTGTCGGCGACCGTCAGATTGATGCCCTCGCGCTGGGCGCCGTCGCGCAGCGTCGTGTCGAAGACATGGAAACTGTCGTTGCTCACCGTGGACTCTGTGGTCATGGTGTCCTGCTCCTGTCGAGTGGATGAGATCTGCCTTCCGGAGACATCGGAAGGTTCCGGAAGGCCTGGCTCCACTTGCCCCCATCTTCCCGCGCGGCTCGCTCTCCGCCGAGGTGGGGTCGGAAAACGAAAAAACCCCTCGCGGGTAGCGAGAGGTCTGCGCGCGGGTCTGAGGCACGATGGCCGCGCCGTACGGGGTGGTACGGGGCGGTCACTGCGGACCGGCGCGCTTGCTGCCGATAATCATGGCGAACGAGAGCACGAGCCGATTTTCGCACGTCTGCCGCGCTGGTGAAATCTCGTCTCACGATGCGGTCATATCCGGTGACACTGGGCGGTTGAGGGGCCCGGTGGGGGCCGGCGGGGCCCGCACCCGGATCGGATGCGGGCCCCGTCCCGTAGAGCCTGAAAAACCACCGGGCCTCAGCCCAGCTCGTGCATCCAGCCGTGCGGGTCCGCCGCCGAGCCCGTCTGGATGTCCAGCAGCGCCTTGCGCAGCCTCATCGTGACCTCGCCCGGCTCGCCGCCCGACTGGACCCACTCGCCGTCCGCCGACTTGACCACGCCGACCGGAGTGATCACCGCGGCCGTGCCGCAGGCGAAGACCTCGGTGAGCGTGCCGTTCTCGGTGTCGCGGCGCCAGTCCTCCGTGGAGATACGGCCTTCCTCGGAGGTGCAGCCGAGGTCCCCCGCCAGCTTCAGCAGCGAGTCACGGGTGATGCCCGCCAGCAGGGAGCCGGTCAGCTCGGGGGTGACGATGCGGTCGCCGTACACGAAGTACAGGTTCATCCCGCCCATCTCCTCGACCCAGCGGTGTTCCAGCGCGTCCAGCCAGACCACCTGGTCGCAGCCCTTCTCCGCCGCTTCGGCCTGGGCGAGCAGGGACGCCGCGTAGTTGCCGCCGGTCTTGGCGAAGCCCATGCCGCCGGGGACAGCGCGGACGTAGTTCTCCGAGAGCCAGACCGAGACCGGCTCGACCCCGCCGGGGAAGTACGCGCCGGCGGGCGAGGCGATGACCAGGAACAGATACTCGTTCGACGGCCGCACACCGAGACCGACCTCGGTCGCGATCATGAACGGGCGCAGGTAGAGGGACTCCTCCCCGCCGTGCGCGGGCACCCACGCCTTGTCCTGCTGGACCAGCGCGTCGCACGCCGCGATGAACGTCTCGGCCGGCAGCTCCGGCATCGCGAGCCGGCGGGCCGAGCGCTGGAAGCGGGCCGCGTTCGCGTCGGGGCGGAACGTGGCGACCGAGCCGTCGGGGCGGCGGTAGGCCTTGAGCCCCTCGAAGATCTCCTGCGCGTAGTGCAGCGTCATGTTGGCCGGGTCGATCGAGAGCGGCGCGTACGGAACGAGTTCCGCGTCGTGCCAGCCCCGCCCCTCCGTCCATTTGATCGTCACCATGTGGTCGGTGAAGTGACGGCCGAATCCGGGGTTGGCCAGGATCGCCTCGCGCTCGGCGGCGGACAGCGGATGCGCGGAGGGCTTGAGCTGGATCGTGGGCCGGGCCTCGATCGTGGGCGTGGGCGTACGCGTGGTCATGAATACTCGTCCTTCACGTTTGGTTGTGACGGACCGCGTTCACGTCGCTACTAGGACGTCCGAGCATTCCCGTATACCGCGGCCCGAGCCGATTATCACTCGGCGGGGACGGCGGAAGGAAGAAATGGGGTGAATGCGGCCCGGGGGCTGGGGAAGCGCCCGGTGGCCGCACAGCACAGCCGCCGGGTGCGAAGACCCGGCGGCTGTAAAAATCCGACGGGGTGTCAGCTCGCTACTCGTACGGCGAGCGCGTCGCCGATCTCGTCGGTCGTGCGCGTGGCCGTACCGTCGCGCCCGGCGAGGTCGGCCGCGACGGCCTCCTCGATCCGGGCGGCCTCGGCGTCGAGACCGAGGTGCCGCAGCAGCAGGGCGACGGAGAGGATCGTGGCCGTGGGGTCGGCCTTCCCCTGTCCCGCGATGTCCGGTGCCGAGCCGTGGACCGGCTCGAACATGGACGGGAAGGCGCGGTCCGGGTTGATGTTCGCGGACGCGGCCAGACCGATGCCGCCGGTCACGGCAGCGGCCAGGTCGGTGAGGATGTCGCCGAAGAGGTTGTCGGTGACGATCACGTCGAAGCGCTCGGGCTGGGTGACGAAGAAGATCGTCGCGGCGTCGACATGCAGGTAGTCGGTGGTGACCTCGGGGTACTCCTGGCCGACGCGGTCGAAGATGTTCTTCCACATGTGGCCCGCGTAGACGAGGACGTTGTTCTTGTGGACCAGCGTCAGCTTCTTGCGCGGACGGGAGTTGGCCCGCTCGTACGCGTCGCGGACGACACGCTCCACGCCGTACGCCGTGTTGAGACTTACCTCGGTGGCCACCTCGGCGGGCGTACCGGTGCGCAGCGAACCTCCGTTGCCCGTGTACGGACCCTCGGTGCCCTCGCGGACGACGACGAAGTCGATGTCGGGGCGGCCGGCCAGCGGGGTCTCCGTGTTCGGGAAGAGCTTCGACGGGCGGAGGTTCACGTAGTGGTCGAAGGCGAAGCGCAGCTTGAGCAGCAGCCCGCGCTCCAGGACGCCGGACGGCACGGTCGGGTCGCCGATCGCGCCGAGCAGGATGGCGTCATGGCCCTTGAGGGCTTCCAGCTCCGTGTCCGGGAGGGTCTCCCCGGTCCGGTGCCAGCGGCTCGCGCCGAGGTCGTACTTCCTGGTCTCCAGCTTCACATCCTGCGGAAGGACGGAACTCAGGACTTTCAGGCCCTGGGCCACGACCTCCTGACCGATGCCGTCACCGGGGATCACTGCGAGATTGATGCTGCGAGACATGCCCGCACCCTACCCCCCGTCCCACTGCCTGACACGGACCGTCCATTCTGTGGACACATTGCGATTCGGTCGCCCGCCGTACGCCCTGGCTCCACGCTTGGGCCACCCGCCGGTGTCACCGTCGGGCCATGGACACTCCCCGCGTCGGGATTCCCGACCATCTCGCTTCCCGCATGAGCATGCCGGAGCAGCACGAGTACCTGCGCGACCGTATCGGACGGCGCGGCCTGCTGCGCGCGGGCACGATCGCCGCCGGGACCGTGGCGGGCGCCGGTCTGCTGGGCTCCAGCTCGGCGACCGCGGGCGGCACCGCGAACGGCCTCGCCGGAGCCGGAGCCCCCGCCTTCCTGCCGTCGTCGGCCACCACCCGGGTCGACGGATCGCTGGTGGCGCCCTTCGGCCGGCATCTGGCCTTCGGCTCCGACCCGAAGACGAGGATGACGGTCTCCTGGCAGGTGCCGTTCGCGGTCAAGAACCCCTACGTACGGGTGGGCCTGAAGCCCTGGGACCTGAGCCAGAAGATCACGGCCGAGGTCCGGTCGCTGCACACGCCGTCGCTGTCGGCGAAGCTGCCGGCGGTGGAGCAGTACTACCTGCACGCGGCGCTGGAGCGGCTGCGCCCCGGGACGACGTACTACTACGGCGTGGGCCACGACGGCTTCGACCCGGCGGACGCGCGCAACCTCGGGACCGTCAGCACGTTCCGTACGGCCCCGGCCCGCGCCGAGTCGTTCGTCTTCACGGCCTTCGGCGACCAGGGGGTCTCGTACGACGCTCTCGCCAACGACCAGGTGATCCTCGGCCAGAACCCGGTCTTCCATCTGCACGCGGGCGACATCTGCTACGCGGACACCAGCGGCCAGGGCACCGAGTCGGACACGTACGACGCCCGGGTCTGGGACCAGTTCCTGGCGCAGACCGAGACGGTGGCCTCGCGGGTGCCGTGGATGGTGACGACGGGCAACCACGACATGGAGGCGTGGTACTCCCCCAACGGCTACGGCGGCCAGAACGCGCGCTGGACCCTGCCGGACAGCGGCCTCGACCCGGTGAAGTCGCCGGGCGTGTACTCCTTCACGTACGGCAACGTCGGCGTGGTGGCCCTGGACGCCAACGACATCTCGTACGAGATCCGCGCCAACACCGGCTACACGGACGGCGCCCAGACCCGCTGGCTGGACCGGCGCCTGGGCGAGCTGCGCGCGGACCAGGGCATCGACTTCATCGTGGTGTTCTTCCACCACTGCGCCTTCTCCACGACCAACTCGCACGCCTCGGACGGCGGGGTGCGCGACGCGTGGGTGCCGCTCTTCGACAAGCACGGCGTGGACCTGGTCGTCAACGGCCACAACCATGTGTACGAGCGCACCGACGCGCTGCGCGGCGGGAAGGTCGGGCGCAAGACCCCGATCGGCGAGTCCGTCAGCTCGGTGCGGGACGGCATCGTGTACGTCACGGCGGGCGGCGCGGGCAAGGCGCTGTACGACTTCCCCGTACCGGACAGCTACGAGGGTCATGTCGCCGACCTGGACAGTGTGCCGTCGTACCACTGGGAGACCGGCGGCAAGAAGGCCACCGAGACCGTGGAGTGGTCGCGGGTGCGCTACACGGGCTTCTCGTTCCTCGCCGTCGAGGTGACGACGGGCAGCAGCCCGGAGCTGAAGGTCACCGCGCTCGCCGAGACGGGCGAGCGGGTGGACCATTTCACCGTCACCCGCTGATCCCCGTCCGCACAGGCGGCCGGGCGGATACGGCTCAGTGACCGGTCGAGCCGCCGTTGTCCCTGCGGTCGAGCGCGCGCTGCAGGGCGGCGGCGGCATTCCTGCGGTCGGCGTCGCTCGTACGGGGGGTGTGACGGACGCGTCGGACTGTCGTCTCGGCCATGGTGATCGACTCCTTGAGATCGCTGAGTCATACGGCGGGGCCGCATGACGAATCCACGAGGCGCCGGAAGAGGCGGAGGGCGTGCGCCGCAGGGGTTACCTGCCTGAGGGCGCGGGCCCACGACCGCCATTCGCTGGATGAAGCGAGACGTTCGGCTATTCCAAGCTAAGGGAGCCGGGACGCCCTGTCTCTTCATTTACTCGGACGTCCTAGTATCTGAGACAGGGATCACTTCGCCCTGCGAAAGCCGGTTCCCGTCATCCCGTCAGGAAGAGGGGATTTCGGAGTACGGGGTTCCCGGAGGAACGGGATTCCTGGAGCCCGAGGCCCCGGAGCATGAGTCCGCCCCCGGGCCGGCTGGGGAGCCGGCCCGGGGGCGGTGTCCTGCCGGGGCCACGCCCCTTACGGGGCAGCCCGTGCGCGGGGTCAGCCCATGTGCGGGTAGCGGTAGTCCGTCGGCGGCACCAGCGTCTCCTTGATGGCGCGGGTCAGCGTCCAGCGCATCAGGTTCTGCGGGGCGCCCGCCTTGTCGTTCGTACCGGACGCGCGGCCACCGCCGAAGGGCTGCTGGCCGACGACGGCGCCGGTCGACTTGTCGTTGATGTAGAAGTTGCCGGCCGCGTAGCGCAGCTTCTCCATCGCGTCGGCGGCGGCCGCGCGGTCGTTGGCGATGACCGCGCCGGTCAGCGCGTACGCCGAGACGGACTCCATCTGCGCCAGCACCGACTCGTAGTCGGCGTCGTCGTAGACGTGCACCGCGAGGATCGGGCCGAAGTACTCGGTCCTGAAGACCTCGTTCTCGGGGTCGGTGCAGGCGATGACGGTGGGCCGGACGAAGTAGCCGACGGAGTCGTCGTACGTACCGCCCGCGACGATCGTGCAGGTCGGGTCGGCGGCGGCGCGGTCGATCGCGGCCTTGTTCTTGGCGAAGGCGCGCTCGTCGATGACAGCGCCGATGAAGTTCGTCAGGTCGGTGACATCACCCATGGCGATCCCGTCGACCTCGGCCGCGAACTCCTCCTTGAAGCCGTCGTTCCAGATCGACGCGGGAACGTACGCGCGCGAGGAGGCGGAACACTTCTGGCCCTGGAACTCGAAGGAGCCCCTGGTCAGCGACATCTTGAGGATTCCGCGGTCGGCGCTCGGGTGCGCGACGACGAAGTCCTTGCCGCCCGTCTCACCGACGATCCGCGGGTAGGAGCGGTACTTCTCGATGTTGTTGCCGACCGTCTTCCACAGGTGCTGGAAGGTCTTGGTCGAACCGGTGAAGTGGATACCGGCCAGCTCCGGGTGGTTCAGCGCCACCTCGGAGACGGCGATGCCGTCGCCCGTCACGAGGTTGATGACGCCCTTGGGCAGCCCCGCCTCCTCCAGCAGCTCCATCAGCAGCACCGCCGCCAGCGTCTGGGTCGGGGACGGCTTCCACACCACGACATTGCCCATGAGCGCGGGCGCGGTCGGCAGGTTGCCCGCGATCGCCGTGAAGTTGAACGGCGTGATCGCGTAGACGAAGCCTTCGAGCGGGCGGTGGTCGAGACGGTTCCAGACGCCCGGCGAGTTGGCCGGAGGCTGCTCGGCGAGCAGGTCACGGGCGTACTTGACGTTGAAGCGCCAGAAGTCGATCAGCTCGCAGGGGGTGTCGATCTCGGCCTGCTGGGCGGTCTTCGACTGGCCGAGCATGGTCGCCGCGGCCAGTGTCTCGCGCCACGGTCCCGACAGCAGTTCGGCCGCCCGCAGGATGATCGCGGCGCGGTCGTCGAAGGCCATCGCGCGCCATGCCGGGGCGGCGGCCAGGGCGGCGTCGACCGCGTCCTGCGCGTCCTGCTCGGTGGCTCCGGCGAACGTACCGAGTACGGACTTGTGGTTGTGCGGCTGTACGACGCTGACGCGCTCGCCGCCGCCCATCCGCTTCACGCCGCCGATCGTCATCGGAAGGTCGACCGGGTTCTCGGCCAGCTCCTTGAGCTTGACCTCCAGACGGGCCCGCTCGGGGGAACCGGGGGCGTAGCCGTGCACCGGCTCGTTGACCGGCGCGGGTACCTGGGTCACAGCATCCATGGTGCCGAATCTCCTTAATCTGCTTTATCTGTAGGTCAGTCGGTGCGAATCGGTGCGTACCGGCGTGCGGCGGTACGGGGGTTCAGCCGCGGCTGACCAGCGAACGCAGGAAGAACGCGAGGTTGGCGGGGCGCTCGGCGAGGCGGCGCATGAAATATCCGTACCAGTCGGTGCCGTAGGCGATGTAGACACGCACCCGGTGTCCCTCGGCGGCGAGCCGGTCCTGCTCGGCCGCGCGAATCCCGTACAGCAACTGGAACTCGTACTCATCGAGTTTACGTCCGGCACGCCGGGCGAGATCCTGACCGATCGCTATGACGCGCGGGTCGTGGGAGCCGATCATCGGATAACCACTGCCCTCCATCAGGATCTTGAGGCAGCGGATGTACGCCTTGTCGACCTCGGCCTTGTCCTGGTACGCGACGGTGGCGGGCTCGTTGTACGCGCCCTTGACCAGGCGTACGCGCGCCCCGGCGGCGGCCAGCGCGCGGCAGTCGTCCTCCGTACGGAAGAGGTACGACTGGACGACGGCGCCCGTCTCCGGGAAGCGCGCGAACAGCTCGCCGTGGATGGCGAGCGTCGAGTCGACGGTGGTGTGGTCCTCCATGTCGAGGGTGACCGTCGTGCCGATCGCGGCGGCGGCCTCGACGACGGCGGTGACGTTCTTCAGCGCGAGGTCGTGTCCGCCGGGCAGGGCCTGGCCGAAGGAGGACAGCTTCACCGACATCTCGGCGCGCGTCCCCAGCTCCAGCGGCGCGAGGGCCTCGATCAGCCGCAGGTAGGAGTCCCGGGCGAGCAGCGCGGCGGCCGGGTCGGTGATGTCCTCGCCGAGGACGTCGAGCGTGACCTCCAGGCCGCGGTCGGCCATGGCCTGGATGACGGGCGCCGTCTCCTCGACCGATTCACCTGCGACGAAACGCTTCACCACGGGCTTGGTGACCGGTGCGGCCGAGACGGCACGGCGCATGGTGCCGCTGCGGGACGCGGCGAGGATCACGGGACCCAGCACAGGGCACCTCCACGGTAGGACGAGCGGGGCCGGACCGGAGTGGACCAGAAATGACCATGTCCGGTACGGCACGGAGAACCACTGTGAAACCTAGGGACCGCTCCGATCCTCTGCCATCGACAGCTGTCACGCATCCGTGGCCCGGATCTCAGACATTTGTCTGAAGGCGGTGCGAGAATGTCCGGATGAAAGGCGATTACCAGGACCTGGTGGACGAGATCTCGGCGCTGCTCGGCGTCCCCGCGACCCTGGAGAACCGGGACTTCGGCCTGATCGCCTTCGGCGCGCACGACAGCGAGGACGACACGGCGATGGACCCCGTCCGGACCCGCTCGATCCTGACGAGGAAGTCCACCCCGGCGGTCCGCGCGTGGTTCGAGGCCTTCGGCATCACCCGCGCCACGGAACCGGTCCGTATCCCGGCGGCCCCGGAGGCGGGGGTGTTCCGGGACCGGATCTGTCTGCCCGTTCGGCACCGGGGCATGGTGCTCGGATACGTCTGGCTGCTGGGCGACTCCGACCCGGGCCCGAGCGAGGCCCGGCTGGCGGCGGCCATGGAGGTGACGTCCCGGATCGGCGACCTGCTGGCCGAGGAGGTGAAGGCGGGCACGGACCTCTCCCGGGAGCTGCGGGCCGTCCTCACGGCGGAGCCCGGCTGGCAGCGGGACATGGCGGTGGCGGCGCTGCGCACCGCGCTGGGACCGGGCGCGGACGGGCTGCATGTGGTGGCGTGTGTGGCGCCGTGGCGGGGCGAGGAACCACGGGTACGGGCGGTGCCGGGGACGGCGGCCCTGTGCACGCTGCCGTACGGGCCGGGGCCCGGCCAGGGGCAGTCTCCTCAGGAGCCTGCGTCCGAGTACGCCTCCGAGCATGCGGGGCCGGATGCCCTTCCGGCGGCCGAGGACGGGGCGGCCACCTCCTCCGGCGGCGTCGAGGCGCTGGCCCTGCTCGTGCGGCTCCGCTCGGCGGACGCGCTCCCGCCCGTCCTCGCGGCCGTGTCCCGGCTGCGCGAGGGCGCGGGCCCGGAAGCCGCTGCCGGGGCCGGGGCGCCGCGCCGGGGTCCGCACGAGCTTCCGGCGGCCTGGCGGGAGGCGGTCGCGGCGGCCCGCGCGTCCGTGGCGCAGCCTCGCCTCGGCCCGGTCGCGCAGTGGGCGTCGATGGGCGCGTACCGCCTGCTGACCGCGCTCCCCACCGGGCCCGACCCCGCCGTCCGGCCGCTGCTCACCCGGGCCCACGGCGAACTGGCGCACACCGCCGAGGTGTTCCTCGACCACGCGGGCCAGGCGGGCCGCACGGCGGCGGCCCTCGGCATCCACCGCCAGACGCTCTACTACCGGCTCTCCCGGATCGAACAGCTGACGGGCCTGGACCTGGACGAGGGCGAGGACCGCCTGCTCCTGCACATGGCGCTGAAGTCGGCCCGGCTCTGACCTGTGCCGAAGGGCCCGGTGGAAGCCACCGGGCCCTTCGGATCGTTCAGTTCGCGACCGAGTCGGTTCGCGACCAGGTCAGTTCATGACTGGGCCAGTTCACGACCGGGTCAGTTCACCACCAAGTCGCTTCGCGACCGCGTCAGTTCAGTCGGTCAGGTCCACCGAGCGCGCCGAAGCCGCACCGATCTCCTCGGAGATCTCCGCGAGCACGGCCGCCGGCACGTTGTCGTCGACGGTGAGAACGACCAGCGCCTCGCCGCCCTCCTCCGCGCGCGAGACCTGCATCCCCGCGATGTTCAGCCCGGCCTCGCCGAGGATCCGGCCGACCGTGCCGACCACACCGGGACGGTCCTCGTACCGGAGCACGATCATGTGCTCGGCCAGCGCCAGGTCCGTGTCGAACTCGCCGATCGCGACGATCTTCTGGAGGTGCTTGGGGCCCGCCAGCGTGCCGGAGACGGAGACCTCCTCGCCACTGGCGAGCGTGCCGCGCACCGTGACGACGTTGCGGTGGTTCGGGGACTCGCTCGACGTGGTCAGCCGGACCTCGACGCCACGCTCCTGCGCGAACAGCGGGGCGTTGACGTAACTGACGGTCTCGGCGACGACGTCCTCGAACACGCCCTTGAGCGCGGAGAGTTCGAGCACCTTCACGTCGTGCTGGGTGATCTCGCCGTACACCTCGACATCGAGACGGGCCGCGACCTCGCCCGCGAGCGCGGTGAAGATCCGGCCGAGCTTCTCGGCGAGCGGCAGACCGGGGCGGACGTCCTCGGCGATGACCCCGCCCTGGACGTTGACCGCGTCCGGCACGAGTTCACCGGCGAGCGCGAGACGGACGGACCTGGCGACCGCGATGCCCGCCTTCTCCTGCGCCTCGTCGGTGGACGCGCCGAGGTGCGGGGTGCAGACGACCTGGTCGAACTGGAACAGCGGGGAGTCCGTGCAGGGCTCCTTCGCGTACACGTCCAGGCCGGCGCCGGCGACGCGGCCCTCCTTGAGCGCGGAGTGCAGCGCTTCCTCGTCGACGATCCCGCCGCGCGCGGCGTTGACGATCCGCACCGACGGCTTGACCTTGTGCAGCGCCTCGTCGCCGATCAGGCCGAGCGTCTCGGGGGTCTTGGGCAGGTGCACGGTGATGAAGTCCGACACCTCCAGCAGCTCGTCCAGCGTCAGCAGCTTGACGCCCATCTGGGCGGCGCGGGCCGGCTGTACGTAGGGGTCGTACGCGACGATCTTCATGCCGAAGGCGGACATCCGCTGCGCGACCAGTACGCCGATCCGGCCGAGGCCGACGACGCCCAGGGTCTTCTCGCTCAGCTCGACGCCCGTGTACTTGGAGCGCTTCCACTCGCCGTTCTTGAGGGCGGTGTTGGCCTGCGGGATGTTGCGCGCGGTGGCGACCAGCAGACCGCAGGCCAGTTCGGCGGCGGTGACGATGTTGGAGGTCGGCGCGTTGACGACCATCACGCCGGCCTTGGTGGCGGCGGAGACATCGACGTTGTCGAGCCCGACGCCGGCTCGGGCGACGACCCTCAGCTTCGGCGCCGCGGCGACGGCCTCGGCGTCGATCTTGGTCGCGGAGCGGACGAGGATCGCGTCCACGTCGGCGATCGCCGGCAGCAGCTCCGCGCGGTCGGCTCCGTTGCAGTGCCGGATCTCGAAGTCCGGACCGAGCGCGTCGACGGTGGCGGGCGAAAGCTCTTCGGCGATGAGTACGACAGGTTTCGAGCTCACGTGAGTCCTCACAAGTCCCATTGCGGACGGCCGTCCCGACGGCCGCAGGCGGTGGAGGGGGAAGGGGGTGTCTGTTTACGGATCAGGCCGGGCCTGCGGCGTCATCCGTAAGACACCCCCGGCCGCGTGGAAGACGCACGACGCTGTGGGCCCTGACGCGTATGTCTCGTGCAGTGTAGTGCCGCCACCGGGCGGAATTCCGCCCGTGTGCCAGGGTCACTCGTACGTGCGGTCCCGCGGCGGCGTCAGGGCGGGTGGCGACAGTCCCGCCCGGCCCGCGACTGCGGGCGGACGGCGCTGCTTTCGCGACCCGCCACGGTGGGCGCCCCGGCTCGTCCCCGGCCCGGGCGCCCACCGCACGGTGTTACGCGTCCGGGTCGTCGACCCAGCTCATGAGCTTGCGCAGCTCACGGCCCGTGGTCTCCAGCAGGTGCTCGCTGTCGGCCTTCTTGTACTCGTTGTACTTCTTCAGGCCGCCGTGGTACTCGTCCATCCAGTTCTTGGCGAACGTCCCGTCCTGGATCTCGGACAGGATCTTCTTCATCTCGACCTTGGTCTGGTCGTTGATGACGCGCGGGCCGCTGACGTAGTCGCCCCACTCGGCGGTCTCGGAGATCGACCAGCGCATCTTCTCCAGGCCGCCCTCGTACATGAGGTCCACGATCAGCTTCAGCTCGTGGAGGCACTCGAAGTACGCGATCTCCGGCTGGTAGCCGGCCTCGGTCAGGGTCTCGAAGCCCGCCTTGACCAGGGCGGCGGTACCGCCGCAGAGCACGGCCTGCTCACCGAACAGGTCGGTCTCGGTCTCCTCGGTGAAGGTCGTCTTGATGACGCCGGCGCGGGTGCCGCCGATGCCCTTCGCGTACGACAGGGCCAGCTCGAAGGCCTTGCCCGTGGGGTTCTGCTCGACGGCGGCGATGCACGGAACGCCGCGGCCTTCCTCGTACTGGCGGCGGACCAGGTGGCCCGGTCCCTTGGGGGCGACCATCGCGACATCGACGTTGGCCGGCGGCTTGATGAAGCCGTAGCGGATGTTGAGGCCGTGGCCGAAGAACAGCGCGTCGCCGTCCTTCAGGTTGTCCTTCACGGACTCCTCGTAGACCTGGGACTGGATCGGGTCCGGCACCAGGATCATGATGACGTCGGCCTCGGTGGCGGCCTCCGCCGGCGTCACCACGCGCAGGCCCTGCTCCTCGGCCTTGGCCTTGGACTTGGAGCCCTCGTGCAGACCGACCCGGACATCGACACCCGAGTCACGGAGCGACAGCGCGTGGGCATGGCCCTGGCTGCCGTAACCGATGACCGCGACCTTGCGGTTCTGGATGATGGACAGGTCGGCATCGTCGTCGTAGAACAGCTCGGCCACTGGGTCTTCTCCTTGGTGTGCGCTGCTTGAGGTGAACGCAGCTGTGAAATGTCGCAGCTTGTGTCCCACCGTACGGCGGGACGTTCGAAGCCGGTCTCCCGGTCTCGCCATACGAACCGGACGGGCCGGCGCGGCGGACGGGAATGGGCAGGCGTACTGAGAGGGGCGGACGGCGCCGCGGTCGCGACGCGCCTAGGCGCTGCGGTCGAGCGCCCGCAGGCTGCGGTCCGTGATGGACCGCCCGCCGCGCCCTATGGCGATCGTCCCGGACTGCACGAGCTCCTTGATGCCGAACGGCTCCAGCATCTTGAGCATCGCGTCGAGCTTGTCACTCGAACCGGTGGCCTCGATCGTGACGGCCTCGGGCGAGACGTCCACGGTCTTGGCACGGAACAGCTGGACGATCTCGACGATCTGGGAGCGGGTCTCGTTGTCGGCTCGGACCTTCACCAGGACGAGCTCGCGCTGGATCGCAGCGCCGGGCTCGAGTTCGACGATCTTCAGGACGTTCACCAGCTTGTTGAGCTGCTTCGTCACCTGCTCCAGGGGCAGTTCCTCGACATTGACCACGATGGTGATGCGGGAGATGTCGGGGTGTTCTGTGACACCGACGGCGAGCGAGTCGATGTTGAAGCCGCGGCGGGAGAACAGGGCGGCGATCCGGGCGAGGATGCCGGGTGTGTTCTCCACCAGGACGGAGAGTGTGTGCTTGGACATGGTGTCGGTCTCTCTCGGCTCAGTCGTCTTCAGTCGTCAGTCGTCGGTCGGGGGGTCGGTCGGGGGCGGGCGGGGGGGGCCGTCAGTCGTCTTCGTTGTCGCCGAAGTCGGGGCGGACTCCCAGCGCGGCCATGACCTCGTCGTTCGAGGTGCCGGCGGCGACCATCGGCCACACCTGCGCGTCCTCGTGGACGATGAAGTCGACCACGACCGGGCGGTCGTTGATCGCGTTGGCCTTGGCGATCACCGCGTCCAGCTCGTCCGGGGACTCGCAGCGCATCGCGACACAGCCCATGGCCTCGGACAGCTTCACGAAGTCGGGGACGCGGGTGCCGCCGCTCGGGGCGCCGTCCGGCTCCGTGCTGGAGTGGAGCACGGTGTTGGAGTAGCGCTGGTTGTAGAAGAGGGTCTGCCACTGGCGGACCATCCCGAGCGCGCCGTTGTTGATGATGGCGACCTTGATCGGGATGTTGTTGAGCGCGCAGGTGGTCAGTTCCTGGTTGGTCATCTGGAAGCAGCCGTCGCCGTCGATCGCCCAGACGGTACGGTCCGGCTGTCCGGCCTTGGCGCCCATGGCGGCCGGGACGGCGTAGCCCATGGTCCCGGCGCCGCCGGAGTTCAGCCAGGTGGCGGGCTTCTCGTAGTCGATGAAGTGCGCGGCCCACATCTGGTGCTGGCCGACGCCCGCGGCGTAGATGGTGTCGTCCGGCGCGAGCTGTCCGATGCGCTGGATGACGTGCTGCGGGGAGAGGCTGCCGTTGCCGGGCTGGTCGTAGCCGAGGGGGTAGGTCTCGCGCCAGCGGTTGAGGTCCTTCCACCAGGCGCTGTAGTCCCCGACGTGGCCTTCGGTGTGCTCGGCCTGCACGGCCTGGACCAGATCGGCCAGGACCTCACGGGCGTCGCCGACGATGGGCACGTCCGCGGTGCGGTTCTTGCCGATCTCGGCCGGGTCGATGTCGGCGTGGACGATCTTGGCGTACGGCGCGAAGCTGTCCAGCTTGCCGGTGACGCGGTCGTCGAAGCGGGCTCCGAGGGCGACGATCAGGTCGGCCTTCTGCAGCGCGGTGACGGCGGTGACCGAACCGTGCATGCCCGGCATTCCCACGTGCAGCGGGTGGCTGTCGGGGAACGATCCCAGCGCCATCAGGGTGGTGGTGACGGGGGCGCCGGTGAGCTCGGCGAGGACCTTCAGCTCGGCGGTGGCGCCGGCCTTGATCACACCGCCGCCGACGTACAGCACCGGGCGCTTGGCCTGGGTGATCAGCTTGGCGGCCTCGCGGATCTGCTTGGCGTGCGGCTTGGTCACCGGGCGGTAGCCGGGCAGGTCCTGGGTGGGCGGCCAGCTGAAGGTCGTGCGCGCCTGGAGGGCGTCCTTGGCGATGTCGACCAGGACGGGCCCCGGGCGGCCGGTGGAGGCGATGTGGAAGGCCTCCGCGATGGTCCGCGGGATCTCCTGGGGGTCGGTGACCAGGAAGTTGTGCTTGGTGATCGGCATCGTGATGCCGCAGATGTCCGCCTCCTGGAAGGCGTCCGTGCCGATGGCCTTGCTCGCCACCTGGCCGGTGATCGCGACCAGCGGCACGGAGTCCATGTGCGCGTCGGCGATCGGGGTGACCAGGTTGGTGGCGCCGGGGCCCGAGGTGGCCATGCAGACGCCGACCTTGCCGGTGGCCTGGGCGTAGCCGGTGGCCGCGTGGCCCGCGCCCTGCTCGTGGCGGACGAGGACGTGCCGGACCCGGGTGGAGTCCATCATCGGGTCGTAGGCGGGGAGGATGGCGCCGCCGGGGATGCCGAATACCGTCTCGGCGCCCACTTCCTCGAGAGAGCGGATGAGGGACTGCGCACCCGTGACGTGCTCGACGGGGTTGGAGGACGATCCGGCGTTACGGGCCCGCGGCTGCGGCTGGTGGGCCCCGGTGGCCTGCTCGGTCATCTGCATTCTCTTCTCGAAGCTGAGGTTTTTGCGGGGTTTTGGGGGGTGCTGATGCAACAAAAAACCCCTCGTGCCGGGAGGCAGGCGAGGGGAGCGCGTCGGTGCGGTGACAGAGCGGGACGGGACTCTGCTTCAGCCGACGCGCTTTCCAAGTACGAGAATTCGGGTGCGCATGGAACCGACCCTCCCCCCCGCGCGCTATGACTGTCAAGTGGGTGGGACGGGAGTCTCATTATTTGAGCGCAGCGAGGTGTGCGGGATCCGGTCGGGGATAGGGCGGGAGTGCCGTACGGGCAGCGCGCTCCCGGTGAGGACGGGCAGGGCGGTGCCGCCCGGCAGCGGATACGCGCCGCGCGCCAGGGCCCGGCGCAGCCGGTACTCGTCGAGCGGCCCGGAGAAGGCCATCCCCTGGCCGTGGGTGCACCCCATGGCGCGCAGGGCGAGCACCTGCTCGGGGAGGTCCACGCCGTCGGCGACGGACTGCATGCCCAGATCTCCGGCGATCCGCAGCAGCCCCGCGGTGATCTTGTGCAGCCGGGCGGACTCCACGACGCCCTCCACCAGACCGCGGTCCAGTTTCAGTACGTCGACGGGGAGCCGGCGCAGTGCGTTGATCGCCGCGTAGCCGCTGCCGAAGCCGTCGAGCGCGATCCGTACGCCGAGCCGGCGCAGCGCGACGAGGCGGTGCTCCAGCTCGTCCAGGGAGGCGCGCGGGTCGCTGTCGGCCAGTTCGATCATCAGGGCCCCGGAGGGCAGGCCGTGGCGGGTGAGCAGCCCTTCGATGGAGCCGAGCGGCAGGGACTTGTCGAGCAGTCTGCGGGCCGGGAGCCGTACGGCCACGGGCACGTCGTGCCCGGTTCCGGCGCGCTCCGCGGCCTGGGCGACGGCTTCCTCCAGCAGCCAGCGGCCGAGCTCCGCCGTGCGGTCGCCGTCGTCGGCGACGCGCAGGAACTCGGCGGGGGTGAAGAGGATGCCCTGGGCGGAGCGCCAGCGGGCCTGGGCGGCGACGGAGGAGACGTGGCCGGTGGCGAGGTTCACCACCGGCTGGTGGAGCAGGGCGAATTCGCCGTCGTGCAGGGCGGTACGGAGCCGGGCGGCCAGCTCGGTCCTGCGGACTACGTCGGCCTGCATCTGGGGCGCGTACATCTCGACGCGGTTCTTGCCGCCGGCCTTGGCGCGGTACATGGCGAGGTCGGCGTTGCGCATCAGTTCGCTGGGGGTTATGCCGGGCCCGGCGAAGGCGACGCCGATGGAGGCGGCGACCCGGACGTCGTTGCCGTCGATGCGGTACGGCTGGGAGAGCTTGAGGCGCAGCCGGTCGGCGATCTCGTGGACCTGGTACTCCCGGGCCGTACGGTCGGGGTTGCCGTCACCGAGGACGATGGCCGCGAACTCGTCGCCGCCGAGGCGGGCCGCGGTGTCCCCGGACCGTACCGAGTCCTGGAGGCGGTGGGCGGCGAGGATCAGCAGTTCGTCCCCGACCTGGTGGCCCAGCCGGTCGTTGACGGCCTTGAAGCCGTCGAGGTCGATGAAGAGCACGGCGGTGCCGGGGTCGGTCGTCCGGCGGCCGCAGAGGGCCTGGCGGACCCGCTCGGTGAACAGGGCCCGGTTGGGCAGGTCGGTGAGCGGGTCGTGCTCGGCGTTGTGCTGCAACTGTGCCTGGAGGCGGACCCGTTCGGTGACATCTCGGCTGTTGAAGATCAGCCCGCCCTGGTGGCGGTTGACGGTGGACTCGACGTTGAGCCAGTCGCCCGTCCCGGACCTGAAGCGGCATTCGATACGGGTCGTGGGCTCGTCCGACGGAGGAGCGGCGAGGAACCGGCGTACCTCGTGGACGACGCGGCCGAGATCCTCGGGATGGATGATCGAGGCCAGTTCGGCGCCGACGAGATCCTCGGCCTCGCGGCCGTACACACCCGACGCGGCGGGGCTCACGTAGCGGAGTATGCCGGAGGGCGCGGCGATCATGATGACATCGCTGGAGCCCTGCACCAGGGAGCGGAAGTGGTTCTCCTTCTGGGCCAGTTCATGGGTGAGCGCGATGTTGTCGACGAGCATGATGCCCTGCCGGACGACCAGGGCGAGCACGACCGTACAGCCGGTGAGGACGACCACCCGGTCGACCCGGCGGTCCTCGATGACGTTGTAGAGGATGCCCAGCGTGCAGACGGCCGCGGCGAGGTACGGCGTGATCGCGGCGAGCGAGCCCGCGATGGGGCGGCCGGACTGCCGGGCCTGGCGGGGCTGCGGGACGCTCTCGGGGACGCGGCGCACACCCCAGGGCGCGTAGGCGAGGAGCAGCGAACCGGCGAACCAGCCGGCGTCCAGCAACTGCCCCGAGCGGTAGGACTCCCGCAGCAGCGGGGAGGTGAACAGGGCGTCGCACAGCACGGTCAGCGCGAGTGCGGCGATCGCCGTGTTCACCGCGGAACGGCTGCCCGTGGCCCGCCGGAAGTGCAGCGCGAGCACCATGCTGACGAGGACGATGTCGAGCAGCGGATACGCGAGGGAGAGCGCGGCCTGAGTGACGCTCTCGCCCTGGAATTGCGTGGTGCGCGCCAGGGCGAGGCTCCAGGAGAGGGTCAGCAGTGAGCCGCCGATCAGCCAGGAGTCCAGCCCGAGGCAGACCCAGCCGGCCCTGCTGACCGGGCGTTTGGCGAGAACGAGCAGGCCCACGATCGCGGGCGGTGCGAAGCAGAGGAAGAAGAGGTCGGCGAGCGAGAAGTTGGGCACGGACCGGCCGAGGACGACCTCGTACCAGCCCCAGACCGCGTTCCCCGCCGAGGCCATGGCCGAGGAGAAGGAGAACAGCAGCCAGGCGGGCCGGAATCGGCGGTCGCGGCCGCGTGCGTAGAAGAAACAGGAGACCGCGGCGATGGCTGCCGCGAGGCTCAGCCCGAAGTCACCCATGAACAGGGCCAGTTCGGTCGACCCCCAGCCCAGCGCCGCGCCCGCCGCGTAACCTCCGCAGATCAGGGCGAGGAAGAGCTGGGCGACCAGTCCGGTGCTTCCGCCGCAGAACGGCCGCCTGCTGACGAGGACGCTCCCGGCGCTCACCGGATCGTCCCGGGGGGCGTCGCTGTCACCGTGGCTGTCGCTGTCGCCGTGGCCGTCACTGCCACTGTCGCTGTCGCTGTCGCTGTCGCTGTCGCTGTCGCTGTCGAGGAACTCGGGTGGCTCACCGGGGTGTCCGGCGTGCGCGCCGGGGTAGGCGCGATGCGCACCGGATCCTCCGGCATGCGCGCCGGGATGTCCGGCGTACGTACCAGGGTGTCCGGAGGCCGCGTTCGCCGCCCCTGCCGCGTCGGATCGTTGGTCCATTGGCCGTACATCGCCCGTCGCCCCCCTCGGATTCTGATCTTTCCGCCGCACCGTCACTGGTTCGGTGCAGCCCCCAGATCGGGACGATACACCAGACTCGTCACTCAGGGACATAGTTCTCCTACTCTCCGTGACGACCAGGGATATTGTCGGCCACGAGGGTGTTCGAGCGGCTGCGGAGAGTGGTTGCGGGGCGGTTCCGGCGGCTGTTCGTGCGGCGGTTCCGGCGGCTGCCCCGGTGGCGGCTCGCGCGGCGGCTCGTACGGGCCGCTTCCCCTCGTTTCGGCCGCCGTCGCGCCGTCCCGTCCGCTCCTCGCTCCCTTCCTCAGGTCCGGGGCGCTCCTTCGGTGGTGAGTACGACGTTCCGCAACTCCTCGCCGGCGGCGAACCGGGTGAGCTGTGCGGCCAGCAGGCGCTTGGCGCGCGGCAGGAACGCCGAAGTGGATCCGCCGACATGGGGGCTGATCAGGACACCCGGAGCATGCCAGAGCGGATGGCCGGCGGGCAGGGGTTCCGGATCGGTGACATCCAGCGCGGCCCTGATCCTTCCGCTTTCCAGTTCCGCGAGCAGCGCCCCGGTGTCGGCGACGGCGCCGCGCGCGACATTCACGAACAGCGCTCCGTCCTTCATCCGGGCCAGGAATTCGGCTCCCGCCAAGCCCTTTGTCTGCTCGGTGAGCGGCGTCGAGAGAATCACGACATCGGCTTCGGGGAGCAGCGCGGGAAGGTCGGTGAGCGCGTGGACCGGACCGCGTTCCGTCGTGCGGGCGGAGCGCGCGACGCGCGCCACCCGCGCGCATTCGAAAGGCGCGAGCCGGTCTTCGACGGCGGCGCCGATCGAGCCGTATCCGACGATCAGTACGGACTTGTCGGCGAGCGCCGGATAGAAGCCCGAGCGCCATTCCTCCCGTTCCTGGCCCTGGACGAAGCCCGGAATTCCGCGCAGTGAGGCGAGGATCAGTGCGAGGGTGAGTTCGGCGGTGCTGGCCTCGTGGACGCTCTTGGCGTTGCACAGCCGGACTCCGGCGGGCAGCGTGCCGAGCCCGGGTGCCACATGATCGATACCGGCCGAGAGGGTCTGCACCACGCGCACCGAGGTCATCTCGGCGAACGGCCGTATACCGACCTCCACCTTCTTCATGTACGGGACGGCGTAGAAGGCGCAGTCGGCGGGGTCCGCCGGATAGTCCGGCCCGCCGTCCCAGAGGCGGTAGTCGAGGCCCTCGGGAAGACCTTCGATCTCATCGGCGGGGAACGGGAGCCACACGTCTGAAGTCTCTGAAGTCATGGTCAGGAGGCTATGCGAAGCGTTCCGGGCCAATGAGGTTAGCTTGAGGACGGCACAAGGAGGGGTACGGCAGTTGGAGCGCAGGACAATCGGTGCGGCGGCGCTCGAAGTGGGGGCGGTCGGGCTCGGCTGTATGCCGATGCACTGGGCGTACACCGGCTCGCAGCAGCGCGGTGACCGCTCACTCCGTACGGTGCACGCGGCGCTCGACGCCGGTACGACCCTGCTCGACACGGCCGACATGTACGGCCCCTTCACCAATGAGCTGTTGCTGGGCCGGGCGCTGGGGCAGCGGCGCGCGGACGCGTTCGTCTCCACCAAGTGCGGGCTGCTGGTCGGCGACCAGCACATCGTCGCCAACGGCCGGCCCGGCTATGTGCGGCGGGCCTGCGACGCCTCGCTGCGGCGGCTCCAGACCGATGTGATCGACCTCTACCAGCTGCACCGCGCCGATCCCGAGATACCCGTCGAGGAGACCTGGGGGGCGATGGCGGAGTTGGTGGGCGCGGGGAAGGTGCGCGCGCTCGGGCTGTGCGCGGTGGGGGCGCCCGCGCCGCGCCGCAGATCGGGGACGCATCCGCACGACGCGACGATCCGGCAACTGGAGCGCGTACAGCAGGTGTTCCCGGTGAGCGCGGTGGAGGCGGAGCTGTCGGTCTGGTCGCCGGAGGCGCTGCGGCGGCTGCTGCCGTGGTGCGAGGCGCGCGGTATCGGGTTCCTGGCGGCGATGCCGCTGGGCAACGGTTTTCTGACGGGCACGCTCCCCCCGGGGCAGGGTTTCGAGCCGGACGACATACGGGCGCGCCATCCGCGGTTCACGGCGGAGATCATGGCCGCGAACCAGCCACTGGTGGCGGGGCTGCGGCGGGTCGCGGAGCGGCACGGCGCGACACCGGCGCAGGTGGCGCTGGCGTGGGTGCTGAGCCAGGGGCGCCATGTGGTGCCGCTGCCGGGGACGAAGCGGGAGCCGTGGGCGGTGGAGAACGCGCGTGCGGCGGAGCTTGAGCTGACGGCGCGGGACCTGGCCGAGATAGCGGCGCTGCCGCCGGTGCGGGAGTCGTGGGACTGAGGCGGCCGGGCCGGACGGGGCGGGTGTGCCGGCTGATCGGGGTCGTCTCGTTGCCCCTTCTCGGATGTGCTGATCGCCCGTTTCTCGGATGTGCTGATCGGCCGTCATGGGGAACCCGAGACGGAGCGGCAGTGTAAGAACTGTAGGAACGCAGCCGTCGAAGGGATCAGAACCGTGCAACGTTCAGCAGTGACGGCCGTATGGGCCGCTGCCGCGCTTCTCGTGGTCACCGGATGCTCCTCCGACGGCGGCGGGGACGGTACGGGCCGCGGTCTGCCCGCCGCGTCGAGTCCGGCCGCCACCGCGTCCGGCGACGGGTCCGGGGACGCGTCCCCGAGTCCGTCGGCCGCGCCCGCGAAGGGGTCGGCGAAGGTGGCGGCCACCCTGGCCGAGGGCCTCAAGTCACCCTGGGGCCTGGCCGCCCTGCCGGACGGCGACCTGCTGGTCTCCTCACGCGACGAGGGCACGATCACCCGAGTCGACGGCGCGAGCGGGCAGAAGACCGGGATCGGCACGGTGCCGGGGGTCTCCCCGGCGGGCGAGGGCGGTCTGCTGGGGATCGCGGTCTCCCCCACCTACGCCTCGGACCATCTGGTGTACGCGTACTTCACCACTGAGTCGGACAATCGCATCGCCCGCATGGTGTACGACGAGAAGAAGCCGGCCGGGCAGCAGTTGGGGGCGCCCGACACGATCCTGCGCGGCATTCCCAAGGGCACCATCCACAATGGCGGGCGGATCGCCTTCGGCCCCGACAAGATGCTCTACGCGGGCACGGGCGAGACGGGTGAGACGGGGCTCGCTCAGGACAAGAATTCACTGGCGGGCAAAATCCTCAGAATGACCCCGGACGGACAGCCCGTGCACGGCAATCCGGAAGCGGATTCGGTCGTCTATTCGCTGGGCCACCGCAATGTGCAGGGACTTGCCTGGGACTCCGGGAAACGGCTGTGGGCATCGGAGTTCGGCCAGAACACCTGGGACGAGCTGAATCTGATCGAGCCCGGGAAGAATTATGGCTGGCCGACCGTCGAGGGCAAGGCCGGTAAGGCCGGATATGTCGATCCCGTGGTCCAGTGGAAGACGAAGGACGCGTCGCCGAGCGGTATCGCGTACGCGGAGGGCTCCATCTGGATGGCTTCACTGCGTGGCGAGCGGCTCTGGCGGATTCCGCTGGCGGGACGGGAATCCGCGGCCGCTCCTCAGGCGTTGCTGGAGGGAAAGTACGGCCGCCTGCGCACGGTGCTCTCGGTGGGTGGCGACAAGGTGTTGCTCATGACCAGCAATACGGACGGCCGGGGCACACCGAAGCCGGGGGACGACAAGATCCTCCAGCTGGAGGTCTCATAGCGACGCACGGTGAGCGGTAACGCACACAAAGAGGTGGGCAGTCTGTGTTCAACATGATCGAGCAGCTCTTCGCGCCGGGCCGTAAGCATGCCCATGACGAACAGAAAAGACTGGAACTGAGCCGGGCCGATGTGAATGACAACGACCCGGGACGGGGCCCGATAGACCTCGCTTCGGGAAAGGTCACGATAAGAGTCGAGGAGGAGCCGGTGGACTCCTCGAAACCTACGGATCCTGAAAACTGATCAGGACTCGCCCGTTACAGGGACGGGGACGGGGAAGAGCTGGAGCCGATGGGCGAGCGCCGCCGCTTCCGTGCGGCCCGAAACCCCCATCTTGGCCAGGATGTTGGAGACGTGGACGCTCGCGGTCTTGGGCGAGATGTACAGCTCCTCGGCTATCCGGCGGTTGCTGCGGCCGGCGGCGACCAGGCGCAGTACGTCCCGCTCGCGCGGGGTCAGACCCAGTGAGCGTGCCGGGTCGGCCGCCTGGGCGGGCGTACCGGGGGCCTGAGCGGTCCGGCCACCGGCCGCCGGGGCGAGGCTGATCCGCGCCCGGCCCGCGGTCCGTGCGATCTCCTCGGCCAGCGGACTCGCGCCGAGCCGGACGGCCGTGGTGTGGGCCCGGACGAGCAGCTCCGCCGCTTCGGCGCGGTCGCCGTGGGAGTCCAGCAGGGCGGCGGCCCGGCGCTGCCGGGCGAGCGCCCGTTCGTAGGGCCGCTCGACCGCTTCGAAGGCCGCCACGGCGCGCGCCCAGAGCTCCGGTGCCGCCCGGCCCTCCGCGCGCGCCAGCTCGGCGTCCAGCATCAGGCCGAACGCCCGCCAGACCGGCACCAGCGTGGGCAGCCGCTTGGCGTGCGCGCGTACGGCGGCGAGGATGTCCGTCCGTCCGGCGTCCGCGCCCTGGAGGCCCCTCGCGTCCGCCTCGATGACCGCCGCCGCGCACAGCAGCGGCAGCGCGTACCGGTGCGTGCCCAGGGGGAAGCCCAGCGCGAGGATCCGCTCGAACTCGGCCCTCGCGTCGGCCAGTGCGCCCCGCCGTGCCGCGAGGGTCATCGTCAGCCGGGCCGGAGTGATGAAGTGCTGCGGCTGGAAGTCATAGCTGCCCATCGAGCTGCGGTGCACCTCCACCTGGCGCCCGGTCTCGTCGAAGTCACCCCGGGTGAGGGCCAGTTCGGCACGGCGTACGGCGACGAGGCCGCGCGCCTTGCGGGACTGGGCGAGGCCCGAGGCGGCATCAAGGACGGCGTCCGCCTCGGACCAGCGGCCGAGCGAGTAGAGGGACTGGGCCTGGTTCGTACGGATCCAGGCCTCCGTGTCGGCGAGACCGTACCGGTGGGCGAAGGTGATGCCCTGCTCGGCGGCGGTCACCGCTTCCTCGGAGCGGCCCATGCTCTCCAGCGTGGACGGCAGATTGACACTGGCACGCCCCAGGACCCCGACCGCGCCCAGCTCCACGGCCCGGTCGCGCGCCTCGTAGGTCTCGGCGATGCCCGTCTCCATGTCTCCCGCGTCGGCGGTGAGCCAGCCGCGGGTGAGGCGGGCGTGCAGCTCGGTGCGTTCCGCGCCGACCAGCCGCGCGTACTCCACGGCGCGGTTGGCGGCCGTCAGGCTGTCGGGGCCCGGCTGGTGCAGGGCGCCCCAGGCGGCCACGAACGCGAGGACCTCCGCGTGCACGGCGGACGGCTGGAGCCCGCGCACCAGCTCCTCGGCGGTGGCCAGTTCCTGCCAGCCGTCGCCCCTGGTGAGGTCCTGAACCAGCCGGGAGCGCTGGATCCAGAACCAGGCGGCCCGCAACGGGTCCTTCCCCCCGTCCTCCCCCTCCAGCACCCGCACGGCCTTCTTGGCGATCGCCAGGGCCCGCTCGCGGTCACCGCCGAAGCGGGCGGCGACCGTCGCCTCCGCCATCAGGTCCAGATACGTCAGCGGAGCGGACTCCTGGTCGCCCCCGCAGGGCGGATAGACCTCGACGTCGTCCGGCGGGCGCAGGGTGCCCCGTACGTCCTCGGGGGCTTCGTCCCACAGCTCCATGGCCCTTTCGAGCAGCCCCAGTTGCTCGGAGTAGGCATAGCGCCGCCGCGCCTCGACGGCGGCGTGCAGGACCGTGGGAAGGGCCTTCGCGGCGTCGTGCGCGTGGTACCAGTGGCTGGCGAGGCGGGTGGTGCGCTCATCGGCCCGTACGAGCGAGGGGTCGGCCTCCAGCACCTCCGCGTAGCGGCGGTTGAGCCGGGAGCGCTCGCCGGGGAGCAGGTCGTCGCCGACCGCCTCGCGCACCAGGGAGTGCCGGAAGCGGTAGCCGTCGCCGTCCGCCGTGGGCAGCAGGATGTTGGCGCCGACGGCCGCCCGCAGCGCCTCGATCAGGTCGTCCTCCTCAAGCCGCGCGACGGCGCGCAGCAGCGGGTATTCGACGGTGGTGCCGCCTTCGGCGACGATCCTGGCGACCCGCTGGGCGTCCTCGGGCAGCCCCTCGACCCGTACGAGCAGCAGATCGCGCAGGGAGTCGCTCAGTCCGGTGCGGCAGCCCGCCTCGATGGACCAGGCCAGCTCCTCGACGAAGAACGCGTTGCCGTCGGAACGTTCGAAGATCTCGTCCAGCAGGCCGGGATCCGGCTCCGCCGCGAGGATGCCGGTGAGCTGACGCCCCACCTCGGCGCGGGTGAAACGGGCCAGCTCGATCCGCCGGACGGACCGCAGCCGGTCCAGCTCGGCGAGGAGCGGGCGCAGTGGGTGGCGGCGGTGGATGTCGTCGGAGCGGTAGGTGGCGATCACGACGATCCGGCCGCGGCGCAACGCACGGAAGAGGTAGGCGAGGAGGTGCCGGGTGGAGGCGTCCGCCCAGTGGAGATCCTCCAGGACGAGGACGACCGTACGGTCCGCCGCGAGCCGCTCCAGGAGCCGGGCGGTGAGCTCGAAGAGCCGCGCGGTGCCGTACTCACCGAGCGCGCCTCCGTCCGCCTGCCCCAACTCGGGCAGGATCCCGGCCAGTTCGTTCTGCTGGCCCTCGGCCGACGCGATCAGCTCGTCGGGCAACTGGCGGCGCAGGGAGTGCAGAACGGTGGAGAGGGGCGCGAACGGGAGTCTGTCCGCGCCGATTTCGACGCATCCGAATCTCGCGACGACGGTCCGTTCCACGCGGGCCAGCTCACACAGCTCCTCGATGAGCCGGCTCTTGCCGACCCCGGCCTCACCGCCGATGAGGAACGCCTGCGGCTCGCCCGCGCCACCGGCGGACGGCGAGGTGCCTCCGGCGGTGGCGCGGGCGAGCGCTTCGGTGAGCGCGGTGAGTTCGCCGGTCCGACCGACGAACACCGGGCTGACGGACCTGGTTTCCACAGGCCTGAGCATCGCACAGGGGTCTGACAGCGCGGCACTCGTCATCGTCCGGAGCGGAAGCGCGAGCGGGAGCCGGGGCGGTGGCGGGATCGTGAGCGTTCGGTCCGTTCGATCCGTTCAGTCCGTTCGGCCCGTTCCGTCCGCCGGCCGACTTCACGGATCTCTCGTACGAGCCGGTGGTGGTCGGCCTGCCGAATCAGCTCGGCAGCGCGGATCTTGTGGAGTTCGTACGCGAACATCGGGTCCCCCTGGTGCGAAGTGTTGTGGCGTCTGGTGATGCCTCAACCTTCGTCTCCCAGGGGGCGCCGCCACATCGGGAAAGTGCCGCATCTTGACGGGCGCCGGGGGCCTTAGAAAGGCCTTGGAAAGAACCGACGGGACATACGTAAGGCCTAAGGCCCGGGCGTGAAGCCCGTAAGACCTTAGGCCCTGGTGGGTTCTGAACCGGCTACGGCCGGAACGGACGAACTCAGGCAGCGGCGCTCGGCAGGGCCACGAAGAGGTCGAAGTACATACCGAAGGAGACCAGCAGCCCCAGGAGGCCGAGGACGGCTCCGGCGACGGCGACGGGACGCACCCAGGCCGCGCGGCCCACGCGCTGCGGCAGCGTCAGCACGATCACGCCGACGAGCAGCGCGACGACGGCCACGATGCCGTTGACCGCCGCGGTGGCGTGCCAGGCGTCGCCGTAGAGCGCCGAGATCTGCTGCTCGGGGGTGGCGGTCTGGCCGGTCTTGATCTGTCCCACGAGCGTCGCGCGCTCGCCGATGATCCGGCTGGTCCAGGTGCCGGTGAGGGCGACGATCCCGAGGCAGACCGAGACGACGGCCGCGGCCGCGGCGCCGAGACCGGCCGGACGGGGCTCCGTGGCGGCGTCGTCGCCGTCCTGCTTCTCGTCGTCGTCCAGGGCGTCGTCCTGGTCGGCCGGCTCGGCGGCGTCCTTGACGTCCTTCGTCGCGGCGGGTGCCGCGTCGCGCTCCTCGGCGGACCCGGCCTTGCGGTCGGTCGCCTCGGTCTCGGCCACCTTCGTGTCGGCCGTGGCCTCGGTGGTCTCCGGCTCGGTGGTCTGGGTCTTGGGAGTGGGGTTCATACGGCGCACGCTAGGGGCCGCGTATGAAAACTTTCTGAGAACGCGGCGCACAGGCGTACAGCCGTACGTAGTACGGCCGGTGAGCCGCCCGCGCGTTCCCCCGTGAGGTCACCGTCGGCGCTTGCGCCACTCGGGTGCCAGCACCGACCAGATCTCGATGTCGTGCCGCACTCCTCGGTACGGATAGCTCTCCCGCAGGACCCCGTCCCGCGTCATGCCGAGCCGCTGGGCGACCCGGACGCTCGGGGTGTTGGCGGACGACACCTGCCACTCCACCCGGTGCATCCCGCGCTCCTCGACCGCCCAGTCGATCAGCACCTCCGCGGCGCGCGTGACCAGCCCGCGGCCCGTCGCCGCGGGCTCCAGCCAGCAGCCGACCTCGCAGTTCCCGGCGTCCGCGTCGAAGACGCGGAAGAGCACCCCGCCGACCAGGGTGGAGTCGAGCCAGATCCCGTAGAGCCGTCCGGTGTCGGCCGCCTGCTGACGCGCGTACGAGGTGAGCAGCGCCCGTGCCGAATCGAGATCGGTGGCACTCCGGGCCAGCTGGATGTGCGCGTCGACCAGATCCCTGGCGCGGTCCATGTGGGCGAGGAACTCCTCGGCCCGCCATGGCTCCAGGGGGCGCAGCTCGGCCCCGTCGTCCAGCGGTGTGGCGAACATCTGGCTCCTCCGAGCGGCGATCGTGCGGTGCGCGAAATCCTCACACATGCGCGCACTCGCACGGTCACACGTTCGCGGATTCAGATGTTCACGCGTTCACGCGTTCGCACGGATCAGCCGGAGACGCTCACCCGGCCGTTCTCGATGTGCCCCATCAGGCGACGGCGGAAGCGGACACCGGCGGCAGTGTCGGTATCGGTATCGGTGCCGTCGGCCGTGGTGATCTCGATGTCGTACCAGCCGTGCGCGTCGGCCGCCGAGTGCACGATGGCCCGGCTGCGGCCCGGCTTCACCGTGATCTGCCGGGTCCAGTCGTCGAGGTCGTCCTCGTCCACATAGCCGAGAGGCCGCACCGTGAAGGTGACCGGCCGGTCGCCCTTGTTGCTGAGGGTGAGGTGCAGATCGCGGTCGTGGTGGTCGACGGAGGAGCTGACCTCGGCGCCCCCAGCGGTCACCGGACCGGCGAACTCACGCCGGAAGCCGTTCGGTCCGGTGACCGTGAAGCGGTACCCGTCGCCGGTCAGCCCGGTAAGGGGCACCGTCCACTGTGCCGAGCCCCTTACATCGCGGTGCTGCGGGATCTCGAACTCACCTGCGTACGGATAGAGCGCGAAGTGCGCGCTCGCCCGTCCCGTATTGCTGAGCGTGACCTTGAAGGCCTTGCCGTCGGCGTCGGTCCGGCCGTACGCGTCCGTCTGGTACGGCAGCGGCCTGGCCGGGCGCGTGCCCTTCTCCTGTACGGGCATGTGCTGCTCGGCGGGCGGCTCCGGCTGCCAGCGGCCGCTGAACGGCGGGACGGGGCCCGGCTGTTCGACCTCGGGTCGCGAGCGGCTGCTCCGGAAGTCGAAGGCGGAGGTCAGATCGCCCGTCACGGTGCGCCGCCACGCGGTGATGTTGGGCTCGTCCACTCCCGTCCACTTCTCCAGGAAGCGGATGACCGAGGTGTGGTCGAAGACCTGCGAGCAGACGTAACCGCCGACGGTCCAGGGCGAGACGACCAGCAGCGGCACCCGGATCCCGAGCCCGGTCGGCCGTCCCTGCCAGCGTTCGGCGGACCCGGTGGGGCCGTCGGCGGGCGGTACGGGCGGCGGCACATGGTCGAAGAAGCCGTCGTTCTCGTCGTAGTTGATCAGTACGACGGTGTGCCGCCAGACATCGGGATGCGCGCCGAGCGCGTCCAGCACCTGGTAGACGAGCGTGGCGCTGGCGACCGGTGACGAGGAGCCGGGGTGCTCGGAGTCGGCCGCGGACGGCACCAGATACGACACCTCGGGCAGCGTCCCCGCCGCCACATCGACCCGGAACCGCTCGGCCAGGGTGCCGGTCTCGACGCGCCGCAGCCCGCGCTCGAAGAGCGACCGCTCCCGCTTGGTCAGCGTGGCGACGCCGTCCTCCAGCGCCCCGAGCAGCCGCTCGCGCTCGGCGGCGTCCCGGGTGTCGCGTACGGCGGCGTAGAAGGCCTCCATGTACGTGAAGCCGTCGGCTCCGGGCCGGCCGGGCAGCGCGCGTGCCTTCGCGAGCGCCTTGTGGGCGATGTTCTTGAAGGTGGTGAAGAACTCGATGTTGTTGTCGGTGAAGTTCTCCCACTCCGTGTACGTCTGCCAGCTCCGGCCCGCCCGCTCCAGCCGCTCGGCGTACGTCGGCCAGGGATAGCCGGGGTGGGTGCCCTCGTCGTACGCGTCATTGCCGACGGCCCGCTGCCCGTCGGCCTCGTACCCGGTCCAGCCGCTCCACAGATGGTTGCGGTTGGGGCTCGTCGACGTATGGACGGACGAGTGGTACGCGTCGCAGACCGTGAACGTGTCAGCCAGCTCGTAGTGCAGCGGGATGTCTCGCCGGTCGTAGTACGCCATGGTGGCGGCGGTCTTGGCGGAGACCCAGCCGTCCATCCACCCGTTGTTCCAGGCCGCGGCGCCGCCGTCCCAGGAGTGGTCGAGAGCCCCGATGTACTGGAGATCCCTCTTCTGCGTCTCGGCCGCGTCCCGTACGGGGAAGGGCAGGACGGTACCGCCGGTCGCCGACGGCTGCTCGAAGACGGACTTCCCGGAGGGAAGCTCGACCGCGTTGCGGTCCTCGAAGCCCCGCACGCCGCGCAGCGTGCCGAAGTAGTGGTCGAAGGAGCGGTTCTCCTGCATGAGCACGACCACGTGCTTGATCGCCCGCATCCCGCCGTCGGCGGGCTCGGCCGCCAGCGCCGCCCTCAGGGACGGCGGCAGTACGGACCCGGCGGCCGCCGCGCCCAGGGCTCCCGTGCCGAGGGCGAGCATTCTTCTGCGCGATATCTCCGTTGACATGCCGGGGACGCTAGTGAGAGCGAATGGCAGCGGAAAGGCTCCGGGACGTCCGAGAAGTGAACGGGCCGCCCATTCATTCCGCCGCTCGCCCGGCCGTCTCCCGCCCGGCCTCGCCCGCCTCCCACTCGGCGGGGAGGGCGGCGACCGTCACGGGAGCGACGGCCGCGTCAGCTTCCCCACCGACACCACCACCGCGTGCCGCCTGGCCGCGATCTCGGCGGGGCTCGTCGTGTCGCTCACGGCCTCGGGGCTGCCCTCGCTCCACGCGCTGGAGAGCGCCACGATCTGAGCCAGCAGCAGGTGCGGCGGCAGGCCCGCGTCCACCGTGCCCGCGCCCTGGGCCGCGGCGAGCGCGCGGAGCTTCGCCACGTGGGCCTTCTCCGCGACCGGCAGCACCTCGGCCCGCCGTTCCAGGCTCTGCCAGCGCACCAGCCGCATCAGATGCGGGTGCGAGAGGTGGAAGTCGAAGAGCGCGCCCGCGTAACCGGGCAGGTCGTCGGCGTCGAACGGCGCGGCGTCGAGGATCTCCTCGACGGCGGCCTCGTAGACGGCGTCGAAGAGCTGTTCCTTGCTCCCGAAGTGCACATAGATCAGGTTCTTGTTGTACCCGGCGGCCGCGGCGATGCGATCGACGCGCGCGCCCGCGATGCCGTGCGCGGCGAACTCGTCGGTCGCCGCGCGCAGCAGGCTCGTCCTGGTCGTTCGGGAATCTCTGGCCACCTCCCCATGGTAGTCAGCGATGGCAACCGGGTGACCAACCAGTCACTCATCTCACCACTTGCGACCCCAGGACCTTGGGCCTACAGTGAAAAAGGAAGTAACTGAATAGTCAGTTACCACGCTCGAAGCCTGGCCGACTCGCTCAGCCGGCGCCCTCTCCCCTAGGAATCCACCATGTCCGAGGTCTGGTTCATCACCGGCAGTTCACGCGGCCTGGGCCGCGCCCTCACCGAGGCGGCTCTCGCGGCCGGCCACCGGGTCGTGGCCACGGCACGCAAACCCGCCCAGCTCGACGATCTCGTCCGTACGTACGGAACGCGACTGCACACCGTCCCGCTCGATGTCACCGACGCCGCCGCCGCACGCGCGGCCGTACGGAGCGCGGTCGACGTCTTCGGACGGCTGGACGTGGTCGTCAACAACGCCGGATACGGCGATATCGCCGCCATCGAGGATGTGTCCGACGCCGATTTCCGCGCCCAGATCGACACCAATTTCTACGGCGTCTACCACGTCACGAAGGCCGCCGTTCCGATCCTGCGCGAGCAGGGATCCGGGCACATCATCCAGATCTCGTCGAGCGGCGGCCGGCTGGGCACGCCCGGTCTCGGCGCCTACCAGAGCGCCAAGTGGGCGGTCGCCGGATTCTCGGAGGTACTGTCCCGCGAACTCGCCCCGCTCGGCGTACGGGTCACCGTCATCGAACCGGGCGGTCTGCGCACCGACTGGGCCGGGGCGTCGATGACGATCCCGCCGATCAGCGAGCCGTACAGGGAGACGGCCGGCGCGCACGCGGAGTTGGTACGGGGCATGGACGGCCGGCAGACCGGCGATCCGGCCAAGGCCGCGCAGGTCATCCTCGGTCTGCCTCAGCTGGACGAGCCCCCGCTGCATCTCCTGCTGGGCAGTGACGCGTACCGGTACGTGACCGAATCCGACCGCGCCCGTATGGAATCCGACGTGAAGTGGCGGCAGCTCACCGAGTCGATCGACTACGACACCGAGGCCTCCGCCTCCTGAGGACCGCGCCTCTTAAGGACCGTGCGTCGTAACGGCCGCGCCTCGTAAGGGCCGTGTTTCCCGGCGGACGTGTCTCCTACGGACCCGTCTCGCCCAGCGGCCACACCAGCAGCACCGGGCACTGCGCGTGGTCCACGACGAAGCGTGTCGCCGGGCCCAGGCTGTGCGGGCCCGGCCGTTCGCGGTCGCCGTCCCGCGCGCAGATCAGCAGATCCACATCGGCCGCCGCCCGTACGACCTCGTGCTCCACGCGGCCGTGCCGGTCGAGGAGTTCGCACGGCCGCCCCAGCCGGTGCGCGGCGGCCTCCAGCAGATCGGCGCCCACCGAGCCCGAGAGCGCTTCGAGGCGGGTGCCGGGGTCACGGTCCGTCCGGTGTCCCCGGCCGAGCAGCCCCGCGTACGCGTGGTGCGCGGCGGCGGCCACCTCGTCGTCGCCGACGTGGAGCAGCACCACCTGGTCGTGCCCGGCGCGTTCGCGGGCCGCGTCCACACAGGCGGGCCAGGTGGATTCGGTGATCCAGACGAGGACCGTCGACGGCGCGGCGGGCGGTCCGGACGCCGGGACGCCTGAGGGCGACGGTGACGGCGAGGACGACTGCGAGGACGGGTGTGACGGCGACGGCGGTACGGTCATCAGGATCAGCCTCCGATCACTTGCAGCGTGCCCCACAGCGCCACGGTAGAAGCGACCAGCGTGGCGGGCACGGTCAGCAGACCGAGCAGGGTGAAGTGGCCCAGCTTCGGCTCGGTGTCGTGCTCGTGCAGGATGCGCCGCCACAGCAGGGTGGCGAGCGAGCCGACGTACGTCAGGTTCGGCCCGAGGTTGACGCCGATCAGCGCGGCGAGCACCGGTCCGGGCCCGGCGGGCGCGACGACCGGCAGCAGCGCCAGGATCGCCGGAAGATTGTTGATCACATTGGCGAGGACGGCGGCGATCGCGGCGATCGCCAGCAGCGAGAGCAGCGACGAGCCGCTCGGCAGCAGCCGGCTGATGCCGATGTCCAGGCCGTTGTCGACGACCGCCTTGACGACCACACCGAGCGCGAGGACGAACAGGCAGAACAGCGGTGACGCGGCGCGGACCAGCCCCGTTACCGTCGTCCGCCGCTGCCGCAGGGCGCGGGCGGCGAGCACGACCGTACCGGCGAGGGCCGCCCACACCGGTTCGACCCCGACGAACGAGGTGACCACGAAGCCGGCCAGCGTCAGGCCGAGCACGACCAGCGTGAACACCGGCATCTCGCGCCGCTCGTCCGTCTTCGGGGGGTGCGCCCCGGCGGCCAGGTCGGCGGCGAACCAGCGGCGGAAGACGACGTACTCGACGGCGATCGCGGCCAGCCACGGCAGAGCCATCAGCGCGGCGAACCGGGTGAAGGAGAGCCCGCTCGCGGTGAACGCCAGCAGATTGGTCAGGTTGGAGACCGGCAGCAGCAGGGACGCCGAGTTCGCCAGATGCGTACAGGCGTAGACGTGTGGCCGGGGGCGGGCGCCCACCCGGGCGGCGGTCGCGAAGACCACCGGCGTGAGCAGGACGACCGTGGCGTCCAGGCTGAGTACGGCGGTGATCACGGCGGCGACGCCGAACACCCCGCCGAGCAGTCGGCGCGGCTGCCCGCCGCAGACTCGTGCCACCAGATCACCGGCGGCGGCGAACAGCCCCTCCTCGTCACAGAGTTGGGCCAGTACCAGCACCGCCGCGAGAAAGGCGACCACCGGCAGCAGGCTCTGTGTCTGCTGCCACGCCTCCTGGGGCGAGACCGCGCCGAGGGCGACGACCAGCAGCGCCGCGGGTACGGCCGCGACCGCCTCGGGCCAGCCACGGGGGCGCATGACGGCGAACGCCAGCACGGCGAGCAGCAGGCCGACGGAGACGACCTCGGCGGCGACGGTGTTCACTGCGATGTGCCTCGCGCTTACGGTTCGGGAGCGGGACGGGCCAGAGCCGGAGACCGGACCGGGACCGGAGAGCGGGACCGGACCGGATCCGGGGGTGCCCGGATCCGTCAGGGGCGGCGCGCCCGCAGGCACGCCGCCCCTCACACCCTACGTACGCCCCGGAGAGCGCGTGCGGCCCGTACGACGCGTACGCCCCGCACGCCCCGAGGTCAGCCCTCGACGCCCAGCTTCTCCAGGATCAGCTCGCGCACCCGCGCCGCGTCGGCCTGGCCGCGTGTGGCCTTCATGACCGCGCCGACCAGCGCGCCCGCCGCGGCGACCTTGCCGGCGCGGATCTTGTCGGCGATGGCGGCGTTGCCCGCGATCGCCTCGTCCACGGCCGCGCCGAGCGCGCTGTCGTCGGAGACGACCTTGAGACCGCGCTTCTCCACGACGGCGTCCGGGTCGCCCTCGCCCGCGAGCACGCCCTCGATCACCTGGCGGGCCAGCTTGTCATTGAGATCACCGGCCGCGACGAGCGCGGCGACCCGGGCGACCTGCTCGGGCGTGATGGGCAGTTCGTCCAGCGCGCGGCCCGACTCGTTGGCGTGCCGGGCCAGTTCACCCATCCACCACTTGCGTGCCTGGTCGGCCGGGGCGCCCGCGTCGATCGTGGCGACGATCGGAGCGATCGCGCCCGCGTTGAGGATCGACTGCATATCGTGCTCGGAGACACCCCACTCCGCGCGCAGCCGGTTGCGGCGCACCCGCGGCAGCTCGGGCAGTCCGCCCCGCAGCTCCTCGACCCACGCGCGGGCCGGGGCGACGGGCACCAGGTCGGGCTCCGGGAAGTACCGGTAGTCCTCGGCATTGTCCTTGATACGGCCCGACGTGGTGGAGCCGTCCTCCTCGTGGAAGTGACGGGTCTCCTGAAGGATCGTGCCACCGGAGTTCAGCACCGCGGCATGACGCTGGATCTCGAACCGGGCGGCGCGCTCGACGCTGCGCAGCGAGTTGACGTTCTTCGTCTCGGAGCGCGTACCGAACTCCTCCCGGCCGTGCGGCCGCAGCGAGAGGTTCACGTCGCACCGCATCTGGCCCATCTCCATCCGGGCCTCGGAGACGCCCAGCGCCTTGATCAGCTCACGCAGTTCGGCGACGTACGCCTTGGCGACCTCGGGAGCGCGCTCACCGGCGCCCTCGATGGGCTTGGTGACGATCTCGATGAGCGGGATACCGGCGCGGTTGTAGTCGAGCAGGGAGTGGGACGCGCCGTGGATACGGCCGGTGGCGCCGCCGACGTGCGTCGACTTGCCGGTGTCCTCCTCCATGTGGGCGCGCTCGATCTGCACGCGGAAGATCTCGCCGTCCTCCAGCTGGACGTCCAGATGGCCGTCGAAGGCGATCGGCTCGTCGTACTGGGAGGTCTGGAAGTTCTTCGGCATGTCCGGATAGAAGTAGTTCTTCCGCGCGAAGCGGCACCACTCGGCGATCTCACAGTTGAGCGCGAGACCGATCTTGATGGCCGACTCGACACCGATCGCGTTGACGACCGGGAGCGAGCCGGGCATGCCGAGACAGGTCGGGCAGGTCTGCGAGTTGGGCGCGGCACCCAGCTCGGTCGAGCAGCCGCAGAACATCTTGGTCTTGGTGCCCAGCTCGACATGGACCTCAAGGCCCATGACGGGGTCGTAGGTCGTCAGCGCGTCCTCGTACGACACCAGTTCAGTGACGGTCACAGGTATGTCTTCCTCTTCAGTGCTTCATCGGTGTCGGCCAGCCTGCGCTGGTAAGACGACAGCTTTCCGAGTACGGGGAGATCCGCTTCGTCGGCGAAGACGGTGAAAGAACCGGCGAGTGGGGCGAAGGAATCGCCGGGGCCGGGCCGCCAGGCCTTGAGCCGTACCGCGGGGTTCACGCGATCACCTGCCCCATGGGCTCCAGCAGGTACTTCACCTGCTCGGCCGTGACCGTGTCGCCCGGTTCCCCGTCCGCCAGGGGCGCACGGACGGAGCGTGCTCTGGTCACGGCCGGGATCCCCGCGCGTGCCGGGTCGGGAGGGGACGCCTGATCCAGGAAGACCAGGCTTCCCGTCGTGTCGTCGCGGAGGGCGGAGTCGTCACGAAGGGCGGAGAGGAGTACGGGGGAATGCGTGGTCACCATCAGCTGGCGGAAGCCGGACACCAGCCGCGCCCGGTCCACGAGGTCCGGGAAGTCGTCCACGTCCCCGCTCAGCCGCCGTACCAACTCGGCGACGAGGGTGGGGTGCAGCCCGTTCTCTATCTCCTCGACGGCCAGCAGGCCGGCCCGCCGGTCGTCGTAGCGGGCGGCCAGCAGCGCGAGGACGCGCATCGTGCCGTCGGACAGCATGGGCGGGGACGTCCAGCCCGTGTGCCGGCACCGTACGTCGAAGCCGTACTCACCGCTCTGGTCGTCGAACACCGGCCTGACGCCGGACGAGTCCGGGATCAGCGCGGTCAGATCCGCTTCCAGGCCGCGGAGTTCCTGGGCACCGAGCCGGTGGAGGACGGCCGCCACATTGCTTCCGTCGGGGCGGAGTGTCATCTCGTCGCTGCCGCCGAACGGCCTGCGCATGGCAGCGGGGTCGAGCGCTATCCGCTCCCAGTTCTCGCTCTCGCGGGCGACGTGCCGGAGCAGCGCCCGTGCGCCCTCGGACGCGCGGTCGCCGAGGCCGTGTCCGCTCCCGCGCAGCGGCGCCCAGTCGGTCCCGTAGCTCGCCACGAACGACTCCCTCGCGGCGGCCAGCGCGCCCCGCAGGTGCGCGGGGATCTCCAGCCGGTCCATCCACTCCGTACGCATGAGGCTGCTGACCCACACCCGCCCGGAGCGCAGCGTGGCTTTCACCGGGCCGTCCGGCGTGCCGTGGCGCGCGGCTCCCAGCCGTACGACCAGGGGAAGCGGACCGTGCAGGCTGGGCACGATCATGCCGATCTTGATGGTCAGTTGGGGTGCCGTGTACGCGCCACCGGAGCCCTCGGCGCCAATGGACCCGTCGGAGCCCTCGGAGCCGTCGGCATGGTGGAAGAGGTCCCGTACGGCGAGCCTGGGATTGTCGCCGTCGAAGACCCGCGGGGGGCCCACAGCGACCGTGCGCCTGACGAAGTCCAGAGCGTCCAACAGGTTGGACTTTCCCGCCCCGTTGGCGCCCATCAGTACGGTGCGCGGCCGTACGTCCAGGCCGAAGCCCACGAACGACTTGAAGCCGTCGATCTCGATGCGGGTGATCACTGTGTCACCTCCTTCCGTGGCACGGTCCGGCACGGTGGTCGCCGGGAGTCCGCCCCGGAACGGGCGGGCGGCCTCCCGGCGGTCCGGTCAGCCCAGCAGGACGTCGTCGTCGCCCAGCCGCTTCAGCTCGCGGTACAGGATCGCCAGGCCGGTGACGATGGCCACGGCGGAGACCGCGGCGTCGACCAGCCGGAGCGTGTCGTTCTCCTTGCGGGCCAGCTTGGCCTGCTTGACGACGCCGACCGCTCCGAGCGCGGTGCTCCCTATCGACAGATACGTACCGGCCCTGGACTTCTTGAAGCCCTTCGCCTTGCTCACTGCACTACTCATAGTGACGGTGCCTCCTCCAACAGCGGATGCCCCCACTTTTCCACGAAGGCCGCTTCGACAGCGGCACCGACCTTGTACAGCCGGTCGTCCTTCATGGCGGGGGCGATGATCTGCAGGCCGACCGGCAGGCCGTCCTCCGGCGCGAGGCCGCAGGGCAGCGACATGGCGGCGTTGCCCGCCAGGTTGGTCGGGATGGTGCACAGGTCCGCGAGGTACATCGCGATCGGGTCGTCGGCACGCTCGCCGATCGGGAAGGCGGTGGTCGGGGTCGTCGGGGAGACGATCACGTCGACCTGCTCGAACGCCTTCTCGAAGTCCTGGGTGATGAGGGTGCGGACCTTCTGCGCCGAGCCGTAGTACGCGTCGTAGTAGCCGGAGCTGAGCGCGTACGTACCGAGGATGATGCGGCGCTTGACCTCGTCGCCGAAGCCCGCCTCACGGGTCAGCGCCGTGACGTCCTCCGCCGACTTCGTACCGTCGTCGCCGACCCGCAGGCCGTAACGCATGGCGTCGAAGCGCGCGAGGTTCGAGGAGCACTCGGACGGCGCGATCAGGTAGTACGCGGCGAGCGCCAGGTCGAAGGACGGGCAGTCCAGCTCGACCACCTCGGCACCGAGGCCCTTGAGCAGCTCCACCGACTCGTCGAAGCGCTGGAGGACACCTGCCTGGTAGCCCTCGCCGCGGAACTGCTTGACGACGCCGACGCGCATCCCGGCGACCGAACCGTTGCGGGCCGCCTCGACGACCGGCGGGACCGGGGCGTCGATGGATGTCGAGTCGAGCGGGTCGTGCCCGGCGATCGCCTCGTGCAGCAGGGCCGTGTCCAGGACCGTACGGGCGCAGGGCCCGCCCTGGTCGAGGGAGGACGAGAAGGCCACCATGCCGTAGCGGGAGACCGCGCCGTACGTGGGCTTGACGCCGACCGTGCCGGTGACGGCGGCGGGCTGGCGGATGGAACCGCCGGTGTCCGTGCCGATGGCCAGGGGCGCCTGGTACGCGGCGAGCGAGGCGGCCGAGCCACCGCCGGAACCGCCGGGGATCCTGGTCAGGTCCCAGGGGTTGCCGGTGGGGCCGTACGCGCTGTTCTCCGTGGAGGACCCCATGGCGAACTCGTCCATGTTGGTCTTGCCCAGGATGACGACGTCCGCGGCCTTCAGCTTCTTGGTGAGGGTCGCGTCGTAGGGCGGCAGCCAGCCTTCGAGGATCTTGGAACCGACGGTGGTCGGGATCCCCTCGGTGGTGAAGATGTCCTTGAGCGCGAGCGGGACACCGGCCAGCGGCCCGAGCTTCTCGCCCGCCGCGCGCTTCTCGTCCACGGCGCGGGCCTGGGCCAGCGCACCCTCGCGGTCGACGTGCAGGAAGGCGTGGACCTTCTCGTCCACCGCCTCGATACGGGCGAGATGGGCCTCGGTGACCTCGACCGCCGTGAGCTCGCCGGAAGCGATCTTCCCGGCGATCTCGGCGGCGGTGAGCCTGATGCAGCTCTCGTTCTTGTTCGTGGCCGTCATGACTGTTTAGTCCTCCCCCAGGATCTGCGGCACCTTGAAACGCTGCTGCTCCTGGGCAGGGGCGCCGGAGAGCGCCTGCTCCGGGGTGAGCGAAGGACGGACCTCGTCCGCGCGCATGACATTGGTCAGCGGCAGCGGGTGGGAGGTCGGCGGAACGTCTTGGTCGGCGACCTCGGATACGCGGGCGACCGCGCCGATGATGTCGTCGAGCTGACCGGCGAAGTGATCCAGCTCTTCGGCCTTCAGCTCCAGACGTGCCAGCCGTGCGAGGTGGGCGACCTCCTCGCGCGTGATGCCAGGCATGCGGCGATCCTCAGGGGTGAGTGTGATTGGGATGTGGCCCAATCCTATGGGGCCGGGACCCGTGCCCACGAAACGGTTCGGCTCCGCCCACCGCAGAGGGAGCCTCCGCCCGCAGTTGAGGGAGCCCGCGCCCGTCGCCGAGGGAGCTGTCTCCCTTGCCTCCGCGGGAACTCACGCCCGTCGCCGAGGGCGCCGTCGTCTCCGCCGTGGTGGGGGCTCACGTCCGCCGCCGGGGGAGCCCCTGCGCGGTCCTGAGGCGTTCCCCCGGTCCCGAGAGGTTTCCCGGTCCTGAGGGTCCCGGGTGGTCGACCGGCCGGCCACCCGGTCATACGCTCGCGCTGTACGTACGCCCGCCCTACTGCCTGCCGTACGCCGCCCTACTGGACGACCCGGCCCGACTGCTCCTGCTTCTCTTGCTGCTCACGCTGCTCGCGCTCGCGGGCGAGGCGCGCGGCCTCCAGCTCCGCCGGGCGCTGCCAGCCGCGCTCGCCCCTGGCCCGCAGCCAGGCCGTCGCCTCGTGGGGCGGCATCGCCGCGGCCACCAGCCAGCCCTGGACCGCGTCGCAGCCCAGGTCACGCAGCCGTTCCCAGGTCTCGTCGTCCTCGACGCCCTCCGCGACGACCAGCAGGCCCAGCGAGTGCGCCAGGTCGACGGTGCAGCGGACGATCTCCGCGTCCTCGGTGTCGACCGCCAGCCGCGCGACGAACGAGCGGTCGATCTTCAGCTCGCTGACCGGCAGCCGCCGCAGATGCACCAGCGAGGAGTAGCCCGTACCGAAGTCGTCGAGGGACATCTTCACGCCGTGTCCGGTCAGGCCGGCGAGGGTGTCGGCCGCCCGCTGGGGGTCCTCCAGCAGGACGTGTTCCGTTATTTCCAGCTGAAGGGACCCGGCGGGGACGCCGTGACGGGCCAGCCGGGCCGCGACCGCGCCCGCGAAGCCGGGGGTGTGGACGTCGCGCGGCGAGACATTGACCGCCACCGGCACCATCAGCCCCTGGGCCCGCCAGCGGGCGACCTGGGCGAGAGCCGTTTCCAGTACGTATTCGGTGAGATGAGGCATCAGGCCCGAGGATTCGGCGATCGCGATGAACTCGTCCGGGGGGACCCTGCCGCGCTCGGGGTGCACCCAGCGCACGAGCGCCTCCAGGCCGGCGACCTGGCCGTCGAAGCGGACCTTGGGCTGGTAGTGCAGCTCCACGTCGCCGGCGTCCAGCGCGCGGCGCAGATCTCCCAGCAGGCCGAGCCGGTCAGGGGTGTTGGAGTCCCGCTTGGACTCGTAGACCTCCACTCCCGTACGGTCGCGCTTGGCCTGGTACATGGCGACGTCCGCGCGCCGCAGCAGCCCCTCCGCGTCCGTCGCGTGCTCCGGATAGACGGCGACACCGGCGCTCGCCTCCAGGACGAGCGTGAGACCGTCGAGGTCCAGCGGCGAGGACAGCTCGGCCACCAGGTGCCGGGCGACGCGCTGGGCGCTGGTCGTGGAGTCGCAGGTCGGGAGCAGCACCGCGAACTCGTCGCCGCCGAGCCGCGCCGCCTCCGCGCCTCGCGGCAGGGCCAGCTTGAGCCGGTCGGCTATCTGCAACAGCAGCCGGTCACCCGCGAGATGACCGAGCGTGTCATTGACGGAACGGAAGCGGTCGAGGTCGATCAGGACCAGACCGGACCGGGCGCCCAGGCCCTCCGCGTGCTCCAGCGCCGCCCAGGTGCGCTCCAACAGCCATTGCCGGTTGGGCAGTTTGGTCAGTGGATCGCGCAGTTGCTCCTCGGCCCGCGCCCGAGCTATCCAGAGCGTGGAGTCCAAGGCGATCAGCGGGATGGCGAAGAGCGGCAGGACGAGCGGCACCGACATCGCGACCACACAGATCAGCGGGGCGATTCCGAGTAAAGCTACCGCGACCAGACCATGCCGGTAGAGCCCCGTACGCGCGACGGTCGGCAGCGCACCGCCCTGCGGATTCAGCGCGTACCACAGCAGCAGGCGCGCGACGACGAGATGCGCGGTGGCCGCCAGCACGATCTCCGAGGTGCTGACGACCCCCCATTCGAGAGGGTTCCAGGGCCGCTCGACGGTGGGGACCACACCGCACACGGCGAGGACGAGCGCGGCGGCGCCGATGCCCAGCATGTCCGCCGCGCCGTGCAGGACGCCCTGTCGCCAGCGGTGCTTGCGGGCCACTCCGACCAGCACCACGACGGCCAGGCTGACCAGTCCTGCCGCCACCCAGCCGTACAGCAGCAGGACGGCCAGGGTGAGGGACGCGCCCGAGCCCGTACCGCCCCACCAGCGGTCGCGGCCGAGCGCCACCAGATGGCCCACGATGATGCCGGTCAGTACGGCCAGGGCCCAGCCGGCCGTACCACCGGGGAAGAGCGCACGGCCTTCCTGAACCGTACGGACGAGTCCGGTCACCAGCAGGGCCACAGCGAGTCCCACCACAAGAGCGGGTGTTCTGGCCGCCATGCCCGCGATCCCCGCGAATCCGCGCGGGGGTGAGACCGGGGCGGCGCTCTCGGTCGGTTTCATTCCCGTCCCTCTCACAGCCGGCGGAGCCGATGCCACGCGATGGCACGTCGCCCACGTCATCACGGCCGGAATCGCACCCCGCAGCCGTGCACGACAGGCGTACATCCCAACAGTAGGCTGCCGAACGCCCAGACGGGCAGCGCTCTACAGCTGTTGCCCGAATGCGACCTGCCCGTCCGTAACGATCTGGTATGCGCCGAACGGGTGATGTTTGCGGCCCGAATTCGACGCTGTGGGCATGGCGCGTCGCGCCGCTTCTCCGCTACTCCTCAGGAGTGAGCGCGACGTCCTTCGCCGCGTCAGGACCCTGCTCCAGCAGGACGGTGAAGCCCTGTTCGTCCAGGACGGGCACCTTCAGCTGCATCGCCTTGTCGTACTTCGAACCCGGGTTCTCACCGACCACCACGAACGCGGTCTTCTTCGAGACCGAGCCGGCCACCTTCGCACCGAGGGTCTGGAGCGCCTCTTTCGCGCCATCTCGCGTGTGCCGCTCCAGCGTTCCGGTGACCACGACCGTGAGACCCGCCAGCGGACGCGGCCCTTCGTCCTCGCCGGCGCCCTCCTCTTCCATCCGGACTCCGGCCGCGCGCCACTTGCGCAGGATCTCGCGGTGCCAGTCCACCTCGAACCACCGGGTGAGGGAGGCGGCGATGATCGGCCCGACGCCCTCGACGGCCGCCAGCTCCCCCTCCGTGGCCTGCTCGATCCGCTCGATCGAGCGGAACTCCCTGGCCAGCGCCTCGGACGCGACCGGCCCCACATGGCGGATGGAGAGCCCGGCGATGATCCGGGCCAGCGGGCGCTCCTTGGCCGCCGCGATGTGCTCCAGCATCGCCAGCGCGTTCTTCCTCGGCTCACCCTCCTGGTTGGCGAAGACCGTGGCGATCTTCTCCTCGCCGGTCTCGGGATCCCGCTTGGGCAGCCCGCTGTCCGAGTCGAGGACATACGCCCTGATGGGCAGCAGCTGCTCCATCGTCAGATCGAAGAGATCGCCCTCGTCCAGCAGCGGAGGCGTGTCCGGCTCCAGCGGCTTGGTGAGCGCGGCGGCGGCCACATAGCCGAAGTTCTCGATGTCCAGGCATTTGCGGCCCGCGAGATAGAAGAGTCTCTCTCTCAACTGTGCCGGGCAGGTGCGGGCGTTGGGGCAGCGGAGGTCGATGTCGCCCTCCTTCATGGCCCGCAGCGCCGTACCGCACTCGGGACACGCGGCCGGCATCTCGAATTCGTACGCGTCCTCGGGCCGCAGGTCCACCACCGGGCCGAGGATCTCCGGGATGACGTCACCGGCCTTGCGCAGCACGACCGTGTCACCGATCCACACGCCCTTGGCCTTCACCACGTCCTGGTTGTGCAGCGTGGCGAACTCCACCTCGGATCCGGCGACCGTGACGGGCTCGACCTGCGCGTACGGCGTGACGCGCCCGGTACGGCCGACGCCCACCCGGATGTTCACCAGCTTGGAGTTGACCTCCTCCGGCGCGTACTTCCAGGCGATGGCCCAGCGCGGGGCGCGCGAGGTCGAGCCCAGCCGGCCCTGGAGCGGGATCTCGTCGA
Source organism: Streptomyces sp. NPDC088400 (assembly GCF_044753355.1). Taxonomy (NCBI): domain Bacteria; kingdom Bacillati; phylum Actinomycetota; class Actinomycetes; order Kitasatosporales; family Streptomycetaceae; genus Streptomyces; species Streptomyces sp. NPDC088400. Next base: position 38,012 of record NZ_JBIVMZ010000015.1, on the reverse strand, counting down.
GCTTGACGACCACGCCGTCGATCTCGTGCTCCACCGAGTGGCGGTTCTCGCCGAAGTACGCGATGAACTCCCGGACGCCCTCGATGCCTTCGACCACCTTGTTGTGCTGGGCGGTCGGCAGGCCCCAGGCGCGCAGCAGGTCGTACGCGTGCGAGAGGCAGTCGATGTCGAAGCCCTCACGGGCCCCGATGCCGTGCACCACCATGTGCAGCGGGCGGGTCGCGGTGATCTTGGGATCCTTCTGGCGCAGTGAACCCGCCGCCGCGTTGCGCGGGTTGGCGAACGGCTTGTCACCGGCTTCCACCAGACGTGCGTTCAGCTCCTGGAAGGCCTCCATCGGGAAGTAGACCTCACCGCGGATCTCCACCAGGTCGGGGATGTGCTCCCCCTCCAGCCGGTGCGGGATCTCGGCGATCGTACGGACGTTGGGCGTGATGTCCTCGCCCGTACGGCCGTCGCCGCGGGTGGCCGCGCGGGTCAGCCTGCCATGCGCGTAGGTGAGATTGACGGCGAGTCCGTCGACCTTCAGCTCGCACAGGAAGTGATAGCCGGGGGCTCCCACCTCCTTGGCGACGCGGTCGGCCCAGGAGGCCAGCTCCTCGTCGTCGAACGCGTTGTCCAGAGACAGCATCCGCTCGCGGTGCTGGACCGCCGTGAACTCCGTCTCGTATGCCCCCGCGACCTTCTGGGTCGGCGAATCGGGCGTACGCAGCTCCGAATACTCCTCCTCCAGCGCCTCCAGCGACCGCAGCAGCGTGTCGAACTCGGCGTCACTGACGACGGGCTGGTCCTTCACGTAATACCTGAAGCGGTGCTCCTCGATCCGCTCGGCGAGTTGGGCGTGCCGCTCCCGCGCCTCCGCGGGCACCACCGTCCGCTGTTCACCAGCCACCGTTACGTCCTCCCGATTCACCATGACCCGTCACCGGCCCCTCATCCGACTCGTCGCCGACCCGGAACCCGGGATCGTCACTCAGGGTTGTCCGCGAGGGATCTCGCGGCCCTGACGCAGTGCGCCAGTGCGGCGTGCGCGTAGGCGGGTGAAGCACCCGCGAGCCCGCACGACGGCGTGAGCACCAAGGACTCGGCCAGAGTCCCCGGATTGAGCCCCAGCCTGCGCCACAGCGTCCTGACACCCATGACGCTACCGGCAGGGTCTGACAATGGGCCGTCAGTGCCCGGCACGATTCCGGCGAACAGTTTCGTACCGCCCTCCACCGCCTCGCCGATCGTCTCCTCGTCACGCTCGGTGAGCAGACCGAAATCGAACGAAATCGCTGCCGCGCCCGCCCGCCTCAGCAGCGCGAACGGCACGTCGGGCGCGCAGGAGTGCACGACCGCCGTCCCCTCGCTCAGCGCGGTCACGTCCCGCAGCGCGCTCTCCACGACCTGTCGGTCCACCGCGCGGTGCGTGCGGTAGCCGCTGGCCGACTTGATGTGTCCGCGCAGTACGGCGGTGAGGGACGGCTCGTCGAGCTGGAGGACCGGTACGGCGCCGGGCACCCGGCGCCGTACCTCCGCGAGGTGCGCGGTCAGCCCCTCCACCAGCGACGCGGTCAGATCCCGGCAGGCTCCGGGATCACTCAGCGCCGACTCGCCGTTGCGCAGCTCCAGCGCGGCGGCCAGGGTCCACGGCCCGACGGCCTGGATCTTGAGCGGGCCCTCGTACCCCTGGGTGAACTCCTCCAGCGCGTCGAGGTCCTCCCCCAGCCAGGACCGGGCCCGCTTGGTGTCGCGTCCGGGACGGTCACCGATCCGCCAGCCGCTGGGCTCCACGCGCGCGTAGACCTCGACCAGCAGCCCGGCGGTCCGGCCGATCATGTCGGCGCCGGGGCCACGCGCGGGCAGTTCCGGCAGATACGGGAAGTCCTCGAAGGTCCCGGTAACGGCACGTGCGGTCTCACGGGCGTCGCCGCCGGGCATGGAGCCGACGCCGGTGGCGGGGCCCCAGACGGGGCGCGCGCTGCCGTTGTCCCTGGTCAGGTCCTCGTGCATGGCCCGGCCGCCGTCCTCGGTCCCGTGGTCGCTGGTCCGGTCGTCGTCCCCGGTCCGGTCGTCGCTCATCGGCCCGGCCGTACGGTCATGTCGTCGATCTGCGCGTCGCGGGGCAGGTCGAGCGCCGTGAGGATCGCCGTCGCCACCGACTCGGGATCGATCCAGCGGGACGCGTCGTACTCCTTGCCCTCCTGCTGGTGCACCTTGACCTGCATGGGGCTCGCCGTACGGCCCGGATAGACGGAGGTCACCCGGACGCCATTGGGCTTCTCCTCCTGGCGCAGCGCGTCGGCCAGGGCCTTGAGGCCGTGCTTGGACGCGGCGTACGCGCCCCACTGGGCATTGGCGTTGAGCCCGGCGCCCGAGTTGACGAAGATCACTTGCCCGCCGGCGACGCGCAGTTGGGGCAGGACGAGCCGGGTCAGTTCGGCCGGGGCGATCAGGTTCACATTGAGCTGGCTGTGCCAGGCCTTGGGAGTCAGCTCCCCGATCAGCCCCAGGTCGACCACGCCCGCGATGTGCAGGACGGAGTCGAGCCGGTCCGGGAGGGACTGGTGGGACAGCGCCCAGGACAGCCGGTCGGGGTTGCCGAGGTCGCCGACGAGAGTACGGGCGCCGGGAAAGCCGGCGCCGAGCTCCTTGGCGCGGCCGGCGTCGCGGGCGAAGAGCAGCAGGTCGTCGCCGCGTTCGTGCAGCCGGCGCGCGACAGCGGCGCCGATGCCGGAGCCGGCACCGGTGATCAGATGGGTAGCCATGCGGTCATGGTCGCATCACCGCAGAGCGGCGACCGCACACCGGTCACCGGGCATCGCTTCACCGCATGCCGGTCACCGCACGTGCGGTCGCGCGGTGATCACCGTGCACTGATCACCGCGCGCCCACGGACTCCTCCAGGTAGGCGAGGGCGCCCACGCCGTCCTCCGCGAAGAAGACCAGGTCGGTGAGCGGCAGCGGCAGGAAGCCCTCGCTCTCCATCCGCTGGAACTGCTGCTTCAGCCCGTCGTAGAAACCCGCCGTGTTCAGCAGCACCACGGGCTTGGCGTGCAGGGCGTGCTTCTTGAGCTCCAGGATCTCGGTGGCCTCGTCCAGCGTCCCCGTACCACCGACCATGATCACGACGGCGTCGGACTTGGCGAGCAGCAGCGCCTTGCGCTCGGCGAGGTCCTTGGCGACCACCATCTCGTCGGCGTTCGGCCGGGCCACGGCGCCGAGGAATTCCACCGAGACCCCGACCAGCCGCCCGCCGGCCTGCTGCACGCCGTCGGCGACGACCTTCATCAGCCCGCTGTCGGACCCGCCCCACACGAGGGTGTGGCCGCCCTTGCCGAGCAGCTCCGCGAATTCGCGGGCGGGGCGGGTGTAGCGCTCGTCGAGGTCGGCGGCGGAGAGGAAGACGCAGATATCCATGGGTCAACGGTACGGGCGGGAGCGGAAGCGGGAAGACGGCGTGGCGGATCGGTGCTGAACGGTATAGGGCACTTGAGTACGTGATGACGTACGCGAGAAGAGACTTCCGAAAGGACGAGTGACCATGGCCACCGGACACCGCATCACGGTCGAGCAGGGCACGGAGCATGTACGCGTCGTACGCGACGGGCAGGTCCTGGCGGACAGCCGCACCCCGCTTCTGCTGCGCGAGACGGGCTGTCCCGTCCGCTACTACCTGCCGCCCGAGGACGTACGCACCGATCTGCTGACACCCTCCGAGAGCAGCACCCACTGCCCGTTCAAGGGGGACGCTTCCTACTGGTCGCTGCCCGACGCCCCGGATCTGGTCTGGGCCTACCCCGAGCCCAAATCCGAAGTCGGCCAGGTCAAGGGGCACTTCTGCTTCTACGACACGGAGGTCGTCGGCGACTGAGAAAAACTTCCGCCGGAGAGCGATGAGTTGCGGCGAAGGCGCCGGTCTACCTCAGCATGGACAACGTGTGCAAAGTGAATTCCGCCGACGGCACCCCGATCGCCTACCGGCGGTCGGGGAACGGACGCCCGGTGATTCTGGTGGGCGGCGCGTTCAGCACGGCGGAGTCGGAGGCTCCGCTGGCAGAGTTACTCGCGCCGCGCTTCGAAGTGATCACCTACGACCGGCGCGGGCGCGGCGCCAGCGGTGACACCGCCCCGTACCTGGTGCGACGAGAGGTCGAGGACCTGGCGGCCCTGATCGCGGAAGTGGGCGGCAGCGCCTCCCTCTACGGCATCTCGTCGGGCGCGGCCCTGGTGCTGGAGGCGGCGACCGCCGGGCTGCCGATCACTCAACTCGCCCTGTACGAGCCCCCGTACGTCACCGATCCGGCGGTCCTCCCGGAGAGCGCGGAATACACGGAGCGGCTGACCTACCTGCTGGCGCGGGGGCGGCGGGACGACGCGGTCGAGCTGTACCTGTCGGTGTCGGAGACGCCGCCCGAGTCGATCGCGGGGATGCGACGGGCGCCGACGTGGCCGGGCCTGGCGGCGCTGGCCCACACGCTCGCGTACGACAACGCGGTCATGGGATCGGGCCTGGTCCCCACGGAGCGGCTGGCGACGATAAGGGCGAGGGCGATGATCACGGAGGGCGGTTGCAGCCCCGCGCCGCTGAGGAAGGCGGCGAAGGCGGTGGCCACGGCCCTCCCACGCGGCCGCCACCGCACGTTGACGGGCCAGACGCACGAGGTGACGCCGCAGGTGCTGGCGCCGGTGCTGGAGGAGTTCTTCGCGGCGTGAGTCCGAGGTCCGAGGGGGCGGGGTCGGGCGGCGAGCGACGGCCGGGTACGGGTCAGGCGGCGAGCGCGGACGCCGCGCCGGGCCCGGAGCCGGAACCGTCACCGGACGGCGGCCCTCCGCCCAGGGCGAGTTCGAACCAGATGGTCTTGCCGCCCGGTCCGTACGGCCCCTCCCCTATGGCGCAACCGCCCCACCGGTCGGCGCCGAGATCGAGGATCACCAGCCCGCGCCCGGAGTCGGCGTCCTGACGCATCTGCCGGAGATGGCGGGGCTCGGGCAGATCGGGGCTCATGTCCCAGACGCTGACGCGGAGTACGGGGAACAGCCAGTGAAGCCGGATGGAGGCCGGCCCCTTGGTGTGGCGTACGGAGTTGGTCGTCAGCTCGGACGCCAACAGCTCGGCTCGGTAGGCGAGTTCGGCCTGCCCGTGTGCGGCGAGGACGGCCCGCAGGGTGGTGCGGGCGACGCGAGGGGCGCGCGGGAAGTGGAGTTCGTACTGCCACGGGTCCGTGAACGGGGTGGGGGCGGGGTGCGCGTTCACGTCGGGAGCGAGATCGGGGATAACGGCGGGATTCGGTTGGGGCGTTGTGCTCACGAGGCACCTCCTGGGGTGCGTGTGCGTGACGTGGTGTGGGCGGGTGGAGTTGACCACTTGGTGGTGCGCACTCGGGATGACGTCGGTGGTGGCAGTGCCGGTGGCGGTCCTGCCGCCCCGGGCGGGCAGGGGCAACCGGTGCGCTTCCGCTGACGCAGCAGAGAATGGAACGGTTCATAAGTTAGAGCATCACAGCTCACATATGAGCCCAGATTCACGAACGAGTGAACGTTATTCTCACTCACTAGATCGGAGATGTCGTCGCTGTCAGACTGTTCACGCAGGAGATGAGGACAGATGACTCAACGAAGCGCCCCCACAGGTCGCCAGCGACGCCTGGCTAGCGAAATGCGCCGTCTGCGCGAGCAGGCAGGGGTTTCGATCCAAGGCGCGGCCGCCATGCTGGGCGCGGACCGATCGATGATCTCCAATATCGAGGCTGGCCGTACGGGGCTGAGCGAGGACCGTGTTCGCCAGATCGCCTGCTACTACAAGTGTCCGGACCTCGCTCTCGTCGATGCGCTGGCCGACATGACAGCAGACCGCCGAACCCACCACTGGTGGGCTGAGTATCGAGGCAAGCTACCCAACGGATTCCTCGACATCTCGGACATCGAGTACCACGCCACGCGTATCAGAACAGCACAGACGGTGCATTTACCCGGTCTGTTCCAAACCGAGGAGCACGCGCGGGCTCTCTTCGACCTCGCCGTCCCGAAGCTGCCACGTCTGGAAGTGGAGCTGCGCGTCGCGCACCGTATGGGCCGTCAATCCATTCTGGACGGAGATGCCCCGACTCCCTACACCGGGATCATCCATGAGGCCGCGCTGCGTTTGGAGTTCGGAGGCCGCAACGTCGCCCGTCAGCAGCTGCACCACTTGATCGAGGCAGCCGACCGGCCTCATGTGACGCTACTGGTCATTCCCTTCAGCGCTGGCGCATTTCACGGCGCCGGACAATCGATTCTGTACACCGAGGGAATAGTTCCGCAGTTGGATACCGTCCAACTGGATACGGCTCTCGGCGGCGACTTCGTGGACGCTCCAACGCCGCTGGCGAACTATCGTTCACTGCTTGACCTTATGGAAAGTTCGGCACTTTCGCCTGACGAGTCACAGAAGCTCATCAGGTCCATCGCACAGGATTTGTGAGAGGGAATGAATATGACCGATGGCATCTGGCAGCGCGCTTCGGCTTGCGGAGGGGGCGGCAACAACTGCGTTGAGGTGGCGGCGAACGGAGCCGATTCCGTGGCACTCCGCGACAGCATGCGCCCGGATCGAGTTGTGGCCACGAATCGGACCATGTTCCGGGCGCTCATACACGGCCTCAAGTCGGGAGAGTTCGCGCCTCCGCCCGCATGATGCCCTGGCAGGTAGCCCTCTCCTCGATGTGACTATCGATCGCCGTCGGCCACCGGCCAGCGGGCGGACTCACCGCGACTGGCATCCACACGTACCTGTTCGTCGGCTGTTGTGACTTGAGGCGCGGCCGGTGGTGTCTGCATGGCGGAGGCGACCGGAGTCTGCGTGACGGAGGCGAGGAGTGCCAGCTTGTCGGCGTTGTCCGTGCCCGCGTCCGGGTGATAGATGACGAGCATCTGGCCCGCCGTGCCGCCGATGGCCAGCCTCTCCCAGTTCAGCCGCAGGTCACCGACCTGGGGGTGGTCGATGTCCTTGGGTTCGCCTTCGCACGCAGCTACGTCGTGGCGGGCCCAGAGTTGGCTGAAGCGGGGGCTGGCGAGGGAGAGTTCGCCGACGAGCTCGATGAATCGCGGGTCGTCCGTGTCGGTGCCGACGGACTCGCGGAAGCCGGCGACCAGGCCCACGATGGAGTCCTCCCAGTCCGGATGGAGGGCCCGCTCGGCGGGGTCGAGGAACGCGTCCCGCAAACGGTTGGCCCCCACCGCGAGGCGGGGTGACAGAGCGGTCGCCAAGGCGTTCGCGGCCAGGATGTCCAAGTAGCGGCCCTCGACCCACGCGGGGAGGGGGAGCGTGGCGACGAGCTTGGCGATGCCCGGAGGGACGGTCTCCTTCCTGGGCCGGCGCCGGCGCCGCCGGGGTTCGCCGGCGCCGAGGCGCAGCAGATATGCCGTCGCGTCGTCGTCGAGCCGCAGCACGCGGGCGAGAGATTCGAGGACCTGCACGGAGGGGTTGCGGTCGCGGCCTTGTTCCAGGCGCAGGTAGTAGTCGGCGCTGATGCCGGCGAGCATCGCGACCTCCTCCCGGCGCAGACCCGGCACGCGCCGTACCCCCAGAACGGGGATACCGACCTGCTCAGGGGTGACGAGTTCGCGGCGGGCGCGAACGTAATCGCCCAGCAGGTTCGGTTGGTCGGTCATCTCTCGACTGTAATGAGCGCCGCCGCGCGCGTGCCTGGTCCTGTCACCCCCAGGATCGCGGGGGCCCTGGCTGGGGCGGAGCCCGCGCGCCAGCGTGGCCGGTGGCCCCCAACCTTCCCGTCAGCGCGGAAAGCACAGCAGGACACGCGCAGCAAGGAGCAAAGCAATGTCGACATATCTACTGGTACACGGCGCCTGGCACAGCGGACAGGCCTGGGAGCGGGTGGTCCCGTTGCTGGCGTCGGCCGGGCATCGGGTGCTCGCGCCGTCACTGACCGGCCACGGCGACAAGGCACATCTGCTCAGCCGCGAGGTGGGGCTCGACACGCACGTCGACGACATCGTCAGGCTGATCATGGAGGAAGACCTCACCGAAGTCGTACTCGTGGGACACAGCTACGCCGGGCTCGTCATCTCGTCCGCGGCCAACCAGGTCCCGGATCGGATCGCACATTTGGTCTACCTCGACGCGATGGTCCCGGAGGACGGCGAGAGCGCGGCGGATGTCATGTCCACAGCCCAGGTCCTGATCGACCGCGCCGCGAAGTCCGAGACCGGCTGGCGGGTTCCGCCGCTGCCCGAAATGCCACCGCCCGTCGGGCTGTTCGGGGTGACCGACCCGGCGGACGTCGCCTGGCTGCGCACGATGCTGTCGGATCAGTCGGTGCGCTGCCTCCAGCAACCGGTCCGGCTGGACAACCCGGCCGTGGTCACGATCCCCAGGACGCACATCGAATGTGTTGTCGGTCGGCCGGAAGGCTTTGTCCGGCGCCCCGTCCCCGCGATACAGCCCAATGGAACCCCCTCACAGGTGTGGGAACTGGCGACCGGCCACGATTGCATGGTCACCATGCCGGTCGAGCTCACCGAACTCCTGCTCAAGCTCGGCTGACCCGCTGACCCGCTGACCCGCTGACCCGCTGACCCGGTGAGCCGGTGAGCCGGTGAGCCGGTGAGCCGGTGAGCCGGTGAGCCTCCGGCCTGGGCCGCCTCGCGAGCATCAGGATCGCTCACGGACGGTCAGGAATCGCCGAATTGGGGCAAGTAACCGGATAGCCGGACCTGCCAAGCTCTTCCGTCACTACGATCCGAGCCCTACGCCTCCCGCGTCCGCCGGGCGCTCCAACCGCCCCGCCGCTTCCCAGGAGTTGCCGATGAGTGACGAACCGGTCGTCATCTCGCACGACCAGTTGGCCCGCCGGGTCGTGGCCCGGCTCGCTCCTGACGAAGCGGCGTCGTTCGACCTCATCGCCCAGCCGTATCTGGCCGATGCCACCCACGGGGAGAGGCCCGCGCCGAGTTGGGGCGGGCCGCTGGCGTCGGGCCTCGACCTGGCCGGGGCGCTCACCCCGACGGTCGTGGTGGTCAGCGGCTGGGCGATCACGGCGCTCGCGCAGGGCGCGGCGGCGGAGCTGAGCAGCAGGGGTACGAGACTCACCGGCGCCGTCCTGAACCGGTTCCGCAGGAGGTCCGGCGGCGTCCGGGCGACCGTCGTCACGGCACCGGACGCCGATCAACTCGCCACCGTGCGAGCCTCGGTGAGGGCCAAGGCGTTGGCCCTGAATCTTTCCCCCGAGCAGGCCGGGGTACTCGCGGACGCCGTCATCGGCGAACTGGCTCTGCTGAGCGGCGCCCAGGAACAACAGGAGGAGCAGGAACAGCAGGAACAGGAACGGGAGCCTCCACGGTCATGAGCGAGAGCGGCATGCGCGAGCACGCGGCGAGCGGGAGGGGCACCGCGCCCGTCGACGTACGCGCCTTCCCGTCCGAACTCTCGCTGCTGCTGGCCCTGCTGGCGGCGAGCGTGTTGACCAACGACTTCTTCTTCGCCTACTGGCTCGCGAGCCTCGGGACCCCGGCCGGGACCGGTGAGGTCTTCGGCACCCTGTCGAACCTGAACCAGGTGGTGGCCCCGGGCCTCGTCGCGTTCGCGCTCGTCTCCCGGCTCCGGATCCGGCGGTGCGTACCGCTGGACGAAACCCCGTTCCACGAAGCGCATCGGACCGTACAGCAGTTGGTCGGCCGGGCGGGACTGCGCCCCGCGCCGAAGCTGCTGGTGGGGCGGCGGCTGCGGTCGGGGGCCCACGTCGCGGGCCCGCCCGCGCGGCCCAGCCTCGTACTGGGACCCGAACTGCTGGCGCTCCACGACAAGGGCGGGGAATCGCGCAGGATGTTCGAGGTGGTGGTGCGGCACGAGATCGCGCATCTCCAGGCCAAGGACATCTCGCTGTACTTCCTGATGACGCTGCTTCGCTGGTCGAACGTGTACGCCGGCCTCTTCATGGTCTTCGCCCTGACGCTCGACCTGGGCAACGGCTTCATCTCGCGAACCGCGCTCCTCCTCGTCGTACTGCGGGTTCTCCTTCTCATGACGCTCGGTGAGTTGATCGCCCGCGCCTTCCTGCGCCTGCGCGAACACCACGCCGACCTGCGAGGCGGGACAGCCGACCGGGACGCGCTGATCGCCGCGATGCGCGCGGGGACGGCAGGCGCGGCCAGCGGGCGCCTCGGGGCCTGGCTGCGGCATCATCCGCTGGGCGCGGAGCGGCTGGGGGTGGCGCAGGCGCCGGGCCGGATTCTGGCGTCCTCGCCGGGGCGGCTGTTCCTCGGGGCGACGGTCGCCGGTGTGCTGTTCGAGACGCTCCAGGACATGCTGCGGCGTATGACCGACGGGGAGAGTCAGCGGGCCACGCCCATCCTCTGCGGGGTGGTCGTGGGGACGGCGCTCACGCTGTTCCTGGCCTTCGGGGTGTGGCGCCAGCACTGGTACGCGGGCGGGACCGGCCCCGTCCGTCTCGCCGTGAGCGCGGCCGTCCTGTCCGTGGGCGTGGTGGCGGGCACCCGTATCGCGCTCTACACGGAGGTCTCACTCTTCAGCGAGGCCGGGGCTCCTCTCGCCCCGTCGCTCCTGGCCGCGCTGTTCTGCGGCACGCTGCTGCTCTGCGGCTGGATCGCCGCGCTCGGAGCGGTCTGGTACCGGCGCGACCCTCGCGCGCAGCGCATGCCCCGGTTCCTGGCGCTGGCCGTGCCCTCGGTGTGCGTGGTGGGCGGATGGGTCTTCGCGCTGCTGTGGACGTGGGCGGCGCGCCTGCAAGGCGTTCGGCTCGGATGCGCGGCGGAGGAGAACAGGAGCGTCGCGATCTGTATGTCCCCCACTCCGGAGCGGGACATCGCCGCCGGGGTGTTCGAGACGTTCGGGCCGGGGCCGGTGCTCGTACTCGTCGCCGTGGTGGCCGTCGGCGCCCCGTTGCTGGCCCGGTCGCTGGCCGGGCGGCCGGACGTCGTGCCGGGGTTCTGACGGCGCCGCCGACCCGCCCGCACGCACGCACACGCCGAACTCGGCCCGTCAGCTCGGCGGATCCAGCAGGCGGGCTCGGCGAGTACGGCAGGCGGACAGGCTCAGCGCGCGAGCGCTCCCGTACGCCGCTCCGTCGTCGCGATCGTCGCCGAGCCGACCACGCGCGGGCCGTCGTACAGCACGATCGCCTGGCCCGGGGCCACGCCACGGACCGGCTCGTCGAAGCGGACGTGGAGCGTGCCGTCCGTCAGCTCAGCCGTCACCGTCGTCTCGCCGCCATGGGCGCGCAGCTGGGCGGTGTAGTCGCCGGGGCCGGTGGGCGCGGTGCCGCACCAGCGGGGCTTGATTGCGGTCAGGGCCGTGACGTCCAGCGCGGCGGCCGGGCCGACCGTCACGGTGTTGTCGACGGGCGAGATGTCCAGGACGTAGCGCGGCTTGCCGTCGGCGGCCGGGTGGCCGATGCGCAGGCCCTTGCGCTGCCCGATGGTGAAGCCGAACGCGCCGTCGTGGCTGCCCACCTTCGTACCGGACTCGTCGACGATGTCACCCTCGGCCCGGCCGAGGCGGTCGGCCAGGAAGCCCTGGGTGTCGCCGTCCGCGATGAAGCAGATGTCGTGGCTGTCGGGCTTCTTCGCCACGGCCAGGCCCCGGCGCTCCGCCTCGGCGCGGATCTCGTCCTTGGTGGTGAGGGTGTCACCGAGCGGGAACATGGCGTGGGCGAGCTGGCGCTCGTCCAGGACTCCGAGGACGTACGACTGGTCCTTGGCCATGTCGCTCGCCCGGTGCAGCTCGCGGGAGCCGTCCCGGCCGGTGACGACCGTCGCGTAATGGCCCGTGCAGACCGCGTCGAAGCCGAGCGCGAGCGCCTTGTCGAGCAGCGCGGCGAACTTGATCTTCTCGTTGCAGCGCAGGCAGGGGTTCGGGGTGCGGCCGGCCTCGTACTCCGCGACGAAGTCGTCGACCACGTCCTCGCGGAAACGTTCCGCGAGATCCCATACGTAGAACGGGATGCCGATGACATCGGCGGCACGGCGCGCGTCGCGGGAGTCCTCGATGGTGCAGCAACCGCGCGCACCCGTACGGAAGGACTGCGGGTTCGCGGAGAGCGCGAGGTGCACTCCGGTCACGTCGTGGCCCGCCTCCGCGGCTCGGGCGGCGGCGACGGCGGAGTCCACGCCGCCGGACATGGCGGCGAGCACGCGGAGGGGGCGCTGGGAATTCTGAGTCATAGCTCCACCAGAGTACGGCCCGGTGGGAACCAGAGTCGCGCGAGTTGGCGTTGACGATCATATGGACGAAAAAACGCGGGACACGGCGGGCAGCGGCGGGGGCCGGCGCCGGCGCGTTCCCACGGACACCCGACCCGACGACCCGACGGACAGCGGGCCGGACGGCCGGGCGGAGGGCGGGCCTGGCAGCCGGACGGAAGGCGGATCGCACAGCCGGACCCGACCGGCCGACGGCAGCGGCAGCGGCAGCGGCAGAAGGAATCGCGCGAAGGCTCGCGGAACGGACGACCGGACAGGTGGCCGCCGTATCGGGCGGCGGGTCGTACTGATCGGCGGTGCCGCCGCGGTGCTCGGCGGCGGTCTGGCCGCGCGGGACGAGATCGGCAGGCTCTGGTGGCAGGTGCCGGGCGTCGAGAAGCCCCGCAAGGAGGGTGAACTGGATCACGCCGGCGCCACCTGGGTCGCGGCCTCCCCCGCGAACTACCGGCGGGCGGACCGCCCGGAGGACTTCACCATCGACCGCGTGGTGATCCATGTCGTCCAGGGCAGCTACGACGTGGCGCTCAAGGTCTTCCGCAATCCGGCCCATGGCGCGGCCACACACTATGTGGTCGGCAAGAAGGGCCAGGTGGCGCAGATGATCCGCGAGCTGGACGTGGCGTACCACGCGGGGAACCGCTCCTACAACGAGCGGTCGGTCGGCATCGAGCACGAGGGCTGGGTGGACAAGCCCGAATCCTTCACGGACGCGATGTACCGCTCCTCGGCGCGGCTGACCGCGGGGATCTGCGCGCGGTACGGGATACCCGTGGACCGCGAGCACATCGTCACCCATGCGCAGGTGCCGGGCACCGACCACACGGACCCGGGGCCGCACTGGGACTGGGACCGGTACCTGAAGCTCGTGGGCGAGGCGCGCGCGGGACTGGACACCCGGAAGGCCAAGGAGAAGAAGGCCGCCACCTGAGCCGGTCCGGGCGCGGGCGAGGTGCGCGGACCGTGCGGGCGCGGTGTGGGCCGACCGTCCGGCCGGGCGGTCGGCACACCGGTGACCCTTACGCCTTGCTGTTGTAGTACGTGACGTCCCAGTGGCTACCCTCGCGGGCGTAGACGTTCCCCGCCGGGGACTTGTACATCTTGGCCCCGTCGCCCTTGCGCTTGCCGGCGTACGTGAACTTGCCGGCCTTACCGGTGATGTACTTGTTGAGGCAGGTGGTCACACTCATGTCGACCTTGTAGCCGTTCCGGTGGCTGTACGTCCCCGCCGCGTGTCCCCTTTCGGTACCGCCGGTGATGACGACCTTGCAGCGGCTCACCTTCTTGAACGCGATCGCGCCGGAGACCGTCGCCTTGTTGATGTTCGTGAACGACGTACAGGTCTTCTTGTTCCAGTCGGAACAGCCTCCGCTGGAGGAGGACGTGATGCCCGCCTTCCTGAACTGAGCCGCCGCCTGATCGTGCTTGGCCCACTTCGCCGGTGCCGCGTCCGCCATGCCCGCTGTGAGCAGTACGGAGCCGATCGCCGCAATCACGCCGAGGGTGGACAGCCGTCCGGTCTTCTTCAATGCGCGCTCCTGAGTCTCGTCGACCACGGTCCGGGAGACGGGAAGGAACGCACACACGCAGGCCCCCGCAGCGACACGGCCGCACGACCGTACAGACGCACGGTCTCCGCGATCTCGGCGTTCGGCTTCCCCCCGACCCGCTGAAAATTGTGGCAACGCCCCGGGCCGACCGCCCATCCCCCGGAAGAGCGACAGAAATCCGGCCCTTCGCGGCGCGCTGTTGACGCACGGACGTACGGGTCCCGGACAGGCCCTAACTGAGTCCCGCGTTCCTCGCGCGGTCCACCGCGGGGCCGATGACCTTGGCGACCGCCTCGACATCCGCCCTGGTGGTGGTGTGGCCGAGGGAGAAGCGCAGGGTGCCCCTGGCCAGGTCGGGGTCGCTGCCGGTGGCCAGGAGGACGTGGCTGGGCTGGGCGACTCCCGCCGTACAGGCCGATCCCGTCGAACACTCGATGCCCTGGGCGTCGAGGAGCAGGAGCAGCGAGTCGCCCTCACAGCCCGGGAAGCTGAAGTGCGCGTTGGCGGGGAGACGGTTGTCCGGGTCGCCGCCGAGGACCGCGTCGGGGACCGCCGCGCGTACGGCGTCGATCAGTTCGTCGCGCAGGGCGCCGATCTCGCGGGCGAATTCCTCGCGCCGTCGCGCGGCGAGCCGGCCCGCGACGGCGAAGGCGGCGATCGCGGGGACGTCGAGAGTGCCGGAGCGCACATGGCGCTCCTGGCCGCCGCCGTGCAGTACGGGTACGGGGGTGTACTCCCGGCCGAGCAGCAGCGCGCCGATACCGTACGGGCCGCCGATCTTGTGGCCGGAAACGGTCATCGCGGCGAGTCCCGAGGTGCCGAATTCCAGCTCCGTCTGACCGAAGGCCTGGACGGCGTCGGAGTGCAGCGGGATGCCGAATTCCGCTGCTACGTCGGCCAGTTCACGGACCGGCAGGATCGTGCCGATCTCGTTGTTGGCCCACATGACGGTGGCGAGGGCGACATCGTCCGGGTTGCGTTCGACGGCCTCGCGCAGTGTCCCGGGAAGGACCCGGCCGTAGGCGTCGACCGGCAGATACTCGACGGTCGCGCCCTCGTGTTCGCCGAGCCACTCGACGGCGTCGAGGACGGCGTGGTGCTCCACGGGGCTGGCCAGCACTCTGGTCCTGGCGGGGTCGGCGTCGCGGCGGGACCAGTACAGGCCCTTCACGGCGAGGTTGTCGGCTTCCGTACCGCCCGAGGTGAAGACCACCTCGCTGGGCCGTGCGCCGAGGGCCTCCGCGAGCGTTTCGCGGGCCTCCTCGACGGTACGGCGGGCCCGGCGCCCGGCGGCATGGAGCGAGGAGGCATTGCCGGCGAGGGCGAACTGGGCGGTCATCGCCTCGATCGCCTCCGGCAGCATCGGAGTGGTCGCGGCGTGGTCGAGGTAAGCCATGGTGCGGTCGATTCTACGAGCCGGACGCGGGCTCCGGTTAGCCGGTGCGCAGCTGGTTCGCGATCGCGGGGCATTCGTTCCGGATTCGGTCCGGATTCGGTCCGTATCGGGGCGGATACTCGGCATCCTTCCCTGACAGCGACAGGAGTGTATAGCTTTACGGTCATGACAGACTGGCTTCTCGATCGTACGTTCAGCAGCTCATCCGGCGAGGTGCGGTGGGCCACGCTCGGTTCACCCGGCCTGCCACCGGTCGTGCTGCTGCACGGGACGCCCTTCTCCTCGTACGTCTGGCGTGCCGTCGCACGGGCCCTCGCGCAGGATCACCAGGTCTTCGTCTGGGACATGCCCGGCTACGGCGTCTCGCAGAAGAGCGCGGGGCAGGATGTGTCACTGGCCGCGCAGGCCCGGGTCTTCACGGAGCTGCTCGCCCACTGGGGCCTGGGCGGGGACGGAGACGGGGGCGAGGGCGGGGGCCGGGGCCGGGATCCGAAGCGGCCCGCCGTTGTCGCCCATGACTTCGGCGGCTGTGTCGCGCTCCGCGCCCACCTCCTGCACGGTGCCCGCTACGAACGTCTGGCGCTCGTCGACCCGGTGGCGCTGGCGCCATGGGGTTCGCCGACCTACCGGCTGCTCGGCGGCCACCGCGAGGTCTTCGAGCAACTGCCGCCCGCCCTTCACCGGGCGCTGGTACGGGAGTACGTCTCCTCCGCGAGCCATCAGGGCCTGCGGCCCGACGTTCTGGACCGGCTGGTCGAACCGTGGTGCGGGGACGACGGACAGTCCGCCTTCTACCGGCAGATCGAGCAGAACGACCAGCGGTTCACGGACGAGATCCAGGGCCGTTACGGAGAGTTGGACCTGCCGGTCCTGATCTGCTGGGGCGCCGAGGACAGTTGGATCCCGCCGGACAGGGGCCGGGAACTCGCCGGGCTGGTTCCGGGCGCCGAGCTGCGGCTGTTGGCGAGTGCCGGCCATCTCGTCCAGGAGGACGCCCCGGCGGAACTCACCGTGGCCGTCAGCCGTTTCCTGGGCGTCGACCGCCCGCGGGCGACGCCCCCGGTCCCTTCCGTGACTCCGGATTCGTCCGTGACTCCGGATTCGTCCGCGACTCCGCCCCGGGCGGCCCCGCCCCGTACAACGCCATGACGGCGGCCGCCGCCCGGGTCATCTCCTCCCGGGCCTCCGGTGGCGACAGCACCTCCACGTTCTCGCCGAAGGCGAGCAGTGAGCGCACGCCTCCCAGGAGGGGATAGGCGAGCCGCACCCGTGCCCACTCCCCGTCCGCCTCGGTCACGGGTTCCTCGGTGAGCTGCACGCCCTGGATGCGCAGGAACATGTCCAGGCGCGAGACCCGCACGCGGGCCTGGACGCGCACATCGGCGGGCCGTACCTCCACGTCCCGGCGCAGTACCGCCCAGACGTCCGCCAGTTCCACCCCCTCCCGGCGCCGCACGGGCGACTCGGACACGGCGGCCTTCTGGACACGGTCCGCACGGAAGAGACGCGGCGCGCCCCGGTGGTCGGCGACGAGGTACCAGACGCCCGCCTTGACGACGAGACCGTACGGATCGACGGTGTACGCACGCGGTTCGGTCGTGCCGCTGTGCCGGTAGCACAGCCGCAGCCGCCGGTCCGCGAAGACCGCCGTGCTCAACTGGTCCAGATCGACGGGCGGCCTCGGCGCGCGCATCCAGCGCTCCGGGTCGACCAGGATCCGCCGGCTGGTCAACTCGGCGGCCGGGCGATGCGGTTCGGGCAGCGCGGCCATCACCTTGCGCAGGGCGGAGCCGAGCGCCTGGTCGAGCCCGAGCGCGGAGTGAGCACCCTGGGCGGCGAGGACGAACAGGGCGCGGGACTCGTCGGCGGTCAGGCCCGTGACATCGGTACGGAACCCGGGCAGCAGCGCGATCCCGCCGTGCCGGCCGCGCTCCGCGTAGACGGGGACGCCGGAGGCGGAGAGCGACTCGACATCGCGGTAGATGGTCCGTACGGACACTTCGAGACGCTCGGCGAGTTCCGTGGCCGGGACGAGGCCACGGGTCTGGAGCAGCAGCAGGATCGACAGAAGGCGGTCGGACTTCACCCGCCCAGGATTCCAGGATTCCGTACGGGGAAGCTCGGGCGCCCCGGCGCACCCACACCCCCACCCACACCCACACCAACGGCTACGGCTACGGCTACGGCTACCTCGCGAGCCGCTCCCCGCTCAGCCGCGTGGCGCGCGGGCCAGCTGACGGGACTGGGCCACCAGCCGGTCCGCGCTGTCCCAGATCTCCGCGTCCTCCTCCAGGAAGCCACCCGCGAGGTTGCGGGTGGTGAGGGAGACCCGGAGCGGGCCCGGCGCCGGGCGGCAGCGGACGTGGGCCGTCAGCTCGACGGTCGGCGTCCAGCCCTGGAGACCGAGCTCGAACGACGTCGGCGGCAGCGCGTCCACCGCGAGCAGCAGCGAGAGCGGATCGGCGTCGCGGCCGTCCGCGAACTCGAACCAGCCGCGCATCTCGCCCCGCCCGGAGGGCGCGCCGACCGCCCAGCCGACCGTGGCCGGATCGAGCTTCAGGGCAAGCCGGTCGGTCAGCGCGAAGTCGCCCGGGGGCCGGGGTGCTTCGACGGTGTTGACGCAGCGCTCCAGGGGCGGGATCCCGGGTGGCTTCGCCGCCGTCCGTACGTCGTCGGACAGCGCGTCCAGATCGCCGTACGAGGCGACGACCCGGATCCGCTCGACCTCCCCGCCGTCCGCCGCCGCCTGGTACAGGGAGGCCTGGCCGGTGGTGAGCGTACGGCCGGTCCGCACCGTCTCCGTACGCACCACGGCGGGGCCCGGCGCCGACGGCGCGAGGTAGTGCGCCGAGACCGCGAACGGGTCGGAGTGCGGCAGCGCGTCACCGAGCGCGCGGGCGATCACCGCCAGCAGATAGCCGCCGTTGAGGACATTCATGACCGTCCAGCCTGGGGCGAGCAGCGCGTCGTAGGCGCCTTCTTCACGACCTCGACGGGTGACGGCGGTGCCCCGGTCGAACTCACTGTTGCCGATGGACACTTGCGCGTTCCCGGTGGACACGTGCGTGCTGGTTGCCTCTGCTGCCATGCGGCCCAACCGTACAACAAGGCTTTACTGAGCGGTAGCTTAGTAATATCTCCGTAACGCCCCTCCCTCAGACGATGGCCCCACACACACGGTGGCCCGGCCCTCAAGCGGCCCAACGCGAGGACCATCGGCGGACTGACTCAAGCAGACGGACTCTCCTCCGCCGCGTCGGAGCGCCGGTTCCAGGCGCGCGGTGCCCGCCAGTGGAAGCGCATCGCGAACAGCCGTAGGACGAAGGCGGCCAGTACGGCGAATCCGCTGGTCAGCCCGTTGAGCGCGTCGAAGCGGATACAGAGCGCCACCATCGTGGCGCCGACGATGGCCGGGACGGCGTACAGATCGCGGTCCCAACGCAGCAGCGAGGGAACCTCGTTGGCGAGTACGTCCCGCAGCACACCGCCACCGACCGCCGTGGTCAGACCGAGCACCGCCGAGGAGGTGAGGCCGAGGCCGTACTCGTACGCCTTGGTGGTGCCGGTGACGCAGAACAGCCCGAGCCCCGCCGCGTCGAAGACATTGACCGCGCCCTGGATCCGTTCCACCTGCGGATGCAGGAAGAACACCAGGGCGGTCGCGACCAGCGGCATGGAGAAATAGCCGAGGTCGGTGAAGGCGGCCGGCGGGACGGCCCCGATGATCAGGTCACGGATCAGCCCTCCGCCCAGCGCGGTGCTCTCGGCCACCACCGCCATGCCGAAGACGTCGAAGTTCTTGCGTACGGCGAGCAGGGCGCCGGAGATCGCGAAGACGAAGATTCCGGCGAGGTCGAGCGCGTGCTGGACGGAGGGCGTGAAAAAGTCGTGGAACACCCGGACATTGTGCCGCCCGCCCGGAACGGGTCCCGGGCGGGCGGTGATCTGACAGGCAGGCGTGCCCGCCTACTCCTTGGTGACGGCCCTACTCCTTGGTGACGGCTCCCTGGTCCTTCGAGCCGGAAGCCTCCGCCGACAGCGTCTTCGCCGGCGCCTCCGCCAGCTCGACCGTCTCCCGGTCCGCCACCGACACCGTGTCCTGCGGACGCTGGTCCGGAGCGTTCTCCGGGTGGTGGCACGCCGCCTGGTGGCCCGGCGCCAGCTCGATCAGCGGCGGCTCGGTCGTCTTGCAGACCTCCGTCGCCTTCCAGCACCGGGTGTGGAACCGGCAGCCGCTCGGCGGCGAGATCGGCGACGGCACGTCGCCCTTGAGCAGGATCCGGTCGCTCTTCCCGCCGCGCCTGCTCGGGTCCGGCACCGGCACGGCAGACAGCAGCGCCTTGGTGTACGGGTGCATCGGCGACTCGTACAGCGACTTGCGGTCCGCCAGCTCGACCATCTTGCCGAGGTACATCACCGCGATCCGGTCCGACACATGGCGGATGACCGAGAGGTCGTGCGCGATGATCACGTACGTCAGACCCAGCTCGTCCTGGAGGTCGTCCAGCAGGTTCACCACCTGCGCCTGGATCGACACGTCCAGCGCCGAGACCGGCTCGTCGGCGACGACCAGCTTCGGATTGAGCGCGAGGGCGCGGGCGATACCGATGCGCTGCCGCTGACCGCCGGAGAACTCGTGCGGGTAGCGGTTGTAGTGCTCAGGGCTCAGGCCCACCAGCTCCAGCAGCCGCTGGACCTCCTTCTTCAGACCGCCCTCGGGCTTGATGCCCTGGAGCTTGAAGGGGGTGCTGATGATCCCGCCGACGGTGTGGCGCGGGTTCAGCGAACCGAACGGGTCCTGGAAGATCATCTGTACGTCGCGGCGCATGGGCCGCATGGCGCCGGCGGACAGATGCGTGATGTCCCGGCCCTCGAACTCGACCTTTCCACCGGTCGGTTCGAGCAGCCGCGTGATCAGCCGGCCCATGGTCGACTTGCCGCAGCCGGACTCGCCGACGACACCCAGGGTCTCGCCGGGGCGCACGTCGAAGGTGAGTCCGTCGACCGCCTGGACCGCGCCGACCTTGCGTTTCAGTACGCCTTTGGTGATCGGGAAGTGTTTGACCAGGCCGGTGACCTTGAGGAGCGGTTCGGGTGCCCCCTGCTCCGACCCCTGCTGCGGAATCTTCGTGTTCGGCTCAGTCACAGCTTCGGCGCAATCTCTTCGGTCCAGATCTGTTCCCGCTCCGCGGGCGACATGTGGCAGGCGGAGAAGTGCCCGTCGGTGATCTGCCGCAGCTCCGGACGCTCGGTGCGGGTGATGTTGTCCTTGGGCACGTCCGCGTACGGGCAGCGCGGGTGGAAGGCGCAGCCGGACGGGACGTTGATGAGGCTGGGCGGGGTTCCCTTGACCGGCACGAGCCGGTCGGTCTGGTCCCGGTCGATGCGGGGCATCGATCCCAGCAGGCCCCAGGTGTACGGGTGCTGGGGCTGGTAGAAGACCTTCTCGGAGGTTCCGCGCTCGATGCAACGCCCCGCGTACATCACCAGCAGCTCGTCCGCGATCTCGGCGACGACGCCCAGGTCGTGGGTGATGATGACGACCGCCGAGTGGAACTCCTTCTGGAGATCCCGGATGAGGTCGAGGATCTGCGCCTGGACGGTCACGTCCAGCGCTGTCGTCGGCTCGTCCGCGATCAGCAGCTCGGGGTTGTTGACCAGGGCCATCGCGATCATCGCGCGCTGGCGCATGCCGCCCGAGAACTGATGCGGATAGTCGTTGTAGCGCCGGGCCGGCTCGGGGATCCCGACCCGGTCGAGCATGTCGACGGCCCGCTTCTTGGCGGTCTTCTTGTCGACGGAGTTGTGGACGCGGTAGGCCTCCACGATCTGCGAGCCGATGCTGTAGTACGGGTGCAGCGCCGACAGCGGGTCCTGGAAGATCATCGCCATCTTCTGGCCGCGCAGCTTGCGTACCCGCTCGGGTCCCGCGCCGATCAGCTCCTCGCCGTCCAGCCAGATCTCGCCGGAGATACGGGCCCGCTCGGAGGTGTGCAGCCCCATGATGCCCAGCGAGGTCACGGACTTCCCGGAGCCGGACTCGCCGACGATGCCCAGGGTCTGGCCGGCCTTGAGGTCGAAGCTGACGCCGTCGACGGACTTGACCAGACCGTCGTCGGTGTCGAAGTGGATGCGGAGGTCCCGTACGGACAGGAACTTCTCGGCGGAGGCCGTCGTACTCGCCGTCTTGGCGGCCACGCCCTCGCCCGCGTCCGTGTCCGTCTTGCGCACGTCGCTCATGAGAGCCTCACCCGGGGGTCGATCGCGGCGTACACGAGGTCCACCAGCAGATTGCAGAGAACGATGAAGAAGGCGGCGACCAGTGTCACACCCATCACGATGGGCAGGTCACTTCGGGTCACGCCCTGGATGGCATACGCGCCCATTCCTTGGAAGGAGAAGACGCGCTCCGTGATGACGGCGCCTCCCAGGAGAAGCGCGAAGTCCATGCCGAAGATGGTGATGAGCGGGGTGAGCGCGGCGCGCAGGCCGTGCTTGACGACCACCTTGCGCTCCTTGAGTCCCTTCGCCCGCGCGGTTCTGATGTAGTCCTCACCCATGGTCTCCAGCATGCCCGCACGGGTGAGGCGCGCGTAGAGAGCCGAGTAGAGGAAGGCCAGCGTGCACCAGGGCAGAACCAGGTTCCAGGCCCATTCGGCGGGGTTCTCCTCGAACGGTACGAACTGGAGGTTCTCCCAGATCGGCCAGTTGAAGCTGAACAGCGCGAGGGACGCCAGACCGGTGAAGAACATCGGCAGCGAGACACCGGCCAGAGCGATGCCCATGGTCAGCCGGTCGAAGATCGATCCCCGCTTGAGCGCGGAGAGCACACCGATGGCGACACCGGTGACGACCCAGATGACGGCCGCGCCGATGGCGAGCGAGAAGGTCACTGGAATGCGCTGGACGATCTCGGGCCAGACCTCGACGTGCGTCTTGAACGAGTAGCCGAAGCACGGCGCGTTGCACACCGAGGGGTTGGGGCCGAAGTTGTATTCGGCGCCGACCACGATGGCCTTGATGAAGTTCCAGTACTGAAGATAGAGGGGCTGATCGAGCCCCAGGTTCTTCTTGACGGCGGCGATGACGTCAGGGTCCGGGCTCTTGCCGACGTACTGGGCGGCAATCGAGTCGGTCGTCTGCCCGCCGAGGCGGGGCACCAGGAAGAAGATCGCGAACGTGACTGCGCTGACCACCAGCAGCAGCAACACCGCGGCGAAGACGCGTCGGATGATGTACGCAGCCACAGCCGTGCGGCGCCGGGCCGTGCGGACGGGATGCGCCCGGCCGGCCTGACACCTTCACCTGCCTTTCGAGGGGGGTGCTTGTTGATGTACAGGTGTGAGGGGTCCTACTGGCCCCGGCCGCGCCCGCGCGGTGAACGCGGCGGACGCGACCAGGTCGGACCAGGTGGTGCTCGTACGACTTGCTCGTACTGCTTACTCGTACGACTTGCTCGTGCTACCTGCTCGTACGACTTGCTCGTACTGCTTGCCTACGTGGCCTACTTGGCTACTTGCTCGAACCCATGAGCACGTAGTCGTACATGCCCAGGTAGGACTCGGCGACCGTGACGTTCGTCGCGGACTCGGGCCGGTAGAGCAGGTTCTTCTTGTAGAAGAGCGGGACGACCGAGGCGTTCTCCAGGACGAGCTTGTCGACCTCGCCCCACTTCGCCTGGCGGGCCGCGTCGTCGACGATGCCGATGCCGTCGGTCAGCGCCTTGTTGATCTTCGGGTCGTCCAGCTCCATCAGGTTCTGACCACCGGACGGCTTGATCGCCGAACCGTTGACGATCTGGTCGAGGAAGCCGAAGCCGGTGGGCCAGTCAGCACCCCACGCCATCATCATCATTCCGGCCTTGTTCTTGTGAACCCATTCCGGAACGCCCACGAAGTCGGTGAAGTACTTGTCCGCGGGGAACGTCTTGATCTCGGCGGTGATGCCGACCTTCTTCAGGCTCTCCTGGAGCTGCGTCGCGGCCTGGACCTCGTCGGGACGGTCGGCGCGCGCGGTCAGCGTGGTCTTGAAGCCGTTCGGCTTGCCGCACTTGGTGAGGAGTTCCTTGGCCTTGGCCGCGTCACCCTTGTTGTCCGCCGACGGGTACAGGTCGAACTTCTTGTAACCGCTCACCGACGGCGGGATCAGCGTGGTGGCCGGGTCGCCCTTGACGGAGCCGCCGATGGAGTTGACCATGCCGACCTTGTCGACCGCGTACTGCACGGCCTTGCGGCAGTCGGGCTTGTCGAACGGCTCCACGTTGGCGTTCAACGCCAGGTACTGGGTGACGCCCGCGTACGGGTTGTCCGTCTTGGCCTTCTCCGCCGGCTTGGGGAGCACCTTCGGCTGCGTCTTGGACTGAAGACCGGTACCCGCGATGTCCGCGGTGATCGCGTCGGTCAGCAGGTGATCGTCAATGGTCTGGGCGTTGACGTTGAACTTCAGCTCGATCTTGTCGGGCAGCGCCTTGCGGACCGGGTCCGTCTTCGCGTCCCACTGAGGGTTCCGGGAGAGCGTCGCGCCGCTGCTCTCGCTGTACGAGTCGAACTTGTACGGGCCCGAGGAGACCATCTTCTTGACGTACTCGGCGCCCTTGTCGGCCTTCTGCGGCACCGGAGCGGTCTGCGAGAAGGCCGCCAGGTAGTCCATGTCCGCGAACGGCTTGTTGAGCTTGAAGACGATCGTGTACTTGTCCGGCGTCTCGATGGACTTGAGTCCCTCGGCGGACTTGTCCTTGTACGGACCCTTGTACTTGTCGCCGCCGTCGAGGTACGCCTTGAAGTACGTCGGGCCGTTGGACAGGGCCTCGGGCGCGAAGTTGCTGCGCTCGACGGCGTACTTGACGTCCTGGGCCGTGATCTCGGTGCCGTCCTCGTACTTCACGCCCTTGCGGAGCGTGTAGGTCCAGGTCTTGGCGTCCGGGCTGGCCTTGCCGAGCGAGGTCGCCAGGTCGGGGACGATCTGGAGGCCTTCCTTCCCGGCCGCCGGCTTGAAGGTGACCAGGGAACGCGCGTAGAGGCGGGCGAAGTTCTGCACCCAGCCGTAGTACGTGTTGCCCGGGTCCAGGGAGTCGGGGCCACTGGCGTGCTCGTAGGTGACCGTTCCCCCCTTCTTGTCGCTCTTGTTGACGATGCTGCTCAGACCGGCGTCGGCCTTCGCGTCGCCGCCACCGTTGCCGTCACTGTTGTTGCCGCCGCCACCGCAGGCGGTAGCACCCAGTGCCACCGCGAGCGTCACAGCAATCGCTGATGCCGTCTTTCTGCTGTTCATGCTGAGGAAAAGCCCCCTCGATCGACCGGTGCGGTGAGAGCCCGCGATTACTTGCCACGAGGGTCGAGTGCGTCGCGCAGCCCGTCCCCCAGCAGATTGAAGGCCAGCACGGTGATGAAGATCGCCATGCCGGGAATGATCATGAACATCGGGTCGACCTGGTAGAGATCGACCGCGGTGGACAACATGCCGCCCCACGAGGACTGCGGCGGGGCGATACCGACGCCGAGGAAGCTCAGGGACGCCTCGAAGAGGATGTTCGTGGGGATGAGCAGCGTCGAGTAGACGAGGATCGGTGCGATCAGGTTGGGCAGCAGCTCACGGAAGAGGATGAACGGCCCACGCGCGCCCAGCGACCTCGCCGCCTCCACGAACTCGCGCTCGCGCAGGCTGAGTGTCTGCGCACGCACGATCCGGCCGATGTACGGCCAGTTGAAGAAGCCGATGACGAAGACCAGGACCGCGATACGCAGCGGAAGCCCTTCGAGGCCGAACGCGTTGCCCTGGAGCGATGCCGAGATGGAGATCGCGAAGAGCAGCAGCGGGAACGCCAGGAAGGTGTCCATCATCCGGCTGATGGCGCTGTCGACCCAGCCGCCGTAGAAGCCGGCCACGACGCCCATCACGACGCCGATGACGACCGACAGGATGGTGGATCCGGCGGCGACCACGAGGGAGACCCAGGAGCCCTCGATGATGCGGGCCAGGATGTCGCGCCCCGTCTGCGGCTCGACACCGAGCGGGTGGTCCCAACTCATGCCGCCGAAGCTGCCCTTCGGGGCGAGCAGAGTGGGATCGACCAGGTCCTGGTTGAAGGCGTTGGGGTCGAGCCCGAAGACGGACTGGATCGGTTTGGACAGTACGGCGACAAGAACCAGCAGGATCACGACGACGCCGCCGGCCATGGCGACCTTGTCGCGTTTGAAGCGCGTCCACGCGATCCGGCCGAGCGAACGGCCCTCGATCTGCTTGCCCCCGGCGCCCTTCAGCACCGCTTCGGGCGGTGCTTGCGCCGCCGAACCGGTGGTCTCGATAGGTGCCGTCATTGCGCTGGAGACCCCTCTCGGCCGACGGTGGCCGGCCCATGACCGCCGCTGTAGCGGCTCGTTCAGATCACATGTCGCAAGTAGCCGTGCCGCGACGGGAGCTGCTTCTGTCAGCGCGCCGCACACAGGCCTAGACAACTTGCTGCACGGAGTCTTCTGCTACTTCACGATCACCCGCCAGCCCTCTTGGGGAATGGTTGCTCAACCGTGATGCGATCAAAGGATTACCGTTATGCGGACGTGGGGATCACGTCAGCGGACCAACTCATCCACTATTCCTCCACATCCGACATCGCGCCCAACTGGCGCCATGCGGGTGGAAACAGGGGCACATCCGGGCGCGCGAAGGGTCGCGATGTGACACCTGGTCAGCACTCCGGAACCGTGGGTGCCCTATGCACGCCGGAGGCCCCGGCTTGGCACGGACACGCCACGCGCGCCACGCGACGGCTCAAAAAACGCGGGGGCAGTCGCGCGTGAGGTCCGGTCAGGACGCGCGCGGAGACCGGTCAGTACGCGCGGGAGGGAGACTAGTCGGTACGCGCGCGGAGACCGGTCAGTACGCGCGGGAGGGAGACTGGATCAGTACGCGCGGGAGGCCGGCGGCGGGTAGCCGTAACCACCCGCCGGCGCGGGAGCCACGTGCGCCTCACGGTCGTAGAACGGCCGCGAGTTGACCTGAAGCCACATCGCCACCGGGTCGTACTCGTCGGACATCGCGACGGTGGACACCGGGAGCCCGTCGGGGACGGCCGTGACCGACTGACGCATCATCGTGCGCACCGAGTCGACGGAGGGCCCGCTCGTGTCGTACAGGTCGAGGCCGATCGCCAGGTACGGGGCGCCGAGCGCCGGCTGCACCCACGCGCGGCGCAGCGAGCGGACCGCGGGGGTGCGGTGCGCGTTCTGCGTGAGCATCGCGTAGAACTGCGGCAGCGCGATGGCCGGTTCGGAGAGCCGCAGCGGTCCGGCCGGCATCCGGTCGAGGCCGGTGGCGATCCGGCGCAGATCGAGCCACGGGATACCGACACCGCCGCCGGGAGCGTGCGGATTGAGCCAGATTCCCCAGCGGTCGGGATAGAGGGCGTGCGCGATGTCGTGGCCGGTGACCACTTCGTGCGCACGGGTCCAGCCGCTCACGGCCAGCTCCTGCGCGGAGGTGACGCAGGGGGCGTAGCCCAGGCCGTCGATCTCCATGTTGCCGTACTGGGCGTCGGGCGAACCGGCCTGGCCGTGCCAGAGCAGCATCCAGACGCTGCCGTCGGCGATGGAGTGCAGCAGTGCCTCGTACGCGTCATAGCGCCCTGGGGTCACCTGGCGCAGCATGTTCTCGACCTGCCCGGCCGCCGCGGTGCCTGACGCGCTCACTCTGGGTCCCGCCCCTCGTTCGATCCACCATTCGACCAGCTCCCCCGATGTCCCCCGCCGGCCCACGGTGGAGGGACCTCGGGACACACGGTGCGGCGGCCACGGGAACCTACGGAAAACCCACGGCCGACGGCAGCCACCATGCCTCTGGCCGGAAACACCGCACGACCGCGGCGCCCCTGCCATCAAACCAGCTTAGGCGGCCGCTCTGACACAGACTTGACGACCGGTGTGCCCTCCGCGTAGGCGAGCGGAGCCGGTCCCTTTCCGGACGTACCCCAGGAGACGTACCCCGGGCGCGCGTCCGTACCCGTACCGATACCGACGACTGTCGGCCACAGGCACCGGCCACCACCGATTTCTACGCGTAACGGCGCTCGTAGAACGGCCGCACCTTCGCCAACAGCCAATCGCCGACCGGGTCCTGTGCCATGTCCAGCAGGACGAGATTGACCGGCCAGCCGACCTGCGCCCGGTGCAGGGCACGGCCGAGCGCGTCCATCGGGGCATTACGGTCCGCTCCCTCCCAGGAGGAGAGCTGGACCCCGACGAAGAGAACCGGGGACTCGCCCTCCACGCTGGCGAGCGCGCGCCGGGCGGAGAGCACCACGCCGGACTCCTCGAACTCCCCCGCGGCGGCGGCGAGAAAATCGACCGGCTCCTCCTGCCAGTCCGGCTCGAAGAGCCGGACACGTCCGCCACTCGCCGGACCGTCGAGCGGCGTACGGCCCACCCGGCACAGCTCGGCGACGGC
The DNA here is from genome assembly GCF_044753355.1 of Streptomyces sp. NPDC088400. Lineage (NCBI taxonomy): Bacteria > Bacillati > Actinomycetota > Actinomycetes > Kitasatosporales > Streptomycetaceae > Streptomyces > Streptomyces sp. NPDC088400. Next base: position 10,430 of record NZ_JBIVMZ010000015.1, on the reverse strand, counting down.
TGCGGGCGGCAGCGGCATCCCGACCATGCCGCCCGGATTGACCGCGATCCCGAGCTGCGGCGGCAGCCCCCGGGCGAACTCACGGGCCGGGGCGACGGTGAACGGCATATGGGCGCCGACGCACTGGAGGTACTGCTGCTCGGAGCTGAATACCGGGACGTACGCGGATCCCTCGATCTCCACCGTCGGCAGATCGAGATTGGGGCTGTCGGGGCCGCCCCCGTTGGGCAGCGGAACCCAGACCTCGCTGCGTGCCAGTACTTCGACGAGCCGCGCGCCCGCCCCGTCGACGCCGAGCGAGGCGGCGAGCACCTCTTCGAGCTCGTTGCCCGGCCATGCTGTATTCACTGTCTTTCCCTCCACCCTCGACCCTGCCGCAGCACCCTAACTCCGCAGGCCGGACCCTGCGCCGGGCAGGTGACGAGAACGGTGGGGCGGGCGGGTCCCGGAGGGCGGCCCCGGCTCCGCGGAGGTGCGGGTTCCGCAGGGATACGGGCCCGGGAGGGCGGGTCCGCGGCCAAGTTCCGGGAAGCCGTCCCTCACTCCCCCCGCGTCACCGGAAAGGCGATCCGGTCCAGCGCCCCCGCCGCGTCCCTGTCCAGGAGCACCGCCGAGGCGCAGCCCTCCGGAAGCCGGCCCGATTCGGCGCCGGTGAGGAGGTGGCCGACCGCGCGGAGGTGGCGTGCGAAGGCGTAGCCGGAGACTCCCCGGCCGCGCTCGCGCTGGCCCGCGCGGGCCACCTCGGCCGGGACGTCCAGCAGGACGATATGGAGCAGCCGGCCGCGGGCACGGGCCTCGCGGGCCAGCCAGCGCCGTACCCAGGCCTGCGTACCGCAGTCGTGGACGACGACGCTCGCGCCCGACCGCAGCGCGCGCCACAGCCCCGCGTAGTGCGCGATCCGGACAAGCGGGCGGTAGACGCCGTACGGCAGTCCGCCGGGCAGCCGCCGCTCCCAGCGGTCCCTGGTGTCCTGCGAGTCGATGCCGCCGCCCTCGGCGGCCCGCCGGATGAGAGTGGACTTGCCGCTGCCCGGCAGCCCGGAGACCACCACCACGTCCCCGGCCGCGAAGGCCAGCCGTCTGGGCACCCGGCCGCCGCGCGCCCGCAGATCCCGGACGACCGGCACTCCACGCGTCACGGCCCCCGGCGCGGGCGGGCCCGGTTTCACGGACACGGGCGGGTCCATGTTCGCGGGCGGGTCCTGTTGCGTGGGTGGGCCCGGTTTCCCGGCCACAGCCGGTTTCCTCGTGCTCCCGGCGGCGCTCGCCGTCGCACTCCCGGCGGTGGCGCTCGCCGTACTGCCCGCGGTGGTCACGTATGCGCTGGACCTCTGCGACATCATCGCCGTCCCCCTGTCAGCTCAGCCGGGCCTGGTCCAATGAACCCTGCCCATAAAGTGTAAAGAAATGGCAATGCCTCACAAGCTTTTCGTGGTGTGAGGCGCGTTATGGACCGGGCCGCCCCACTCGACCACGGCCCGTGCGATGATGTGCCCGCCAACTGCATACCGGCCGTTTGAATCCGCGCGGGAGAGTCCCGGTCACCGAGTGTGCCGGGCGCCGAAGGAGCAAGTTCCTCCCTTGAATCTCTCAGGCCCCGTACCGCGCGGATGAGGCAGATCTGAAAAGCGTGCCGCAGCTCTGCGGCTCCACCCAAGGTGCAAGTCATGACCCTCGGTACGAGTGGTCGTGATGAACCTCTCAGGTTCCGATGACAGATGGGGAGGACCGTCCTCGCCGTCATGCCCTGGGAGCCACACCGATGAGTCATGTCCCCCCGAGCAGCACCTCCAGCGCCTCCGCCGAGGCCCCCGCTGCCCCTCGCCTCACCGCGCTCGACTCCGTGCACCGCGCGCTGGGCGCCACCATGACCGACTTCGCGGGCTGGGACATGCCGCTGCGGTACGGCAGCGAGCGCGACGAACACAACGCCGTCCGTACGAAGGCCGGCCTGTTCGACCTCTCCCACATGGGCGAGATCACCGTCTCCGGCCCGGCGGCCGCCACGCTCCTGGACTACGCGCTGGTCGGCAATATCGGCGCCGTGGCCGTGGGCCGTGCCCGCTACACCATGATCTGCCAGGAGGACGGCGGGATCCTGGACGACCTGATCGTCTACCGCCTGGGCGACGCCGAGTACATGATCGTCGCCAACGCCTCCAACGCCCGGACCGTGCTGGACGCGCTGTCCGCCCGCTCCGAGGGCTTCGACGCCGACGTACGCGACGACCGTGACGCGTACGCGCTGCTGGCCGTCCAGGGCCCCGAGTCCCCCGGCATCCTGAAGTCGCTCACCGATGCCGACCTGGACGGGCTCAAGTACTACGCGGGCCTGCCCGGCACCGTCGCCGGGGTCCCCGCGCTGATCGCGCGCACCGGCTACACCGGCGAGGACGGCTTCGAACTGTTCGTCGAGCCCCGGTACGCCGAGCAGCTGTGGCAGGCGCTGACCGAGGCCGGCGAGGGCGTCGGTCTGGTGCCCTGCGGGCTGTCCTGCCGCGACACGCTCCGGCTGGAAGCCGGGATGCCGCTGTACGGGAACGAGCTGTCCCCGGCCCTCACCCCGTTCGACGCGGGCCTCGGGCGGGTCGTGAAGTTCGAGAAGACGTCGAACGGCGGCGACTTCGTCGGCCGGGCGGCGCTGGCCACCGCGGCCGAGCTCGCCGCCGCCTCCCCGCCGCGCAAGCTGGTCGGCCTGGTCGCCGAGGGCCGCCGCGTCCCGCGCTCCGGCTACCAGGTGGTCGCGGGCGACGCGGTGGTGGGCGAGGTCACCTCCGGCGCCCCCTCCCCCACGCTGGGCAAGCCGATCGCCATGGCGTACGTGGACGCCGCCCATGCCAAGCCCGGCACCACCGGCGTCGGGGTCGACATCCGCGGCTCCCACGAGCCGTACCAGGTCGTCGCACTGCCCTTCTACAAGCGCCAGAAGTGATACGTACGTCTTCCGGCACCGGCATCCCGGTATCGCTGTCCAGGTCCGCGTCCAGGTCCATGTCCCGGCCCGGGTCTCGACCCGGACCGGGCGCGTCTCGGCCCCCGTCTCGATCCGCAAGACAGCTGTTCCCCACCACACCCCCGCGTACAGGAGAATTCAGGTCATGAGCAACCCCCAGCAGCTGCGCTACAGCAAGGAGCACGAGTGGCTGACGACCGCCGAGGACGGCGTGTCGACGGTCGGCATCACGGAGTACGCGGCCAACGCCCTCGGCGATGTCGTGTACGCCCAGCTCCCCGAGGTCGGTGACACGGTGACGGCCGGCGAGACCTGTGGAGAGCTGGAGTCCACCAAGTCCGTCAGCGACCTGTACGCCCCGGTGACCGGTGAGGTCACCGAGACGAACCAGGACGTCGTGGACGACCCCTCGCTGGTGAATTCCGCCCCCTTCGAGGGCGGCTGGCTGTTCAAGGTGCGCGTCACGGAGGAGCCGAAGGACCTGCTCTCCGCCGACGAGTACACGGAGTTCTCCGGCAACTGACGTGCCCCGCCAAGACGTGCCCCAGCACCAAGAGACCCCAGGGACTGTGATGTCTTCGAAGTCGCTTCTCAACACCTCGCTCCATGAGCTCGACCCGGATGTCGCCGCCGCCGTCGACGCCGAGCTCCACCGCCAGCAGTCCACCCTCGAAATGATCGCGTCGGAGAACTTCGCGCCGGTCGCGGTCATGGAGGCGCAGGGCTCCGTACTGACCAACAAGTACGCCGAGGGCTACCCCGGCCGCCGCTACTACGGCGGCTGTGAGCACGTCGACGTGATCGAGCAGATCGCCATCGACCGTGTGAAGGCGCTGTTCGGCGCCGAGGCCGCGAACGTGCAGCCGCACTCGGGCGCCCAGGCGAACGCGGCCGCGATGTTCGCGCTGCTCTCCCCCGGCGACACGATCATGGGTCTGAACCTCGCCCACGGCGGGCACCTGACCCACGGCATGAAGATCAACTTCTCCGGCAAGCTCTACAACGTCGTCGCGTACCACGTCGACGACGAGACCGGCACGGTCGACATGGCCGAGGTCGAGCGCCTGGCCAAGGAGTCCCGTCCGAAGCTGATCGTGGCCGGCTGGTCGGCGTACCCCCGCCAGCTGGACTTCGCCGCCTTCCGCAGGATCGCGGACGAGGTCGGCGCGTACCTGATGGTCGACATGGCGCACTTCGCCGGTCTGGTCGCCGCGGGCCTGCACCCCAACCCGGTGCCGCACGCGCATGTCGTCACGACGACCACGCACAAGACCCTCGGCGGCCCGCGCGGCGGCGTGATCCTCTCTACCAAGGAACTGGCGAAGAAGATCAACTCCGCGGTCTTCCCGGGCCAGCAGGGCGGCCCGCTGGAGCACGTCATCGCGGGCAAGGCGGTCTCCTTCAAGGTGGCGGCCACGGACGACTTCAAGGAGCGCCAGCAGCGCACCCTGGACGGCGCACGGATCCTCGCCGAGCGTCTGGTGCAGCCGGACGTGACCGAGGTGGGCGTCTCCGTCCTGTCCGGCGGTACGGACGTCCACCTGGTCCTGGTCGACCTGCGGAACTCCGAGCTGGACGGCCAGCAGGCCGAGGACCGGCTGCACGAGGTCGGCATCACGGTCAACCGGAACGCCGTCCCGAACGACCCGCGCCCCCCGATGGTCACCTCGGGCCTGCGGATCGGCACCCCGGCGCTCGCCACCCGCGGCTTCACGGCCGAGGACTTCACCGAGGTCGCGGACATCATCGCGGCGGCGCTGAAGCCGGAGTTCGACCGCGAGGCGCTGGCGGGCCGGGTCACGGCGCTGGCGGACAAGCACCCGCTGTACCCGGGCCTGTAGCAGTCATCCGTACGGCCTGCCATCCACGGCCTGAGCCACGGGGCACCGCGCACACTGGACCGTGCGGCGCGGTGCCCCGCTCCATGTACGCCGTCCCCACCGCACCACCCCCGCGGACAACGGCGTCACCTCAGCCACCCAGCAAGGAGTCATCACCGTGGCCATCTCGGTCTTCGACCTGTTCTCGATCGGAATCGGCCCGTCCAGTTCCCACACGGTCGGCCCGATGCGCGCGGCGGGCATGTTCGCGCGCCGCCTCAAGAACGAGGGCCTGATCGCCCACACCACGTCCGTACGGGCCGAGTTGTACGGCTCGCTCGGCGCGACGGGCCACGGCCACGGCACCCCCAAGGCGGTCCTCCTGGGCCTGGAGGGCAACTCCCCGCGCACCGTCGACGTGGAGAGCGCCGACGATCAGGCGGAACGTATCCGTACGAGCGGCCGGCTCCAGCTGCTGGACATGCACGAGATCGCCTTCGACGTCGACAAGGACCTGGTCCTGCACCGCCGCAAGACGCTGCCGTACCACGCCAACGGCATGACGGTCTTCGCGTACGACACCAACGGCGACCTGCTCCTGGAGAAGACGTACTACTCGGTGGGCGGCGGCTTCGTCGTGGACGAGGACGCGGTCGGCGAGGACCGCATCAAGCTGGACGACACCGTCCTGAAGCACCCCTTCCGCACCGGCGACGAACTGCTGCGGCTGTCCGGCGAGACCGGCCTGTCGATCTCCGCCCTGATGATGGAGAACGAGAAGGCCTGGCGCACGGAGGACGAGATCCGGGCCGGACTGCTGGAGATCTGGCGCGTCATGCAGGCCTGCGTCTCCCGCGGAATGGCCCGCGAAGGCCTCCTCCCCGGCGGCCTCAAGGTCCGCCGCCGCGCCGCCCAGTCGGCCCGCCAACTCCGCGCCGAGGGCGACCCGGCGACCCACGCCATGGAGTGGATCACGCTCTACGCGATGGCCGTGAACGAGGAGAACGCGGCAGGCGGCCGCGTGGTCACCGCCCCCACCAACGGCGCGGCGGGCATCATCCCGGCGGTCCTGCACTACTACATGAACTTCGCGGCAGGCGGCGCCACCGAGACGGAGAAGGAGGACGGCGTAGTCCGCTTCCTCCTGGCAGCCGGCGCCATCGGCATGCTCTTCAAGGAGAACGCCTCCATCTCCGGCGCCGAGGTCGGCTGCCAGGGCGAGGTCGGCTCGGCCTGCTCCATGGCGGCGGGCGCCCTCGCGGAGGTCCTGGGCGGCAGCACGGAACAGGTCGAGAACGCCGCCGAGATCGGCATGGAACACAACCTGGGCCTGACCTGCGACCCGGTCGGCGGCCTCGTACAGATCCCGTGCATCGAACGCAACGGCATGGCGGCGGTGAAGGCGGTCACGGCGGCGAAGATGGCGCTGCGCGGCGACGGCAACCACAAGGTCTCGCTGGACAAGGTCATCAAGACGATGCGGGACACGGGCGCGGACATGTCGGTGAAGTACAAGGAGACGGCGCGGGGCGGGCTCGCGGTGAACATCATCGAGTGCTGAGGAAGTAGGCCCTGAGCAGCGTGTTCGTATCTTTCGGCGCTGCCAGGGCCTTCCCTGCTTACGCGGTGGAAAATCCTGGCGACCTCCCTGGGACAGACGTGAGAGTCCCTGAAGAGTCCGTGCGAAATCCCACGGCATGGGACTCCTGACCTGGGGATTCGTGACACCGTCCCGTCGGTCAGTCGCCATCGAGATGTATCAAATCGATCCCTGGAAATCGACACAGGGGTACCATTCGATACATGAGTGATGCGGAAAACTCCCGCTTGCAGCTGCGGCTGACCGGTCTCCCCCCTACATTCACGACGGCGCAGGCACGTCAGGCCCTGCTCTCCGCCCGTGATCTGGCGTCCTTGGTGGCGAGGGGAGAGCTGGACGAACTGTCCCGTGGGGTGTACCGGCGGACGGATGCCCCGGAGACCGCACACGCAGACCTGCTGGCCGTGTGCACCCGGGCTCCGCGCGCTATCGTCTGCGGTGAGTCCGCCCTGGCCCTGCATGAGTTGATCGACGACATCCCCACGGCAGTGCACATCGCCGTGCCGCGCGGTTCACGACGCCCTACGATTTCCTATCCGCCGACCGTGGTGGCGCAGTACGCCCCGAAGACCTTCCCTCTTGGCGCCGAACGGTTCGAAGCGGCCCCAGGAGAGACCGTCCCCGTGTACGGTGCCGCCCGCAGCGTCGTCGACGCGATGCGCCACCGCGGCCGCATCGGCGAGACCCTCGCCCTCTCGGCACTCGGCCGCTACCTGCGCCGAAGCGGACGCGGCGGGGTCGGCGAACTCCAGCACATCGCACGCGAACTGGACGCCCTCTCCATCATCCGCCCCGCCGTAGAAGCGGTGCTCGCCTGATGGCCAACCCCGCGCGTGACACCACCGCCGGCCGCGTCTACAACGACCTGCGCAACCTGGCCCGCCGCACCAACCGGTCCACGGATGAGATCATGGTCGAGTACGTCCTCGAACGCTTCCTCTACCGCTTGGCCGCATCACCCTTCGGCCGGGAGCATTTCGTCCTCAAGGGGGGCCTGCTCCTCGCCCAGTTCGGCGCACGCCGGATGACCCGCGACATCGACATCCTCGGCCGCTCGTTCCCTGGCACCGAAACCGAGATCGTCCGCAGGATCGCGGCCATCGCCGCGACCGAGATCGACGACGGAGTCGTATTCGATCCCGCGACGCTCAGGACCGTCCCCATCCGCGAAGAGGACGAATACCACGGCCTGCGCCTGTCCATGGCCGCCTCCATCACCCGGGCCCGGCTCAAGCTCCAACTGGATGTCAGCTTCGGTGACCCCGTCACCCCCGGCCCCCGGATCATCGACTACACACAGCAGCTCACGACGGAAAGCTTCCAGATCCTCGGCTACCCACTCGCCACCGTCATCGCCGAAAAACTCTCCACCGCCGTCTCACTCGGCGATCTCAACACCCGCGACCGTGATTACGGCGACCTCTACCGCCTGCTCACTCTCAACGACCTCGACGGCCAGGAACTCGCCACGGCCCTGACCGCCACCGCCGCACACCGCGGTATCGCCTTGAAACCCCTCAGCTCCACGATCACCGACCTCGGCGAACGTCGCCAGACCTCCTACACCGCGTGGCGCCGCCGACAAGGCCCCGCCACAACCGGCTACCCCGAACGCTTCACCGACGTCGTCCGACAGGTCACCGTGTTCGCAGACACGCTCCTCAACGGCGATGCCGCCACCCGCACATGGAGTGCGGCGACCCTCACATGGTCGTGAACCAGGCCGACCGACCAGGCCTTCGGGGCAACCCCGGAACCTACGCATGACGAATTGTCCGAACTTGATCCACCGGCTTCCATAGGCATCCACCACAAGAACGAAACACCTGGTCAGTGCTGGTGTCGGACGACCATGGACCAAGTTGGACCACCCCAGATTTCCCACCACCTGAGACCACAACTGAGACTGAGGAGTCTTGAGACCACTGGCTCCTGGGGGGGGCGCGTGGCCGACCTCAACATCAACGATTGTGTTCAGCAACGAAGCCCCGATTCCATGGAACTCTCGCCGCCTATCAGCCGATACTGACCCAACATGGGAGCGTGCGCGCCGTGCTGGGGAGCGAGACACCCAGTCGGCCTGCAGAGGGGACTGAGATGAGGGCACGCAGTAGGCCGTCGGGCAAAGAAAGGTCGACGGTCACCGTTCGCCACGGGAGTCGGCGGGTCCAGCGGTGACGGAATCCACTTTCCAGGCAATAGGGGCCGGATCCGTCGCCGCCCATCACATCGGGACAGCGGTCACCGGCCCGGTCAACGTTCTGACGGCCGAGTTGCTGAGCTCGGCGCGCGATGTTCAGGCACCTGCCGGGCTCACCAACCTGCCGCCGCTCCCGCTGTGTTTCGGCCGCACGAACGAGCTGGACTGGCTGCGCGGCACGCTCGGGCAGCCGGCCGCCGGGACTGCCGTCGTCCAAGGCCTCGGCGGAGTCGGCAAAAGCACCCTCGCCCTTGCGTACGCCCACAGACACCGTCGCGACTACACCGTGATGTGGTGGATTGCCGCTGCATCACCCGACCACATCGAGCAATCGCTGGCCGACCTCGCTCTGCGGTTGATCCCTATGTGGGCCGGCAGCGCGACTACCGAAGAGCGCGCCGCCTGGGCGATGTTGTGGCTGCAGTGGCATCCGGGGTGGCTGCTGGTCTTCGACAACGTTGAGGATCCGCCCGATCTGCAGCCCTACGTCAGCGCGCCTAACGGTCACGTCGTCGCCACGAGCCGACGGTCAGCTAGCTGGCCGACCTCCATCGCAATGCTGGCCCTCGACGTACTCGACCTGGCTGCAGCGAGTGATCTCCTCTGTAGGCAGGTGCTCGGCGCGACTTCGCCGACCCATCGTCAGATACAGGAGACCCGGGCCCTCTCAGCCGATCTGGGGCTGCTTCCCCTCGCCCTGATGCAGGCCGGCGCCTACCTCGCGCAGAACCCGACGATCAGCATTGAACGTTACCGCCGACGGCTGATAGGCGCGTTGGACAAGGCTCCCGAAGGTGTAGACCCAGAGCGCACGGTCGCCCGGATCTGGCGCCAGACGATTAGCACCCTCACGGAGCGCAACCCCCTGGCGGTCCGCGTCCTGTCCACACTGGCGTGGCTAGCCCCCGATGACATCCCAGTTGGACTGCTGACCCCTATTGCCGACGACGGCGACGACCTTCACGAAGCCCTAGGGGTGCTTGCTGTCTACTGCATGGTCTCCCTCACTCCGGACTCGGTGAGCATCCACCGCCTCGTCCAGACCACACTCCGGAACCAGTCGCCCATCGGTGACAGCGCGCCAACCGGCAGGTTGGAGGCCGAACGGCTGCTGAGCGCTGCGGTCGCCCCCCTGGGAGAACCACCCGACTCTGGCCGGTCCCCCACCTGGGATCGGCTGCTTCCGCACCTCGTCGCACTCGCGGCCACCACTCCTGACGGACACGCTGACACCTTTCCCGCCGGCCGGTACGCGAGCGCTGCACTCTACCTCCAGGGCCTCGGCCATGACGGCCGCGCCGTTCCGCTACTGACGGCGGCCCTCGCCCGCTGCGAAGCGCTCGCTGGCGCCGAGCACGAAATCACCATGAAGGTCCGTTCGAACCTGGGCGACGCCTACTACGGAGCCGGGGACTTCGAACGGTCCATCGCCATCCTCGAACCGTTGGTCGACCAGTGCGCGCAGGTACTCGGCGACTCGCATCTAGGGACGCTCACCGTCGCCGCCAACCTTGCCAACTCGTACCGTGACTCCGGCGATCTGGCCCGTGCCATCACACTCCACGAGGAGACGTTGGCCCGGCGTAGGCACGCACTTGGCAACGATCACCCCGACACTCTCGTCAGCTGCGAGGAACTGGCCCGCACCTACCATGCGTCCGGCGACTTGGGTCGTGCTATCTCTCTGTATGAGGCCACACTCACGCATCACCAGCGATCCCTAGGACCAACTCACCCTGCCACGCTGAGCAGCCAGCACGGTCTAGGTTCTGTTTCCTGGATCATGTGCGGAGCCAAATGACCAGGGATGCGACGGTGACCGTTCCGAGGTAGATGTAAGCGCGTTTGTCGTAGCGG
>NZ_JBIVMZ010000014.1:0-241061 GCF_044753355.1 Streptomyces sp. NPDC088400 | reverse complement strand
TTTCCAGCGGTTCCGACTCTACCAGATTCACTCGGCGCTACTGTCTGCCTCAAGAATTCCGGTGGCCTTTGGATTGGCCTTTTGCCTTTCGGCTGATCCGACTTTATCAGAGTTAAACCGAAGCCGATCACGTCGGCTTGGCGATCTGAGATGTCGATTCGAGGGGGCTCTACGGAAATTCAATTTCCGTCGGGAGCCGCGTAGATGTTAACCACCGCGCTCGAAGTTTGTCTAGTTTCGAGGCAACCGTTCAAATCTACCTCCCCGCTCAGGCCGTGTCAACGGTCTTTGTGGGGCGAAGAAGAGACTAACAGGTCAGAGACACGATGCGCACATCAGGCGGCGACGGGGAGTTCGGCGCTCCGGTCGGCGGCCTCCACGTCTCCGTTCTCGCCGGCGCGGGCCGCTCGACCACCAAGGATGTAGACGTAGGCGAGGAAGATCAGTTCAGCGGCGATACCGATGGCTATACGGGCCCATGTGGGCAGGCCGGACGGGGTCACGAAGCCTTCGATGAGGCCCGATACAAAGAGGACCAGGGCCAGGCCGACGGCCATGCCCAGTGCGGCGCGGCCCTGCTGGGCCATGGCTGTGCGACGGCTGTACGGACCTGGGTCGATCAGTGTCCAGCCGAGGCGGAGCCCCGTACCGGCCGCGACGAAGACCGCTGTCAGCTCGAGCAGACCGTGCGGGAGGACCAGGCCGAGGAAGGTGTCCAGGCGGCCGGCCGAGGACATCAGCCCTATGCCGACTCCGAGGTTGAGGACATTGACGAAGAGGATCCAGATCACCGGGAGACAGAGGAAGGCTCCGAGGACAAGGCACATGGCGGCGGCCTGAGCGTTGTTCGTCCAGACCTGGGCCGCGAAGGACGCCGCCGGGTGGCTTGAGTAGTACGTCTCGTACTCGCCACCCGGCCGGGTCATCTGGCGCAGCTCGTCGGGGGCGGCGATCGCGGACTGGACCTCGGGGTGAGCGCCTATCCACCAGCCGATGACCGCGGCGAGAAATACGGAGAGGAGCGCGGTCGGGATCCACCAGCGCCGGGAGCGGTAGACAGCCGCGGGAAAGCCGGCGGTCAGGAAGCGTGCGGCGTCACGCCAGGTGGCGCGGCGGGCGCCGGTGACCGTGGCGCGGGCTCGCGCCACGAGCTGGGTGAGGCGAGTGGTGAGCATGGGGTCGGGCGCGCTGGACTGGATCAGGGAGAGATGGGTGGCCGTGCGTTGGTAGAGGGCGACGAGTTCGTCGGCCTCGGCACCGCTGAGGCGGCGACCGCGGCGCAGGAGATGATCCAGGCGGTCCCACTCGGTGCGGTGGGCTGTCACGAAGACATCGAGATCCATGGTCGGCTGCTGCTCCAGGAACTGAGTGCGTACGGTCCGTACTACTGCGGCGCGTTGCGGGCCAGCTTGGCAGACTGAGGATTCCAGGGGCAGGGAAGGGCGGCGAAGGGTGGGCATCGGTGAATGAGCTTGTGACGGGCGACGCGGTTGTACTGGGGCTGCGCCCGGCGAAGCTGCCCAGCCGGGCGTTGGCGCTCGCCATCGACCTCGTTGTGGCCTGGACTGCCTATCTTCTGGTGTCGGTTCTGATTCTCGTGGCGGCGGGTTCGCTGGACGAGGCGGCTGTCGCGGCGCTGAGCGTCGCCACGTTCCTGCTGGTGCTGGTGGGCGGTCCGATCGCGGTGGAGACTCTCAGCCACGGGCGCTCGCTGGGCAAACTGGCCTGCGGGCTGCGGGTCGTACGGGACGACGGCGGGCCCATACGGTTCCGGCACGCGCTGGTGCGCGGGGCGGTCGGGGTCGTGGAGATCCTCATGTCGTTCGGGGTGATCGGCTGTATCGCGTCGCTGGTGTCGGCGCGAGGGCGGCGGATCGGAGATGTCTTCGCGGGGACCCTGGTCGTACGGGAAAGGGTCCCGGCCGCGCGCATGACGACGGTTCCGCCGCCTCCGCCGTGGCTCGTGGGGCGATTCTCGGAGCTGGACCTGTCCGCCGTGCCGGACGACTTGTGGCTCGCGATACGCCAGTACCTGACGCGTATGCGGCAGCTCGATGCCGGGGTCGGTCATGCGATGGCGGAGCGCCTCGCGGGCGATCTGGCGACGCGTACAGGTACTCCGGCGCCTCAAGGGGTGCCCGCGGGCGCGTATTTGGCGGCCGTGGTGAACGAGCGGCAGGCGCGGGACGCACGGCGGGCCTTCGGCTCTTCCACCTCCTCCACCGTCACGGAGTCGGCGGCCTCTGTCGCCGCAGCTGTTCCTGCCCCGGTTTCCCCTGTTCCCCTTGTTCCTGGTCCCCCTGCTCCTGGTCCCCCTGCTCCTGGTCCCTCGGTCGCCGCCGTGCCCCCAACCACAGCCACGCCCGCGCCGGATGGCGGGGCCGCCGAGACACCGCCGACGACAGGTTTCGCTCCACCTGCCTGAGCCGTGGCCGTGTCAGGACAGTGCCGAGGGCGGGGTTTCGAGGTCTTCGAGTTCGAGGCCAGGGGCTGAGAGCACCACGTCGCCGGCCAGGTGAACCGTGTGCTGTTCGCCGGTGTCCAGGGCGCTGACCTGGTACTCGTCCACGATCAGGGGCCCGTTGTCAGTGGCATGCGCTTCACTGTTCATCAGGGCCCAGGACTGATCGAGAGTGCGGGGGGCGAGGACCGGATCCGTGAAGGCCACGAGGCGGACACGGGTCGCGGGGGATTCGGGGGTGAGGCGCAGGAGTCGGGCGGTCGCGACGAGAAACGCGGGGGAGGTGCCGGTGAAGGCATGGGCGCGGACGTTGCCTTCGGTGGCATGGGTGCCGGTCGGGTCGGTACGGACCCAGGTGACGCCGTCGATGGCGGCGCCACGGATCTGCCAGCTGGCGGCGTGGAGTTGAAGGCGGATGGGGCGGCCGAGTTCGTCGAGGGCCAGATCGACGGAACCGGCGTGGTCGCCGGAGGGAGTGGTGATCTGCGAGACATAGCGCCAGCCGGAGGGGCCGGGTGCGCAGTGGAAGTGTTCGTCACCGAGAGGGGTGTGATCGTGCGGATCGTGGAGCGAATAACGGCCGCGGGGCATGGGGTCTTCCGGGTCCTTCGAGTCCTCGGCGACTGACACACGGGACAGGCCCCCGACACGGGGGTGCGGGGGCCTGTCCGTACAACCGGTATCTGTTCCTGCGGGCCCGTGTGTGGGCCCGGTGGGATCAGTAGCGGTAGTGGTCGGGCTTGTACGGGCCCGCGACATCGACACCGATGTACGAGGCCTGCTCCGGGCGGAGCGTCGTGAGCTTCACACCGAGCGCGTCGAGGTGGAGGCGGGCGACCTTCTCGTCCAGGTGCTTGGGGAGCACGTAGACGTCGGTCGGGTAGTCCTCCGGCTTGGTGAAGAGCTCGATCTGGGCCAGGGTCTGGTCCGCGAACGAGTTGGACATCACGAAGGACGGGTGGCCGGTCGCGTTGCCCAGGTTCAGCAGGCGGCCCTCGGAAAGGACGATCAGCGTCTTCCCGTCGGGGAACGTCCAGGTGTGGACCTGCGGCTTGACCTCGTCCTTGACGATGCCGTCGATCTTCGCCAGGCCGGCCATGTCGATCTCGTTGTCGAAGTGGCCGATGTTGCCGACGATCGCCTGGTGCTTCATCTTGGCCATGTCCGCGGCCATGATGATGTCCTTGTTGCCCGTCGTGGTGACGAAGATGTCGGCGATGCCGACGACGTCGTCGAGCGTGGAGACCTGGTAGCCGTCCATCGCCGCCTGGAGCGCGCAGATCGGGTCGATCTCGGTGATGATCACGCGGGCGCCCTGGCCGCGCAGGGACTCCGCACAGCCCTTGCCGACGTCGCCGTAGCCGAAGACGACCGCGACCTTGCCGCCGATGAGGACGTCGGTGGCGCGGTTGATGCCGTCGATCAGGGAGTGGCGGCAGCCGTACTTGTTGTCGAACTTGGACTTGGTGACGGCGTCATTGACGTTGATCGCCGGGAAGAGGAGGAGGCCGTCGCGCTGCATCTCGTACAGGCGGTGGACACCGGTGGTGGTCTCTTCGGTGACTCCGCGGATCTCGGACGCCAGGCGGGTCCACTTCTGCGGGTTCTCGGAGAGGGTGCGGTTCAGGAGCTGGAGGATGTAGCTGTACTCCTCGCTGTCCGCGGTGGCCGGGTCGGGGGCCGCGCCGGCCTTCTCGAACTCGACGCCCTTGTGAACCAGGAGGGTGGCGTCACCACCGTCGTCCAGGATCATGTTCGGGCCGCCGGTGGGCGTGTTCGGCCACGTCAGGGCCTGCTCCGTGCACCACCAGTACTCCTCCAGCGTCTCGCCCTTCCAGGCGAAGACCGGGATGCCCTGGGGGCTGTCCGGGGTGCCCTTCGGGCCGACGGCGATGGCGGCGGCCGCGTGGTCCTGGGTGGAGAAGATGTTGCAGGACGCCCAGCGGACATCGGCACCGAGAGCCGTCAGGGTCTCGATGAGGACCGCGGTCTGCACCGTCATGTGCAGCGAGCCGGTGATACGGGCGCCGGCCAGCGGCTGCGCGTCGGCGTATTCCTTGCGGATCGACATCAGGCCGGGCATCTCGTGCTCGGCGAGGTTGATCTCCTTGCGGCCGAACTCGGCGAGCGAGAGGTCGGCGACCTTGAAGTCCTGTCGGTTGGCGACAGTCGTCATAACGAGCTGCTCCTCGTGAATCGGGTCGAGGTGGGTACGTCGGCTGGCTCTGCGGCGGCGGGCATACGAATGCCCGGGCACTCGCGGCGCAGTCCGTCGGTGGCCCTCTCTCCCTCGGTCGGTCCGCGCGAGCGGCCCGCCCGACCGCCATCAGCAGCGACGTCTGGCTCTGGTCACGAATCTACACCGATCGATGCGGCGGCCGACAAGTCGTTCCGGGAACGGATTACGGGAAGCGGAGGTTCGAGCCACCTCCGCTTCCCGTCTCCGGTCAGTTCTCCGGTCAGTTCTCCGGGCTTCTCAGTGGGCGGGGTCGGGGGTCGGCTCGCCGGGGTGCTTGGCGGGGTTCGTGCCCGTCGCGGCCGCCGACTCGCTGTAGATGTCCGGCTCCAGGTAGATCACCCGGGCGATCGGGACCGCCTCGCGGATCCGGGCCTCGGCGGCGTTGATCGCGTGGGCGACCTCGGTGGCGGTGTCGTCGTGCTCGACCGCGATCTTCGCGGCGACCAGCAACTCCTCCGGGCCGAGGTGGAGCGTACGCATGTGGATGATGCCGGTCACCACGTCGCCGTCGACGAGCGCGGCCTTGATCTTCTCGACGTCTTCCGTGCCCGCGGCCTCGCCGAGGAGCAGGGACTTCGTCTCGGCCGCCAGAACCACCGCGATCACGATGAGGAGGATGCCGATGCAGAGCGTGCCGATGCCGTCCCAGATGCCGTTGCCGGTACCCAGGGCGAGGCCGACTCCGGCGAGAGCGAGGACCAGACCGACCAGCGCGCCGAGGTCCTCCAGGAGGACGACGGGGAGTTCGGGGGCCTTGGCCCGGCGAATGAAGTCCTTCCAGGAGAGAGAGCCGCGTGTGGCGTTGGACTCCTTGATGGCCGTACGGAAGGAGATGGACTCCGCGATGATCGCGAAGACGAGGACACCGACCGGCCAGTACCAGGCTTCGATCTCGTGCGGGTGCTTGATCTTCTCGTAGCCCTCGTAGACGGCGAACATGCCACCGACCGAGAACAGCACGATGGAGACGAGGAAGGCGTAGATATAGCGTTCACGGCCGTAGCCGAAGGGGTGCTGCGGGGTGGCCTCGCGCTGTGCCTTCTTGCCGCCGAGCAGCAGCAGCCCCTGGTTGCCGGAGTCGGCGAGGGAGTGCACGCTCTCCGCGAGCATCGACGACGAACCACTGAAGAGGAACGCCACGAACTTGGCTACTGCGATCGCGAGATTGGCGCCGAGCGCCGCCACGATCGCCTTGGTTCCGCCTGACGCGCTCATGGGTGCGTGAAAGTCCCTTCATTGGTTCTGCGGCCCTGGCGCCGCGGTACGGCGGGACATTGTTGCAGCTGACCGTACGGCCGGTTTATCAGGCCACCACTGTCGCGCGGAAAACGGTTCCGGTACCGGACAGTTCGGCCTTCTCGCCCGCCGGGACGAAGACCGAGCCCCCGGGAGTGAGGCCGAGGCCGTTCGCCCGGGGGGAGCCGTCCGTGCAGAGCAGGATCTGAGGTGTGGCGGCCGTGAGGTCGCGCGGTGCGGCGCCCGGTGCGAGGGAGTAGCGGGACAGCCGGAATTCGTCGATGGGGGTGTCGTACAGCTCCTCGCCCGACGGCGACGCCTCGGGACGCAGGATTCCCGGTTCGGTCGCTTCGAACCGGACGATCCGGAGCAGTTCGGGGACGTCCACATGCTTGGGCGTGAGGCCGCAGCGCAGGACGTTGTCCGAGTTGGCCATGATCTCGACGCCGAGGCCGTTGAGGTACGCGTGCGGAACGCCGGCGCCGAGGAAGAGCGCCTCGCCGGGCTGGAGTTGTACGTAGTTGAGCAGCATCGCGGCGATGACGCCCGGGTCGCCGGGGTAGTGGTGCGCGATCGACACGTACGGCGCGTAGTCGGCGCCGAGCCGGTTCGCCGCCGCTTCGGCCTCGGCGACGGTGACCGCCATATCGACCGGATCCGCGGCGAGGACCGCGGTCAGGACCTCGCGCAGCGCGGCCTCTTCCGGATGGGCGTGGAGGAGATCGACGTACGGCTTGAGGGAGTCGACCTCCAGCCGCGCGAGCAGCTCGGCGGCCTCGTCCGGGGCGCGGAAGCCGCACAGTCCGTCGAAGGGGGTGAGCGCGCAGATGAGTTCGGGCTTGTGGTTCGCGTCTTTGTAGTTACGGTGCGGAGCGTCGATCGGGACGCCCTGGCGTTCCTCGTCCGCGTAACCCTCCCGCGCCTGGGCCAGGTTGGGATGGACCTGGAGGGAGAGCGGCGAACCGGCGGCGAGGAGCTTCAGGAGGAACGGCAGGCGGGGGCCGAACTTCCGGACCGTGTCCGCGCCGAGTTCCGCCTCGGGACCGGCCTCGATGACGGCGGAGAGCGCCTGCTCGCCGGCACCCCGGTCGAGGCGGGACGGCGCCCCCGGATGGGCGCCCAACCACATTTCGGCCTGGGGCTCGCCCGTGGGCTCGGTGCCGAGGAGCTCCGGGATGGCTGTCGTGGAGCCCCAGGCGTAGGGGCGCACGGTATTGAGAAGGCGGTCCATGGCGTGAGATTCCTCGTACGGAGTGACGTGACGGCGGCGTGCTGTGGCGACGCGGGTGTTGTGGGCGTGGAGGTGTTGTGCGGGTGAAGGTGTGGTGAGGGCGGCAGCGCCCTTACGCGGGGGCGTTCCCGGCGAGGGCCAGGTAGACCGTGGCGAAGTCGGTGACGGCGATCAGCTCGGCGAGAGCCTCGAGCTCGCTGCCGTCCTCCGGCTCCAGCTCGCTGATGGCCGTGTCGTGGCCGAGCGCGAGTTCACGGGCGGCGGGGGCCGCGGTGAGTCCGCCGACCGGGCGGTCCCGGAGCAGGACGACGCGAGCCCTCAGCGCCTGGCTCTCCTCGACCCGGTCACGGAAGAAGTCCTCGGTTCCGACGCCGCCCGCGAAGTCGCCGGCAAGCAGCGCGCCATGCGCCGGGATCGCCTCGGGGAGTTCGGCGGCGAGGGCGGGGCGGCCGGTCAGTTCGGCCAGTACGGCGGCGAACCGGCGCCCGGCCGGGGCCGCGGCCGTACCCTCCGTCCAGATCAGCGGGAGACTGTCCGCGAGCTCGGCGGCGAGGGTCTTGGCCGGGTTGCTGTACGTCGCGATGGCCGGGCCGCAACGCTCGGCGGTGCTGTCCAACCGGTCGGCGACCAGCTGAAGCGTCTCGGTCGGCGCGGTGAGAAGGCCGACGCGGTCCAGGAGAGCGAGCAGCGGGACGAGCAGCGCCCACAGCGCGCCGGGGCCCGCCACCTGGGTCCGCTCCTCCTCGTACTGCTCGCTCGGCGTCATCGCCATCGGGACGATCAGGCCGTGCGTACCGTCGACCGCCTCGCTCAGCGGCGACCGCCCGGGCGCGACGGCGACGACCGTGCAGCCACGTCGGTACGCCTGCTCGGCGAGGAGCGCGAGGCCCGGTTCGCTGCCCTCGGTCGTGGCGATCAGCAGCAGGTCCACGGGGCCGGCCCAGCCGGGCAGCGCCCAGCGCAGCGCCCCGGCGGCGGGGGCGACGCCGGTCGGGCGGAGCCGGGTGACGGGCGCGGCTGCCCCGGCCAGGGCGCCGATCAGGTCGGCGACACTGGTCGCGGCGGCGCCGGAACCCGCGATCAGTACGGCGCGCGGCCGTCCCTCGGGGGCGAGCCGGCCGATACCGGCCTCCGCGGTGTGCCGCAGGGCCGTACGCACCCGGGCTCCGGCCTCGGCGGCGCCGCGCAGCAGACCGAGGTGGTCGGCGCGGGCCAGCGCGTCGGGAGCGTCGAGCAGCGACTCGTCGAGCATGTGGACGGTCCTCCGATCACCAGCGCTGTGACGGCGCTGCGGTGGCGCTTGAGCGGGGCGAGTGCTTACGCGGGGGCGTGGGCGGGCGCGGGCGCTTAGGCGGGGCGGCGGGCCTCGTCGACGAGGAGCACCGGGATGTCGTCCCGCACCGGGTAAGCCAGGCCGCAGTCCGCGCCGCTGCAGATCAGCTCGGGGGTCTCGGCTGCCGTACGGTCGCTCAGCGGCGCGCGGCAGGCCGGGCAGGCGAGGATCTCCAGGAGACCGGCTTCGAGCGGCATGTGGATGGTGTCCCTTCGAACGGACGGATCGGGCCACGCCAGGGTACCGCCGGTCGCCTCCCGACGGTGCGCCGTCCGGCGGGGGCCGGGCGGGGGCGGGGGTGCGTTGTGGTGCCCGTGGGTGGTTCGGGTGCGGGTTGTTGCCGGGTGCCGCGGTGTGCCGTCCGGCGGGGCGTGGTCCAGTGGCGGTGGGTGGTTCCGTGCGGGTTGTTGCCGGTGGCCGCGGTGTGCCGTCCGGCGGGGCGTGGTCCAGTGGCGGTGGGTGGTTCCGTGCGGGTTGTTGCCGGTGGCCGCTCCGGGGTCATGTCCTGCACTGCATGATTTACGGCGCCTGCGGCTCGCTCTTCGGCTGATGGCCGGTGTGCGCCACAAATCACGCTTTACGTTCCGGACACGACCCCTGCGCGACCCCCTTCACCGCCCGCCACAGACCACCCCAGCGCGCCGGGGCGGGCACCCCCGCCCGACGGCGACCGCTATCCCCGGATCAGCGACAGCGCCTCGTCCCTGATCCTCCTCATCGTCTCCTCGTCCCGCGCCTCCACATTCAGCCGCAGCAGCGGCTCCGTGTTGGACGGCCGGAGGTTGAACCACCAGTCCGCCGCCGTCACCGTCAGCCCGTCGAGTTCGTCGAGCGTGACACCGTCGCGGGTCGCGAAGGTCTCGCGGACCAGGGCCGTACGGGCCGTCTGGTCGTCGACCGTGGAGTTGATCTCGCCGGAGCCCGCGTAGCGGTCGTACGAGGCGACCAGCTCGGACAGGGGGCCGTCCTGGCCGCCCAGGGCCGCCAGGACGTGGAGCGCGGCCAGCATGCCCGTGTCCGCGTTCCAGAAGTCGCGGAAGTAGTAGTGCGCGGAGTGCTCGCCGCCGAAGACCGCTCCCGTACGGGCCATTTCCTGCTTGATGAAGGAGTGGCCGACCCGGGTGCGCACCGGGGTGCCGCCGTGTTCCTTGACGACTTCGGGGACCGACCAGGACGTGATCAGGTTGTGGATGACCGTGCCGCCCGGGTGCTTGGCGAGTTCGCGCGCCGCGACCAGCGCGGTGATCGCGGACGGGGGGACGCCCTCGCCCCGCTCGTCGACGACGAAACAGCGGTCGGCGTCGCCGTCGAAGGCAAGGCCCAGGTCGGCGCCCTCGGCCAGGACGCGGGCCTGGAGGTCGACGATGTTCTTCGGGTCGAGCGGGTTGGCCTCGTGGTTCGGGAACGTGCCGTCCAGCTCGAAGTACATCGGCACGACGTCCAGCGGCAGGTCGGCGAGCACCGTCGGGACCGTGTGCCCGCCCATGCCGTTGCCCGCGTCCACGACGACCTTCAGCGGGCGGATCGCTGAAACGTCGACCAGGGACAGAAGATGCGCGGCGTAGTCGTTCAACGTGTCACGCTGCGCGAGCGTTCCCGGCTTGGTCACCGAGAGGGGCGCACCCGCGTCGAGCCAGCCCTCGACGAGCGCGCGGATCTCGGCGAGGCCCGTGTCCCGGCCCACCGGAGCCGCGCCCGCCCGGCACATC
Organism: Streptomyces sp. NPDC088400; assembly: GCF_044753355.1. Lineage (NCBI taxonomy): Bacteria > Bacillati > Actinomycetota > Actinomycetes > Kitasatosporales > Streptomycetaceae > Streptomyces > Streptomyces sp. NPDC088400. The sequence goes on along the minus strand of NZ_JBIVMZ010000014.1, from coordinate 230,852 downwards.
TTGATGCCGTTGTACCGGGCCGGGTTGTGCGAGGCGGTGAACATCGCGCCGGGTACGTTCATGTTCCCCGAGGCGTAGTACAGCTGGTCGGTGGAGCACAGTCCGATGATCGTGGCGTTCGCGCCGCGTGAGACCGCGCCCCGGGCGAAGGTGGACGCCAGGCCGGGCGAGGAGGGCCGCATGTCGTGGCCGATGACGATCGCGTCGGCGCCGGTGACCTCGACGAAGGCGGCGCCGAACAGCTCCGCGAGCCGGTCGTCCAGCTGATCGGGGTACACCCCGCGCACGTCGTACGCCTTCACGATCTGTGACACATCAGCCACGGACAATCCTCCAGAAGTTCCTGTCACGGCGGTTCGTTGAGGGTGATCGCGGTGCGGCGAGGCGGACCGCGATCACTTCAAACTACCCGTACGGGTATCAGCTCACCGTTACGGACGTCAGGGGAGCATCCAGCCCAGCACCACCGTGCTCTGCCCCACCACGATCAGGCACATCACCAGCAACAGCCCCAGGCTCCACGGCAGTACCTTGCGCAGCAGGTCTCCCTCCTTGCCCGCCAGCCCGACCGCCGCGCACGCGATCGTCAGGTTCTGCGGCGAGATCATCTTGCCCAGCACTCCCCCGGAGCTGTTCGCCGCGGCCAGTAGTTCCGGCGAGAGGCCGGATTCGCCGGCGGCCGTCACCTGGAGCGCGCCGAAGAGGGCGTTGGCCGAGGTGTCCGAGCCCGAGACCGCGACACCGAACCACCCGAGGATCGGTGAGAGGAAGGCGAGTCCCGCGCCCGCCGCCGCGACGAAGTGGCCGATGGTGGCCGCCTGTCCGGACAGGTTCATGACGTACGCGAGCGCCAGTACCGAGGTGACGGTGAGGATCGCGTACCGCAGTTCGTACACGGTCGCCGCCCACTCCCGGGCCGCGTCGCCCGCCCGTACGCCGAGCACCACGGCGGTGACCAGGCCGGCGAGCAGGACAAGTGTGCCGCCGGTCGCGACGAGTGGCAGGGAGAAGACATTGGCGCCGACCGGATTCCCTTCCGCGTCCGCGGCGTTGAGGAACGGCCAGTCGAAGACGCGCGTCGCCTTCGCGAGCAGTTCCTTGACCGGCGGGATCTGGGCGAGGGAGAAGATGACCACGATCAGGGCGTACGGGGCGTAGGCGCGCAGCACTTCGGGCCGCGGGTCGTCGTGGTCCAGGTCCTCGCTCCGTACGCCGGTGAGCACCGCCGCGCGCACCCGCTCCTCGGCGGGCCTACGGGCCGAGGGGACCGCGACCAGCGCGGCCGCTCCCGCCAGTGCGGCGCCGATGTCGGCGAGTTGGGCGGAAAGATAGTTGGAGGCGGCGAACTGCGCGGCCGCGAAGGCGACTCCGCACGCGAGCGCGGGCATCCAGGTCTCGCGCAGCCCGCGCCGGCCGTCGACGAGCCCGACCAGGACCAGCGGTACGACGAGCGCGAGCAGCGGTGTCTGCCGGCCGACGACGGAGGCGACCGTGTCCAGCGGCAGTCCGGTCACCTGGGCAAGCGTCACGACCGGCGTACCCATCGCGCCGAAGGCCACCGGCGCGGTGTTGGCGACGAGCGATACGACGGCGGCCTTGACCGGGTCGAAGCCGAGTGCCACGAGCATCACCGAGCAGATGGCGACCGGCGCCCCGAAACCGGCGAGCGCCTCCAGCAGCGCGCCGAAGCAGAAGGCGATGACGAGCGCCTGGATACGGGGATCGTCGGAGAGGCGTCCGAAGGAGCGCCGCAGGATGTCGAAGTGGTGGGTACGGACCGTCATCCGGTACACCCAGAGGGCGTTGACGACGATCCACATGATGGGGAAGAGCCCGAAGAGCACGCCCTGCGCACCTGCCGAGAGGGTCTGCCCCAGAGGCATACCGAAGGTGAGCCAGCCGACCAGCACCGCGACGGCGAGGCCGATGAGTCCCGCGCGGTGAGCCTTCATACGGACGGCACCGAGCAGGATCAGCACGGTGGCCAGCGGCAGCGCGGCGACGAGGGCGGAGAGAGCGAGCGAGTCGGCGACAGGTTCCAGTTGCTGTACGAACACGACAGACCTCCGGATTCCGCGATACGGAAACTGATCTCTCACGAGTGGAGGAAATCGTCGTGTCCGCGCCAAGCGGAGGTCAATGCGTCACGCAGGATCCGTACCGGAAAACCTGGGGCCGAGGAAAGGTCGCCGAGGAAAGGTTCGGGAAGGCGACGGAGAGTTGGAGATCACTCAGGAACGCGGAGACCCGGTCAGTCGTCGGGTCAGCTGTCGGGGGAGCGCAGTACCCGCAGATGCCCGCGGCGCCCGACCTCCACCGGATCCGCCCCCCGCGCGCCCTTGCCGCCGCCTTCGACGGCACGCTCCTGGGGGCGGGCGGCTTCTCGTACGGCGTTGGCCAGGGCCTCCAGATCATCACCGCTCGGGCGGGCCGGGGCCGAACCGTCCGTCAGGCGGACGACCTCCCAGCCGCGTGGAGCGGTCAGCCGCTCGCTGTGTTCCGCACACAGGTCGTAGCAGTGAGGCTCGGCGTAGGTGGCGAGCGGGCCGAGGACCGCGGTCGAGTCGGCATAGACGTACGTCAGTGTCGCGACAGCAGGGCGGCCGCACGCGGTGCGCGAACAGCGACGTACAGGGCTCACGATGTTGGACGGTACCGCACTCTTGAGCGGGCCGCGACGACTCACCACCAGCTCACTCCCCCGTGTCGCGGCGCGACGCCGGGCCCGACATGGCTGGAAGCAACTGGCCTGACCTGCACGGCAGGAGAAGTGACGAGCCGACGACAGCCCGTGACAGAGTCACCACTTGGGGCAAATCCCGTCAATGAAGGCAAGAGTAGTGATCGTGTGGACGTATGGAAACGAGCCCAAGCTTGGCCGGAATGCTCATTTTGCGACATGCCGTCGGCGGGGGCGGCGGCCACGATCGGTGTGTCCCGGAGAGGGCTACCCTGCGTCAGTGATGGACAGTCCTGTACCGCCCCGCCCGATCGAGCCCCGGCCGCGCCGCCGCGACCGCCACGGCCGCGGTATGCGCGGGCCCGTCGCCCCGCCCCAGGTTCCGCTCTCGACCAGCCGCTCGGACTCCTTCCGTGATCTTGTACGGGACTCCGTGGACCGGCTGGAGCGACGTTGGCCACAACTCGCCGACGTCGATTTCCTGATCATGGATGTGCCCAGTCCCGAGGAGGACACCGTGCCGCTCGGCAGCTCGGTCCCCGCGGGCAAGGAGCAGCCCGCGCGGATCATCGTCTACCGGCGGCCCGTCGAGATCCGTACCAAGAACCGCGACGACCGCGCCCTGCTGGTGCACGAGGTCGTGGTCGAGCAGGTCGCGGAGCTGCTGGGGCTGTCGCCCGAGTCCGTCGATCCCCGGTACGGCCAGGACTGACGGCGAAGGTGTCAGTGGTCCCGGTTACGGTGAAGGCCGGACCGGGCGAGCCCGGTCCGGCCTTCGGAGCATTCGGAGATCAGCAGGGCAACGGGAGTTCAGCCCCGGCCGTCCAGGATCGACAGATCCTCCTCGGCCTTCGGTACGGACACCATCCCCCGGTCGTCCGGCAGCGTCTGCACCGTGAACATCGGGATGCCGTCCTCCGGGAGCGCGAGCATGCGCGCCGCGTGGACCGGACCGCCTGATTCCGGCTCGACCGTCAGCGCGTACGAGCCCTTCAGCCCGGCCGGTACCGGCGGGGTGACGGCCAGGGTCGTGCCGCCCTTGACCGTGTACGTCTTCTCCGCCGGCTCACCCCCGCCGCTCCCGGCCGAGGCCGTGACCTTGACCTTCGCGGTCGCGCCGGGCGCGGTCAGGGAGAGCGTCGAGCCCTTGGCGCGGTTGTCGGCCACACTCGCCCGCGACGAGACCGGGCCGGTCGCCGGGATGAACGCGACCTCCTTCTCGGCGCCCTTGCCCCGGACCACACGCAGCGCCGCGACGATCGGCGTCGCGCGCCCGCTCTGGGCCGGAGTGAGCACCAGCGAACCCGCCTCCCCCTTGGTGACGTCCTTCAGGTCGAGTGCCGCGGTCATCTTCGACTTGACGTGCAGCGTGTCGCCGCCGGCCGGGGCGATCGTGCTGTCGGGGCCCGCCAGTTGCACCTTCAGGTCGGCGTCGTCGGCGCCGGGCGCGAACGCCACCAGCCGTACGTCGGTCGCGTCCGCCGGGATTCCGGGCAGCACCAGACTGCCCGCGGGATCGGCGGCGGAGGAGAGCCAGTCGCTGCCGGTCCCGTCGTCGGCGGCGCGTACCGCGGCGCCGACCCGGCCGGTACGGGTGCTGACATGGACCGTCGCGTTCTCGGCGTTCTCGCTGGTCAGGGTGGAGAGAAGCACGGGGACGCTGGACCGGGCGGGCACCGGAATGCCCTCCCCCGCCTCCGACTTGAGGGCGCCGTCCTTCCCGTACAGCTCGATGTCGGCGACGGCCGCGGTGTCGTCGGGGTTGGTGAGATGGACGTAGTCCTGCCGCGTCTTGTCGGTGCTCGCCCCCGGGAACCAGAAGCTGGTGTCGGGCGCGGTGCAGGTCATGCCGAGCAGCCCGCGCGCGCCTCCCACGCTGACGCTGGTGGTCTGCTGGGCGGTCCAGCCGGGTGCGAACCGGCCGGTGGCGGTGCCGACAAGGGCCGGGGACTCGGAGCCGCTCTCATCGGCGGAGACGGGCTTGCCGGGCTCCTTCAGCGTGATGAACGGCTTGTCCGACGCGGTGTCCTTCTTCGCGTCGTCGTTCTTCTCGCCGTCCTTCGCTTCGTCCTTCTTCTTGTCGTCCGCCGGGTCCGTGTCGGCCAACGCGACGGTGGACGACTTCAGTTCGGCCGATCCCGCGTCACCACCGGCCGTCCCCGCCGGCGTGAAGGAGGTGTACGTCGTCTCCGCGATGTCCGACACGCTCGGCGCCGGGCAGAGCAGACTGCTGCGCTCCACGGGCAGCCGCGCCGGCGCCTGGGCGGTCGCGGGGCCCTCGCCGTCCGGCGCGCTCAGCGAGGCGAATCCGGTGACGGCGGCGAGGGCGGTGGCGGCCGCGATGAGGGAGAGAGTCGTACGGTTCACTGGTTGCTGCTCCCGTCGGGGCGCTGACGCGGTTCGTTGTCGGGACCGTCGGCGTAGGGCCGCTGTCCGTAGCCGTACGGGTCGTACTGCGCCGGGTCGTACTGCCCCTCCTGCTGGTACGAGCCGTCCGGGTACTGACCTTCGGGATACTGGCCTTCCGGGAACTGCCCTTCCGGATACTGGCCTTGCTGGTACTGACCGTTCGCCGGGTACTGCCCGTCCGGGAACTGCTGATACGGCTGCTGGGGCCCGCCCTCCGCGTACTGGCCTTCGGGGTAGGCCCCTTCGGCGAACTGCTGCCCCTCGCCGTACTGCCCGCCCTGGTACTGCTCGTTCGCGTAGGGGGCCTGCGGATATCCCGCGCCCGCGTACGCCTGGCTGTCCCACTCCCCGTACGCCGGCTGCTGAGGCACCGACGCGTACGGCTGCTCCTGCTGCTCGCCCTGTCGGCCGGGCTGTTGACCGGGCTGCTGGTCGAGCTGACCCTCCTGGACCGGCTGCCCCTCCTGGACCTGCCGGCCGTACGGATCGGGCACCCCGGGCGCCTGCGGGGCGGGCGGCTCGGGCATGGCACCCGCCACCGCCTCGGCACCGGGCTCCAGTCCCGGAGCCTCGTTCTCCGCCGCCGCCCGCAGCCTGCGCGCCCGGCGGCCTTCGCCCTCCACCGCCTGCGCGGGCATCTCCACGTCCTCCTCGGGCAGGTCGTCGTCGATCTCCCGGCGGCGCCCCGGCAGGGCGAGCACCAGCAGTACGACGGCGAGCAGGCCCTGCGCCCAGATCCACGCGGTGTGCGTGACCGGGTCCTCGTACGTGAGGTCCAGCCGGCCGCCCTCGGCGGGCAGTTCGAAGCCCTGGGCCCAGCCGTCGACGGTCTTCTTCGGCAGCGCCTCCCCGTCCAGCGTGGCCTGCCAGCCGTCGGCGGCCCGGTCCGCGATCCGCAGCACCCGCCCGGAGGCGCCCGCCGGAATCGTCGTGTGCGCCTCGACCGGCGAGGAGGCGACGGCCAGCGGCTCGCCCTTCCCCTTCCCGTCGACGATGACGGCCCGCGAGATCTGCCGGTCCACGCGCCACAGCGCGCTGCCGTCCAGCTGGCTCAGCCGGGTCAGCCCCGGGGTGGCGTCGAGGACGCGGCTCGTCTGCCGCGGTGCTCCGTCCCGTACGAGCACATAGCGGATCGCGAACCCGCTGAGCTGGTCGGTCTGATCGGCGCCGGATCCCGCCACCAGATTGGCGACGACCTTGTCGAGCCGCTGGTCGCCGCCGCTCGCCGCGGCCAGCTCGGCGTCACCGAGCCGGCCGCCCGAGCCGCGTACCAGGGAGTACGAGACCTCGGCGGGGGACGCGCCGCCGAGGACCAGCGTGCGCGGCTGGTCGCGGGTGATGCTCTCCTCCGCGACGAACGCGGGGACCTGTACCGGGTCCCGGCGCTCCAGCGGGCCGGCCGCTCCGCTGATCATCCAGCCGAGGGCGGCCAGCAGCGGGCCGGCGAGCGCCGCGGCGGCGATGAGGACGGCGACGGGCTGACGCCAGCCGAAGCTCTCGCCGGCGACGCGTGTCCGGGCGCCGTCGGCGCCGAGTACGGCGGCCGCGATCAGCGCGAGTCCGTAGACGAGGGTGGCGGGGCCGGCCCAGCCGGAGTTGTTGGACAGGACGGCGAAGACCAGCGCGACGAACGCGACGATCCAGGCCGTACGGATCGAGAACTGCCGCTCGCCGCGCAGCAGCGCCGCCAGCGCGGCCAGCACGATCCCGATCAGCAGGACACCGCCGACGGCCTTGGGCCCGCCGGGGCTGATGCCGAGCAGGTCGAGCGCGGAGGCGGACCCCGTACCGAAGCGCAGGCCCGCCTCGTGGAAGAACGCGGCGGGGTCGGTCAGCAGCGAGAGCGACCAGGGCGCCAGCAGGAGGACCGGCGTGCCGAGCGCGGCCAGGACACGCGGTCCGTACCCGCCGAGGTCGCGACGACGCAGCACCAGGGCGCCGAGACCGAGCAGCACCGCCATCGGCCACACGACGGGCGTGAAGGCCATCGCGAAGGTCAGCAGGAAGGTGTACGCCCAGGTGGCGCGCCAGCTGCCGCGGACCTCGCCGCTCGCGCCGCCGCGCATCCCGTACGCGGCGACGGCCGCGCGGGCGATCAGCGGCAGCAGGACGGCCAGGACGGCCGTGCCCAGCCGCCCGGTCGCCAGCGCGCCGGCCGCGGCGGGCAGGAAGGCGTACGCGACGCTCGCCCAGGCGCGCAGCAGCCGGGACTGGACCAGGGGCCGCGAGGCGAAGTACGCGGCGACTCCGGCCAGTGGTACCGAGCAGACGAGCAGCAGGGTCAGCGCGAAGCCGGTGGAGCCGAGGAACAGCGCGGAGAGCGCGGCGAGTACGGCGAGATAGGGGGGCGCGGTCTCGACGTTGCCCGTGCCGACGGGATGCCAGCCGTCCGCGTACCGGGACCAGAGGTCGGAGACGTCGGCGGGCGCGGGCAGCAGCGCCCCGCCCACGAGCGCGCCGCCGCCGAGCAGGCCGCGGCAGGCGATGAGCGAGACGACCAGCAGGATCGCGAAGAGTACGGGCCCCGGCTTGTGCACGAGCTTCTTCAGCCGGGCGAACTGTTCGATCTCCAGGAAGTCGGCGTCGTCGCCGCCGGGTCCCGATTCGACGGCGCCGTGCCGTGAACCGCCCGAGTCGGAGTCCGAGTCGGAGCCGAGGCTCGCGGCGATCTGCTCGGCCGTGGCCCGGACCGTCGCGCCGGACGGCGGGAACAGGGGGCGCAGTTCGGCCGCCTCGACCACGCCTTTGCCGCGCTGTTTGCGGGCGGCGAGGATCCGGCCCGGCCGCAGCAGGGTGCCGAAGAGTCCCATGACTTCGTCGACGGCCTGGCCCGGCGCCTTGCCCACCAGATAGGCGAGTGTGCGCAGCAGGGTTCCGACGACGAGACGGAGCAGTACGTAAGGGAGGACGGCGGCCCGTGCGTTGACGAGCATGGTGTAGACGGCGCCGGCCTTGTCGACGCGGTGCGGGTTGACGACGGAGCGGCCCGCGCAGTCGACCGTACGGCGCTCGCGCGCGGCGGCCTCGGCGTGCCGCAGGACGGCGTCGGGGGCGACGAGGACCCGGTGGCCCGCGGCGTGCGCGCGCCAGCACAGGTCGACGTCGTCGCGCATCAGCGGCAGTCGGCGGTCGAACCCGCCGAGTTCTTCCCAGACATCGCGCCTGATGAGCATGCCGGCGCTGGAGACGGAGAGGACGGTACGGACCTGGTCGTGCTGGCCCTGGTCCTGTTCGCGCCGGTCGAGCCCGGTCCAGCGGCGGCCGCTGTTGGCGATGGAGACGCCGACTTCGAGCAGCTGCTTGCGGTCGTACCAGCCGCGCAGCTTGGGGCCGACGATGGCCGCGTACTCGTCCGAGTCGGCGACGCGCAGCAGTTCGGCGAGGGCGTCGGGGGCGGGCGCGCAGTCGTCGTGGAGGAGCCACAGCCACTGCACCGGTTCGCCGTGCGGCAGTTCCGGCATGTCGTACGTCTCGTCGCGCCAGGTCCGCGTCACCGGGTCCCAGCCGCTGGGCCGCTTCAGATACGGCAGATCGTCGGGGGTGAGCACCCCGGCGGTGCTGACCGCCTCGTCGACGGCCGTACCGAAGCCGGAGCGGCGCGCGAGATGCAGGACGCGTTCGTCACCGAGTGCCTCGGTGAGCAGCCGGGCGGATTCGTCGGCGCTGCCGGTGTCGGCTGCCATGACGTTCTGTACGGGTCGTTCCTGGCCCAGCAGCCCGGCGAGGGCGTCGGGAAGCCAACGCGCACCGTCGTGGGAGACGAGCACCGCGGTCACTACGTGACGCGGAAACTCGGGGGCGGTGGCGGGAACGAACGCGGCGGTGGTGGGGGACATTGAGGTAACGGGCCCTCCGGCCGGGGGGTCGCCCCGAAGGGGCGTTGGAGCGTCTCGGACGGGGCCCCACACTAACGGCTGGCAGCAGGACGGTCCGCCGCCCGCGGGGAAGGTGCGGGCGGCGGACCGTTCATTAGGTACGAGGTTGTGACGATTAATCATCGGGCCCGGTGGCTGATCATCGGGCCCGGTGGCCCCGGTGGCCCCGGCGTTCATCGGCCGGAGGGTGGCCGGAAGACGGTTGGACCGCCGGCGGCCGGACCGCCGCGGTATCCCTGACCGATCGGCTGCCGGGCTTCCGCCGGACTCCGTCGGCCTCCACCGGACTTCCGTCGGACTGCTGCCCGACTTCCGCCGGACTCCGCAGGTCCACCGTCCGACTTCGGCCAGGTCTTGGTCAGATCGGTGTCAGATCGCCGTCAGATCACTGTCAGATAGCGGCTTTCTTCAGCCGACGTCGTTCACGTTCGGACAGTCCGCCCCAGATCCCGAATCTCTCGTCATTGGCAAGGGCATATTCAAGGCATTCGGAGCGGACCTCACAGGCGAGGCAGACCTTCTTGGCCTCGCGGGTGGAACCGCCCTTCTCCGGGAAGAAGGACTCGGGATCGGTCTGGGCGCACAAGGCGCGCTCCTGCCAGCCGAGTTCCTCGTCCGCGTCCTCGACCAGCAGTTGCTGGAACAGCTCGGTCATGTGCGCCCCTCGTCTGTCTTTGGCGTCCCCGTGATGGTGGCCGCTGCCGATTTCGGCCGAACGACACGAGTGAAATTACAAGTGTGTGCTCTGGGCCGGTCAAGCCGAGATCTGCTATTGGCCCCGGTATTCACTCTGCGGAACCAAGGCTATGCAGAAAGTGTTCAAATCACCAAAAACCTGACACATGCCACTGGCCTGCCCACATCCGCCCTCCCCTCGACAAGAGAGACGCCACGAGATCCGGCCCTGTTGCACGTCCGACCATGGAAGCGATCGGGATCACAGTCCGATCACGAGGGCGCGACAGCGTTTGCGAGCGCGGTCGCTGCCCCATGTCTCCACGAGCAGGGGCGAGCAAACCTCCCTCCGGGGGAGGTAACCGGATGAGGTGAAACATTACCGCCATTTCGGGCATCAAGTTGACAGCGGGGACCGAATTCGTCACCTTTGGTGGCATGCCAGCGAACCCCGCGCAGACCGCGACCCACGTCCGTGGATTCCGCAGTGCTGTCCAGGCCCGCTGTTGCTGTTCCAGCTGTTGACGCCTCCGGGCTCCAGCCGCTCCCTTCGACCGTCCACCGTCCCGGGCGTCCCGGCCACTCCGGTAGCTCCGACGACGCCGATGACTCCGGTCGAAGCGATCACCCGCTGATCCGCACCCTTCGCGCTCCCCGCGCTCCCTGTGTTCGCGCGGCCGTCGCGTTCCCCGCGCCCCCGGGCGCCACGTTCCGCGACATCCCGCACTTCCTTATCTGCCGAGGAACCACCGCACCCATGAACAGCGACAACGACCTTCAGATCGCCGGCGACCTGCTCGAGGTCCAGCACCTTCTCCAGCCCGCCCGGGAGCACCCGGTCACCGTGGCCGAGTTCGCCGGGCTCGCCCGCTCTCTCGCCGCCGACCGCGCGCAGTGGGAGCCGCTCGTCCAGTACGACGCCACCAGCCGCTGGTACCACCGGCTGCGCACCGGCCCCGGCTACGAGGTGTGGCTGCTCTCCTGGGTGCCCGGCCAGGGCAGCGAACCACACGACCACGGCCGGTCCTCGGGCGTACTGACCGTGCTCGAAGGGGAACTGACGGAACGTTCGGAGAGCGGAAGCCGCGCTCTCGTACCGGGCGCACAGCGGGTCTTCGCGCCCGGCTACGTCCACGAAGTCGTCAACGACGCGATCGAACCCGCCGTGAGCCTGCACATCTACTACCCCGGCCTGACCGAGATGCCGATGCATTCGGCCCGTTGCGCCCCGACCTCCCAGGATGTCGTACCGGCCTGAAATGATGTGCCGTATGCGCATTGTGGTTCTGGCCGGCGGTATCGGCGGCGCCCGCTTCCTCCGTGGCCTCAAGCAGGCCGCGCCCGACGCGGACGTCACGGTGATCGGCAACACCGGTGACGACATCCATCTGTTCGGGCTGAAGGTCTGTCCCGACCTCGACACGGTGATGTACACCCTGGGCGGTGGCATCGATGAAGAGCGGGGCTGGGGGCGTACGGACGAGACGTTCCTGGTCAAGGCGGAGCTCGCGGCCTACGGCGTGGGACCCGAGTGGTTCGGGCTCGGCGACCGGGACTTCGCCACCCATATCGTCCGTACACAGATGCTCGGCGCGGGCTATCCGCTCAGCGCCGTCACGGAGGCGCTCTGCGCCCGCTGGAAGCCGGGGGTCCGGCTGCTGCCGATGTCCGACGACCGCGTCGAGACCCATGTGGCGGTCGACGCGGACGGCGAGCGCAAGGCCGTGCACTTCCAGGAGTACTGGGTGAAGATGCGGGCGTCCGTGGAAGCCCAGGCGATCGTCCCGGTCGGCGCCGAGCAGGCCAAGCCGGCGCCGGGTGTGCTGGAGGCCATCGCCGCCGCCGACGTCATTCTCTTCCCGCCGTCCAACCCCGTGGTCAGCATCGGCACGATCCTGGCCGTCCCCGGCATCCGGGAGGCCATCGCCGACGCGGGCGTGCCGGTCGTCGGCCTCTCCCCCATCGTCGGTGACGCGCCGGTGCGCGGGATGGCCGACAAGGTGCTCGCCGCGATCGGCGTCGAGTCGACGGCCGCGGCGGTCGCCCTGCACTACGGTTCCGGACTGCTCGACGGCTGGCTCGTCGACACCGTGGACGAGGCGGCGGTGCCCGGTATCGAGGAGGCGGGGATCCGCAGCCGGGCGATCCCGCTGATGATGACGGACCTGGACGCCACCGCCACGATGGCCCGTGAGGCCCTGACCCTGGCCGAGGAGGTACGGGCATGACGTCGTACCGCGTACGCGCTCTGCCCGGACTGCCCGAGATCAGACCCGGTGACGACCTCACGAAGCTGATCGCGGCCGCCGGGGCGGGGCTGGCCGACGGGGACATCCTGCTCATCACCTCGAAGATCGTCTCCAAGGCCGAGGGCCGGATCGTCGAGGCCACCGATCGCGAGGCGGCGATCGACGCCGAGACGGTACGGGTCGTCGCGCGGCGCGGTCCGCTCCGTATCGTCGAGAACCGGCAGGGTCTGGTGATGGCGGCGGCCGGGGTGGACGCCTCCAACACCGCACCCGGCACAGTGCTGTTGCTGCCGGACGACTCCGACGCCTCGGCGCGGGCGATCCGGACCGGGCTGCGGGACACGCTCGGGGTGAATGTGGGCGTGATCGTCACGGACACCTTCGGGCGGCCCTGGCGCAACGGCCTCATGGATGTCGCGATCGGGGCCGCGGGGGTGCGGGTCCTGGACGATCTGCGCGGCGGGACGGACGCCCACGGCAATCCGCTGAGCGCGACCGTCACCGCCACCGCCGATGAGCTGGCCTCCGCGGGAGACCTGGTGAAGGGCAAGACCGAGGGGCTGCCGGTGGCGGTGGTCAGTGGTCTGCCGCATCTCGTCGCCGAAGCCGCCGACCCTGCCACGGACGGCGAGGACGCTCGGGCCCTGGTGCGGATCGCCGCGGACGACATGTTCCGGCTCGGCACGTCCGAGGCGGTACGGGAAGCGGTCACCCAGCGGCGTACGGTCCGGGAGTTCACGGACGAGCCCGTCGACCCGGGCGCGGTCCGCCGCGCGGTCGCGGCGGCGATCACGGCCCCGGCGCCGCATCACACGACTCCGTGGCGCTTCGTCCTCCTGGAGTCGGCCGGGTCCCGGCTGCGGCTCCTCGACGCCATGCGCGACGCCTGGGTCGCGGACCTGCGCCGCGACGGCAAGTCCGAGGAGTCCGTCGCCCGGCGCGTCCGGCGCGGGGACATCCTGCGCAAGGCGCCGTATCTGGTCGTGCCGTGCCTGGTGACGGACGGCGCGCACACCTACGGAGACGCCCGGCGCGACGGCGCGGAGCGCGAGATGTTCGTGGTCGCCACGGGCGCGGGCGTCCAGAACTTCCTGGTGGCCCTGGCGGGCGAGCGGCTCGGCTCGGCGTGGGTCTCCTCGACGATGTTCTGCCGGGACGTCGTACGGGAAGCCCTGGACCTGCCGGAGAACTGGGACCCGATGGGCGCGGTGGCGGTGGGCCACGCGGCGGCCCCGCCGAAGGACCGGCCCGGGCGGGAGCCGGAGGCGTTCATCGAGGTCCGCTGAGCCTGTCCGGCGGGTCCTACAGCGCGGCGATGTTCCGGATCGCCATGCGGGGCGCGCGGCGGGCCGGGGTGTGGCCGCTGAGCAGGATCAGCCGGGTGGCGCGGTGGCGCTGGCCCTCGTACGGGGCGAGGAGTTCCAGCATCGCCGCGTCGTCCGCGTCCCGGTCGCCCGCGAGCGCGTGGCCGACGATGCCGGGGAGGTGCAGGTCGCCGACGGTGACGGCGTCGGGGGCACCGTTCGAACGCTGGACGACCTCGGCGGACGTCCAGGGACCGATGCCCGGAATCAGCTCCAGCCGCGCGACGGCCTGCTCCGGCTCCATCGCTGCGGCCTCCTCCATCCGGCGGGCCACGCGGACGGCACGCAGGATCGTCGAGGAGCGCTTGGCGTCCACGCCCGCCTTGTGCCACTCCCAGGAGGGGATGAGCGCCCAGGTCCGCGCGTCGGGCATCACGTACATCTGCTCACCGCTGCCCAGGGCGGGACCGGGGGCCGGTTCACCGTACGTGCGCACCAGCAGGCGCCAGGCGCGGTACGCCTCGACGGTGGTGACCTTCTGCTCCAGGACGGACGGAATCAGCGACTCCAGCACCAGCCCGGTACGGCACAGCCGCAGGCCGGGACGGCGGCGCTGGGCCATGACGAGCAGCCGGTGACGCGGGACGAAGGCGTCGGGATCGTCCGCCGCGCCGAGCAGCTCGGGCAGCTGCTCCAGCATCCATCCGGCACCGGCGCCCCACGCCTCGGCCTCCACAGCGCCACCGCGCGCGACGACCCGGAGCGTCCCGGGCCCGTCGGGCGTCCGGGCGGTGCGCCAGACCGAGCCGTTCGGGAGCGCCCGGAACGTCGGATCACCCGGACCCCGCCGGAGCGGACCGAGCACGAGGCCGAGGTCGTACGGACCAGGAGGAGGCGTCCACCGCCGGGTGGCATCGGCGGACCGTGGCTCGGCGCGGAGCGCGCCGGGCGCGGTACGGGGACGAGGGGCGAAGCGGCCTGCCACGGGTGGGTCCTCAGGGTCGGGGTCACCCCCGAGGCTAGATGAGTAAGTCCGAAGTAGCGTCGTCCGCCCAGAGGGCGGGCCCGGGGGCGTCTGGTGCGTGCGATCGCAAGGCGCCGGAGTGTCTTCGTAGCGCAGCTACGGGGGACATTTCGGCAACGCGGCGAGCGTGCGTGCCAGACGTTTCCGGGCAGACGGGACTTCGGACTTACTCATCTAGGCCCTGGGCGCGCCTCGACGGATCCCCGGGGTCCATGCGATGCCAAGAGCGCCGGTGGCGGCCCCATGAGGACCGTCACCGGCGCTCCCGGCACAAGATCACTCGCCGCCGTACGGGATCACTTGCAGATGGCGGTGTCCACGAGGTCCAGGACGTGCTGGTGTGCCTTCATCATCCCGGCCTCGTCGGTGGCCACCGCGCTCGGCAGCGCGGTGACCGCCACGGTGACCGCCCGGCCGTCCTTGGTGACGCCGCCGCGAGTCTCGTAGCCGTTGATGTCACCGCCGTGGCCCCACAGCTCGCCGCCGCAGGACAGCGGGGACTTGAACAGGCCGAGCCCGTAACTGGAGTTGGGCAGGGAGCCGTCGGTCTTGACGGTGGTCGTCATCTCCTTCAACTCGGCCGGGCGCAGCACCTCGCCGCCGAGCAGGGCGGAGAAGAAGCTGTTGAGATCGCGCGGTGAGGAGACGAGCTGCCCGGCGGCCCAGCCCCAGGACGGGTCCAGCCTGGTGATGTCGCGCATCGGCGCCCCCGGCTTCTCCGTGTCGTACCCCTTGGGGTGCGCTCCCCGGATGCCCCGCTCGCCGACGCCCGGCCAGTAGGTGTCCCGCAGACCGAGCGGGCGGATGATCCGGTTGGTTATCTCCTCGCTCACCGGACGGCCGGTGACCTTCTGGATGAGCAGGCCCGCGAGGACGTAATTGGTGTTGCTGTACTCCCACTTCTCGCCGGGCGCGAACAGCGCCTTGTGCTGGAGCGCCACATCGAGCAGCTCACGCGGTTCCGTGTACGTGTCCCGGGTCTTGAAGGCGTCCTGCGCGACGTACTGGGTGTAATTGGGCAGACCGCTGGTGTGCTGGAGCAGCTGCCGCACGGTGATCTTGTTGCCGTCGATCCCCTCCCCGCGGACCAGCCCCGGCAGGTACGTCTCGATCGGTTCGTCCAGCTTCACCTTGCCCTCGCCGACCAGCTGGAGGACGACCGCGGAGACGAACGACTTGGTGTTGCTGGCGGCCCGCACCCGCCCGTTCACCGGAACATCCGTCCCCGTCTCGCGGTCACCGACCCCGGCGGTGTAGTCCCGGGTACGCCCGTCCCGGCCTTCGACGGCGGCCAGCACGCCGGGGAAGCCGTCATCGCGCACCAGGCTGTCCGCCGCCTTCTGCACGGCGCCGCGAGCCTTGCCCTCCGCCGCCTGCGCGGCGACCCGGGGCTTGCTCTCATGCGTCTCGGCGTAGGCCAGCGGGCCACCCGCGACAACCCCGCCCAGCACTGCCAGCGCCGCGACCGCCGACAGTGTCCGCCGGCGCTTCGACGGCGACGGAACGTGGGTACGGCCTGAGTGGTGAAGACGATCGGACACGGGGACTCCTTGTGCCCACCTGATCGGTGGATCGGGGGTGTTCTCGGGACCCCTTGAGCATGTCCGGTCACGATCTCCGCATCGATACAGCCCACCCGCCGAACCATGGTGTAGCCAGCACCCCCACCGACCATGAGGCGGGCCCCCGCCCGGCACCAAAGAGGTGCGGGCAGGGGGCCCGTGACGTGCGGATCTTGTTGCGGGGTCAGCCGGACCGTACGGCCGAGGCGAAGTCGCCCCACACGGCGGGCGCGAGGCGCAGGATCGGGCCGTCGGGGTGCTTGGAGTCGCGTACTGCGACGGTGTGGGGGACGTTGAGGGCTACTTCGACGCACTCGCCGTGCGGTTCGCCACTGCTGTAGCGGGACTTTCTGAAAGCGAAGTCCTCCACAGTCCCTACAACTCCTTGCAGATGCTCTCGATCAATCTGGTGGAGTCGTTCGGGGTGAGGGCCCGTTGTGCGATCCGATCGAAGATCGCAAGATGCCGGGCAGCGTCAGCCTCGTTCTCCAACCAAACCATAGTCGAAATGGTGTCCGACTGGACCACGTCCAGAGCCCCTGGTTCAGCGAAGGAAACCACCGTGAAGGTGCTGGCCATGCCGGGATGAGCCCCGGCCGTGTAGGGAATCACCCGCAAGCCCACGTGGGGCAACTCGGCGGCATCCAGGAGCTTTGTGAGCTGCTGGCGCATGACCTCCGCCCCGCCGACCAATTGACGTACGGCTCCCTCATACACCGTGGCCCACAAGCGCAACGGCCGTTCACCGGCGAGACGTGCCTGCCGCGCCATTCGGGCTTCGACGAATGCCTCGGTCACCTCAGCACTCGATTGGGCGGCGTTGTCGACCGCCAGTGCGCGGGCGTACGCGGCCGTCTGCAACAGACCAGGAATATAGGCGAGTTGCCAGGTACGCATCTCGGTCGCGATGTCTTCCAGTGCGAAGTGCTCTACCTGCGACTTGAGCTGCGGGTACTGGTTCCACCAGCCCTTCGCCTTGCGGCGGTCACGATCGGCTTTCGCCAACTCCAGGAGCCGGTCTATGACCTGGGCGTCATGCTCCTCGTAAAGGTGACACAGCGCCCGGATGTCCGGATCGCGCATCGGCACCAGCCCGCGTTCCATCTTCGCGACCTTGGCCACCGAAGCAGACAAGGTGTTCGCGGCAGCGGCTTGCCTCATACCTCGTGCTTCACGCAAGCTCCGTCGCCGTACGTGAGCGCGAACAGGGCACCCACGTACACGTACACCTGCCACTGCCACCGCGATCCGGTCTGCGTCACGATCCGGACGTACGAGACCGCCCGTCGGCACGGACAGGGGCTCTGGCCCACCGGCGGGAGGGGGTCGGGGTCGTAGGAGGTGCGTGTTCGGACACTAAAGCGTGATTTGTGCCGCTCACGCGCCCGTCACACAAAGAACAGAGCCGCACGCGGCGTAAATCATGCCGTCCGGACATGTACCTCCGGAGGCCCCGGCACCCGCACCCACCACACACCGCACCCGCGACCACATCCCGCCGAGACGGCGACACCGCATGCCCGCGACTACTCGTCCGACGAGAACCTCACCGACCCCGCCGGCAGCTCCACGTCGCACCACACCCGAACCCCCTCGCGCAGTTCGTTGTCCGCCCCCACGACCGCGCCGTCACCCACCACCGCCCCTGTCAGAACCGTTCGCGCCCCTACCCGCGCCCCCGCGCCGATCAGCGAGTCCGTGATCACGGCGCCCTGTTCCACGACCGCGCCGTCCAGCACCGTGCTGCCGTCGATCCGCGCGCCCTCGCCGACCCGCGCGCCCTCGCCCACCACCGTCCCGCCGGTCAGCTTCGCGTCGGCCGCGATTCTCGCCGTCGGCAGGACCAGCCGGTCGCCGCAGCGGCCCGGGACCGCCGGGGACGGGGCGCGGCCCAGGACGAGGTCCGCCGAGCCGCGTACGAACGCCTGGGGCGTTCCCAGGTCCAACCAGTACGTGGAGTCGACCATGCCGTGCAGGTGCGCGCCGGCGGCCAGCAGGTCGGGGAAGGTCTCCCGTTCCACCGAGACCGGTCTGCCCTCCGGGATGGTGTCGATGACCGAGCGCCGGAACACGTACGCGCCCGCGTTGATCTGGTCGGTGACGATCTCCTCCGGCGTCTGCGGCTTCTCCAGGAACGCCGTCACCCGGCCGTCCTCGTCCGTCGGCACCAGGCCGAAGGCCCTCGGGTCGTCGACCCGTGTCAGGTGGAGCGAGACGTCCGCCCCGGACGCGGTGTGGGTGCCGACGAGGGCCCGTATGTCGAGGCCCGTCAGGATGTCACCGTTGAAGATCAGTACCGGTTCGTCGGGCCCGGAGCGCAGCCGGGAGGCAACGTTCCGGATGGCGCCGCCCGTACCGAGCGGCTCGTGCTCGGTCACGTACTCCAGGTGCAGTCCGAGGGACGAGCCGTCTCCGAAGTACGGTTCGAAGACCTCGGCGAGGTACGACGTGGCGAGCACTATGTGTTCGACGCCCGCCGCCCGCGCCCTGGCCAGCTGATGGGTGAGGAACGGGACACCGGCCGCGGGCACCATCGGCTTGGGGGTGTGCACCGTGAGCGGACGCAGCCGGGTGCCCTTGCCGCCGACCAGGAGGATCGCTTCTGTCACCGTGTCGTCTCTGCTTCCTGCTGGGGTCGGCATTTCATACATACACACATTCGTACATGCATAGGCCGACCAGTGTGTGCAGCTTGTCCGGCGCGCCCCGCGCCCCCGTCTCCTCCCACCCGCGGACCCGCGCCCCCGTGTCCTCCCACTCGCGCCCCGCGTCAGCGCCCCTGGTACCGGGCCGACGAGGTCCGCGTCGTGCCGAGCTTCCTGTAGAGACGTGCTCCTGGGCAGTCGGTGACGAATCCGTCCCGGTGTCCGGAGATGGCGTTGAGCCTGACCCTTGCGCCCTTCTTGTACTTGTTGCTCCCACCGGACGTCAGCCTGACCTTCCCGCGCGGATTGATGCCGTGAAGTCCGAGCTTCCACGCGGTGAGTCTGGCGACGGCCGTCGTGGCGGCGGCCCGCGGGTTCGAGCCGCTGTACGTCCCGAGGACGGCGATGCCCATGCTGTTCTTGTTGAAACCGAGCGTGTGGGCGCCCTGAACGGGCCTCGCCACGCCACCCGCACGCCCTTCGTAGATGTTTCCGCACTTGTCGATGGCGAAGTTGTAGCCGAGGTCCCGCCAGCCACTGCTCTTCACGTGGTACCGGTAGATACCGCGCAGGACGGAGGGCGACTGCCGGCACGAGTAGTTGTTGCCCGTCCCACTGTGGTGGACGAAGGCCGCCTTGACGGTCTTCGTGTAGCCGAACTGCTTCTCGCGGAGCCTCTCGTCCGCCCCCCAGCCCCTGCGCGTGATGATGCGCGGGCGCGGTCCGATGTACGGCCTGCGGGCGGCGGACTGGTCGGATTCGGCCGCCTCGGCCAGGTCGGCCTCGGTCTCGGCCTTGGACTGGGCCGTGATCTCGGTGGCGCCGAGCTCCGCGAACTCCGCGTTGACGGCCGAACTGGCCGCGTCCTCGGCGGTCATGGCGGCAGCAGGCACGCGCTCGCCCGCGGCAGGACTCCCCCCGGCCGGGCTGCCCCCGGCCGGAGGGACCGCGACCGGGCTGCCCGCGGCCGGGCTCCCTGCGGTGGTGCCCGTGGGGACCGGCGGCTCCTTCCCCGGGTCGACCAGTTCCAGGCGCAGCCCCTGGGGCAGCAGCGAGCGGGACGGACCGGACTCGTCCAGCCTCTCCGTGGCCCGTACGCGGATCTCCACGCCGTCCGAGCCGCCGACCCAGAGCGGGTCGGTGGCGCCGCGTACGGTCCCCGAGTCGCGCTCTTTCGTACCGAGGTCGGCGCCGTGTTCCTGACTGTGTGTCTCCAGCCGCTGCCAGTCGGACCAGTCGTGTGTCCCGAGCTCGCGGGTACGGACCTGGACCGAGCCGTGGAGTTCGGCGTCGGCGTCGTCCCAGACGACGCCGAGCAGGGAGAACGGGCTGACGCCACGTCGGGCCAGTCCCCGCTCGGGGGCGGCGCCGGGCGAGCGGCGCGAGGCCAGGTCGGACAGCGGGAGCGACTGGGTGGAGCCCGGCACGGCCGTGGTCTGCGGGGCCGTGGATCGCGAGGTCGCGGCCTGCGGGGCGGCGACCGCGCCCGGCGGAATCGACAGCGGGAGGACCAGGGCGGCGGTACACGCGACGCCGATCGAGGTTGCTAGGTAGGCACGCATGGTCCGAGCCTGCGGCCACCGGTCCCGCCCCGCCCGCCGGAAAACTGACGGCCCGTCGGTCCGACCGGTGCACGCCGTCACCGGTACGGCGGCGGCCGTCCGGCCCCGCCCCGTACCCTTTCCCGCGTGAACGCCAGCGACCGTACCCCCGCCGACCTGCTGCGATCCGCTCTTGCCGCGGACCCGGCCCGCCCCTTGATCACTTTCTACGACGATGCCACCGGTGAACGGGTGGAATTGTCCGTGACCACCTTCACCAATTGGGTGTCCAAGACCGCCAATCTGCTCCAGGGAGATCTCGCCGCGGAGCCGGGCGACCGGCTCGCGCTGCTGCTGCCCGCGCACTGGCAGAGCGCGGTGTGGCTGCTCGCCTGTTCGTCGGTCGGCGTGAGTGTCGAGATCGGCGGCGACCCGGCGGCGGCCGACCTCGTCGTCAGTGGCCCCGACCCCGACGTGCTCGCCGCGGCGCGCGCGTGCGGCGGCGAGCGGGTGGCGCTCGCGCTGCGCCCGCTGGGCGGCCGTTTTCCACAGCCGCCGCAGGGCTTCATGGACTACGCCGTCGAGGTACCGGGCCAGGGGGACCGCTTCGCGCCGTACGCCCCGGTGGACCCGGACGCGCCCGCGCTCACCGTCGGCGGTACGGAACTGACCTCGGCCGAGCTCGTCGCGCGGGCGGGCGCGGACGCCGGCGAGCGCGGCCTGGCGCCCGGTTCACGGCTGCTGTCGGGGCTGGCGTACGACAGTTGGGAAGGGCTGTCCGCCGGGCTGTACGCCCCGCTCGTGGCAGGCGGGTCCGTCGTGCTCTGCCGGAATCTCGACGGGCTGTCGGCGGAATCGCTCGAACAGCGCGTCGCGAGTGAGCGGGTCACCGACCGGGCGGTGTAAGACACCGCCCGGGGTGACGGACCGCCCGGGGTGGCCGGACCGCCCGGGGTGGCCGGACCGGTTGGAGTGACGGACCGGTTGGAGTGACGGACCGGTTGGAGTGACGGACCGGTTGGAGTGACGGACCGGCCACCGTGACCCACGCCGGGCAGTCCGACACCACACCAGAACCAGCCAACCAGGGCACGGCCTCAGCGCCCCCAGGTTTCGGTTTCGTCAACGTTGTCTTTGATCGGTAATACGTTCAACTCGCAGCACAACCAAGCACGGTGCTCGCCCGTCTACCCCAGCAACCGGCAGCCCAGCGCGCTGCCGACGCCTTGAAGGATGGACGTGGACGTGACCGAAAGTGCTGGGAGTGCGCCGGCCGAACCGGACGAGTCGTCCGAGGGCGGGGTCCACGTCGAAGACAACGATGCTGGGCCCGTCGAAGACGGCAGTGCCGGGCTCGTCGAGGACAGCAGTGCCGGGCCCGCAGAGCCGGCCGGTCCTCGCCCCCGCCGCACACGCCACTGGCTGCGCTGGACGGCGCTCGGCACCTCCGTCGTCGTCCTCGCCGTCGCCGGAACGGGCTGGTGGTTCTACCGGAAGCTCGACGGGAACATCACCACCGACAACGCCGCGGCGGCCGAGCTCCGGACGTACGAGAAGGACCGCCCCACCCCGGTCGCCCTCGACGCGCAGAACATCCTGCTCATCGGCTCGGACAGCCGCTCGGGCAAGGACAACGGCAAGTACGGCCGGGACGACGGCGGTTCGTCGCGGTCCGACACCACGATGCTGATGCACCTGGCGGCGGACCGGAAGAGCGCGACGGCCATCTCCATACCGCGCGACCTGATGGTGGACATCCCCAGCTGCCGCGAGGCGGACGGCACCCGCAGCGGCGCCCAGTTCGCGCAGTTCAACTGGGCCTTCGAGTTCGGGGGCGCGGCCTGTACGGTCCGTACGATCGAGAAGCTCACCGGGATACGCGTCGACCACCACATGGTCATCGACTTCAGCGGCTTCAAGGACGTGGTGGACGCCGTCGACGGCGTCCAGGTCTGCCTCAAGGACCCGGTCGACGACCCACAGGCGCATCTCAAGCTCCCCGCCGGTACTCAGACCCTCGACGGCGAACAGGCCCTCGGCTACGTACGCGCCCGTCACGGCATCGGCGACAGCAGCGACACGCAGCGGATGGAGCGGCAGCAACGTTTCCTCGGCGCCTTGTTCAAGAAGGTGCGGAGCAACGGGGTGCTGCTCAATCCGGCCCAGCTCTATCCCGTACTGGACGCGGCGACCAAGTCCCTCACCACCGACCCGGGCCTGGGCACGCTCGGCGACCTCTACGACCTGGCGAGTTCCATGCGGAGCGTGCCGACGGAGAAGGTGCAGTTCCTGACCGCGCCCCGGCAGCCGTACAGCCAGGACCCGAATCGTGACGAACTCGTCCAGCCCGACGCGGACAGGCTTTTCGAGCGGCTGCGCGACGACGAGCCCGTCACGGTCGAACCGGCCGACAAGAACGACGGCACGGAAGACGGCACGGAAGACAGCCCGGACGACGGCACGATCGCCAGCGATCAGGGCGCCGAACCGGACCCGACCTTCTCGGGAACAAACGCCGCCGTGGGGGTGTGCGAGTAAAACCATGACCAAAGAGAGACCTTCAGTCTATGAAGATTGGGCAGATTGCCCGCTTGTAAGGGCCAAGGAATTTGTCACTCGCGTCACTGCACGCTGAACTGGGCGGATAGTGTGGCGCGATCCGGTGCATACGACCGCGACGGTCGCGCACAACTGGATCGAAAACCGAGCACCTTCCGGGGGAAGGCGCTCGCGTGGCACCGACGGAGGATCAGACAACCGTGGATGCGCATAGCCGTGGACAGGCGGACGAGATCGACCCCGCCGACCAGTGGGTCCTCAACCCGCAGACCGGTAACTACGAGCTGCGACTGGACCACTCCACAGGGCAGCCGACCTCCTCAAGACCGCAGGACGCCAGGTCGGGAAGGGGCTCTCGCAGAAAGGACGCCCCGGAGACCGGCGACGCGCCGCGGGACGACGCGCCGCGGAGCGATTCCGCGTCGGCGGCCACGGGCCGTTCCGGCAAGCGCGGCAAGGGCACCGGCAACGACGCGGCGCCCCGCGCCGACGTGCCGGGCCAGCGCAGCCGCCGGGCGGGGAAGGGCCAGCCCGACCCGTCAGCAGCGGCCGGACGCCGCAAGCGCAAGGCCAAGAAGTCGGGCGGCAGGAAGGCGCTGGTGTGGACCGGCGGTGTGATGGCGTTCCTGCTCGTCGGTGGTGGCACCACCGGGTACTTCGTCTACCAGCACTTCAACGGGAACATCGACACGATCGATGTCGAGGGCGCGGGCAGCGGCGGCTTCAAGAAGGACCAGGCCGTCAACATCCTGGTGATCGGCACGGACAAGCGCACCGGCTCGGGCAACGAGGGCTACGGCGACAACGGCAGCGCCGGCCACGCGGACACGAACATCCTGTTCCACGTCTCGAAGGACCGTACGAACGCCACGGCGCTGTCCATCCCGCGTGACCTGATCACCGACATTCCCGACTGCACGGCCAAGACGAAGGACGGCACGAAGGAAATCCCCGGTACACCGCAGACACGGTTCAACGTCAGCCTCGGCCAGGACGACCGGGACCCCGGCTGCACGATGCGTACGGTCAAGGAGCTCACCGGGCTCACGGTCGACCACTTCATGATGGCCGACTTCAACGCGGTCAAGGAGATCTCGACGGCGGTCGGCGGTGTCAACGTGTGCGTGGGCAAGGACGTCGACGACCCCAAGTCGGGCCTCAAGCTCACCAAGGGCCCGCACCGCATCGAGGGCGAGCAGGCCCTCGCCTTCGTCCGTACGCGGCACGCGTTCGGCAACGAGAGCGACCTCACCCGGATCCAGACGCAGCAGCAGTTCCTCAGCTCGATGATCCGGCAGATACAGTCCAGCCAGACCCTCACCAGCCCCAGCAAGCTGTGGAAGCTGGCCGAGGCGGCCACCAACGCGCTCACGGTCGACACCGGCATCGGCACCATCGAGAAGCTCAGCGACCTGGGCAAGGAACTCGCCTCGGTGAACCCGAAGAACATCACCTTCGCGACGCTGCCGGTGGTCGACAACCCGAATGAGCCCGTCCCGGCCACGGTGGTCCTCAACGAGGCCCAGGCCAAGCCGCTGTTCTCGATGATGCAGAACGACGTCTCCCTCACCGAGGTGAAGAAGAAGGAGTCGGCGAAGGAAGCGGCCGCCAAGAAGAAGCAGGAGGCGCTCCTCAAGGGCACGAAGGCGGACCCGGCCGACGTACGGGTCGATGTGTTCAACGGCGGTGGCCCGCAGGGCTCCGCGCAGGAGACGCTGAACTGGCTCCAGAACACCGAGGGCGTGCTGAAGTCCACCAACAAGGGCAACGCCCCGGCGGATGTGTCCAAGACGACCCTGGAGTACGCGCCGAACCAGGCCGACCAGGCGCGTGCGCTCGCGGAGATGCTGGGTCTGCCCGCGAGCGGAATGAAGCCGGGCACGGAGGACGCCGAGGGTCTTGAGGCGATGACCCTGACTCTCGGGGAGGACTTCAAGGAGGCCGGCGTGCCCATCACCGGACCGGCGAAGGCGCCGGAGGGTGTGCAGAAGGTCGAAGCGGACAAGCAGGTCTGCTCGAAGTGACGCCGGAGCACCACCACCGGCTCATACGGACAGCCTGACGGGGAGAACGAGAACGAATGCGTCAGGGCAGTGTGGGACGGGAGGGGGCTCCGGAAGACGCCCCGCAGGCCCGCGAGTTGGGCTGGGACGACAGTCTGTACGACGGTAACGGTGACGGGAAGTCGCCGGAGAGCTCGGGCGCGAACTCGGAGCCAGGGCCGGGACCGGACGCAGGGCCGGTCCCGGCGCCGGGCTCGGGACCGGACGCAGGATCCGAACCAGGCGCAGGACCGGAACCGGGCACAGGCCCTGAACCGGCCTCCGGACAAGCCGGTAAGGCCAGTAAGGCCGGTAAAGGCGGCAAAGCCGGCAAAGGCGCTCCCCCCGCCGACGCCGACGCCGCCCCGCAGCGTACGAACGGCGGCCCCCGGCGGATGAGACGAATAATCCGCTGGGCCGCCGCCGTGCTGTCACTGCTGATACTCGGGACGGCCGGCGCCGGTTATCTGTACTACCAGCACCTCAACGGCAACATACGCAGCGGCGAGCGCAGCAACGGATCCAGCGGCGTGGACAGACCCGGCGCGAACTCGGCCGGCCAGACCCCGCTGAACATCCTGCTGATCGGCTCCGACAGCCGCGCGAAGGCCGAGAACGTCAAGCTCGGCGGCAGCAGGGACACCGCGGACAACCCTCCGCTCGGCGATGTGCAGATGCTCGTCCACGTCTCCGCCGACCGGAAGAACGCCTCGGTCGTGAGCATCCCCCGGGACACCCGGGTCGAGATCCCGGAGTGCGAGGACGCCGGAACGGGCGAGGTCTTCCCCGCGACCGACGCCATCATCAACGAGTCACTGGCACGCGGCGGCCCCGGCTGCACCCTCGCCACCTGGGAGAAGCTGACCGGTGTCTACATCGACCACTGGATGACGATCGACTTCTCCGGTGTGGTGAAGATGGCCGACGCGATCGGCGACGTCAAGGTCTGCGTCAAGGACAACATCTGGGACCGGCCGCGCCCCGGGGTCCCCGGCGGCTCGGGGCTGAAGCTCACGGCGGGCGTGCACGACATCAAGGGCGAGCAGGCGCTGCAGTGGCTGCGTACCCGGCACGCGTTCTACAGCGACCTCGGCCGGGCCAGGGCCCAGCACATGTACCTGAATTCCATGATCCGCGAGCTTCAGTCGCAGAACGTCTTCACCGACGCTCCCCGGCTCACCGATCTGGCGGAGGCCGCCACGAAGTCGCTGGAGGTCTCCGAGGAGATCGGCACGGTCAAGAAGCTGTTCGACCTGGGCATGCAGCTGAAGGACGTACCGTCCGACCGCATCACCATGAGCACCATGCCCACGGTGGTGGACGCCCAGGACCCGAACCACCTGGTCCCCGACGAGGCCGATGCCGGCACGATGTGGGAGATGCTCCGCGACGACGTCGCCTTCGACCGCAACGGTTCCGCGTCCGAGGCCGCGAAGTCCGGGAAGTCCGCGAAGAAGACGACCGAGCCGGTCTCCAAGGACCCGGCTGCCGCACCCGCCGAGACCGGCGTGACCGTACGCAACGGCACCGGTGGCGAGCAGGCCGCCGTACGGGGCCGGGCCGCCGACATCGCGGACGTGCTCAACGGCAAGGGCTACGCGCTGGCCACGGCCGGCACCCAGCAGGTCCCGCAGGAGAAGACCACGGTGAGCTTCCCCACCGCGGATCTGGAGGGGGACGCGCAGGCGGTCGCCAAGTCCCTCGGGATTCCGCCGACTTCGGTGAAGCGGTCCACGGATGTCTCGGGTGTCACGGTGGTCGTGGGCGCCGACTGGCGCGACGGCACCTCGTACCCGAAGGCGGCCCCGCCCAAGGCGGGCGGTGTCCCGGACTCGGCGGAAGCCATCAACGGGTCCGACAAGGACGCCTGTATGGACGTGTACGACAAGTACCGCTGGTAGGCGTACGTCCTACTGGCCGGGCCCGCGGCCGGGGTGACCGGACCGCGGGCACGGCGCGCCTTCGGGAACCAGGTCGCCCTTCCGGAACCAGGCCGCCCCTCCGGAATCAGGCCGTCGTGATGTTGCCCTGGTCCTGCCCCTGATCCTGGTCCTGCCCCTGGTCCTGCCGTGCCGCCGGGCGGCGGCTCGCGATGACCTTCTTCGCCAGCGAGCGCGGGCTGGTCAGGAAGCCGTAGCCCCACGACATGTGCATGGTGGCCAGCGCCACCGGGATCTGGAGCCGGGCCTTCAGCGACAGTCCCTTGCCCGCCGGGACGGAGCCCGCGACGATCGCGGCGAGGTAGCCGGCCGGTACGACGAAGCCCCAGGGCGTGAGCACCGCACCGGCCACGATGCCCGCGGCGATGGCGCAGACGGCCGTCGGCGGCGCGAGATAGCGCAGGTTGATCGAGCCCGAGTGGTAGCGGGCGACGACATGGCGCCAGCGGCCGTACTCCTTGTACTGCTTGGAGAGTGCCCTGACCGAGGGGCGCGGGCGGTACTGCACCCGCAGCTCGGGCGAGAACCAGATCGCGCCGCCGGACTCACGGATACGGAAGTTCAGCTCCCAGTCCTGGGCGCGGATGAACTCCTCGTTGTAGCCGTCCTGTTGTTCCAGCGCCTCGCGCCGGAAGACACCCAGATACACGGTTTCGGCGGGCCCGGCCTGACCTCCGGTGTGGAAGGCCGCGTTGCCGACGCCGATCTTGGAGGTCATGGCGGCGGCGACCGCGTGCTCCCAGTCGTTCTCGCCCTCGGCGTGCATGACGCCGCCGACGTTCTGCGCGCCGGTCTCCTCCAGCAGCCGGACGGCGGTGGCGATGTAGTTCGGCGAGAGCATGCCGTGGCCGTCGACCCGTACGACGACGGGGTGCCTGGACGCCTTGATCGCGGCGTTCAGCGCGGCCGGGGTGCGGCCGGTCGGGTTGGGGACGGTCTGGACGCGTGCACGCGCGTGGGACGCGGTCTCCCGTACCAGCTCGGCGGCGATCTCGTCCGTACGGTCCGTGGAGGGCCCGAGCGCGATGACCACCTCCATCTCGCCTTCGTACTCCTGCTCCAGGATGTGCCGGACGGAGTTCCTCAGATGACGTTCCTCATTGAGCACCGGCATGATCACGGAGACTGCGGGAGGCAGGGCAGGCATGTGGTCCTTCGGGGGTCCTTCGGGGCCCGGGGCCGGCCTCGGCCAGGCTGCACACGGCCGTGGCCGGCCTTCGGGAGACGGCGGTAAGACCGCCACGTTACCGCGAACGGGGGACAGCGACGCGCGCCGCCCGGGTTGCTGCCCAGTGGCGCTGATCGTATGGGCCTACCGTGCTCGCGTTCCCCCCTGTCACCGCGGAGGTGTACCCCGTGCCCACGCCGCCCCGCTCCTCCCGCCGCTCCGCCCCACCGCACCGGCCGGCCGGCCGGCCCCGGGCGGGGGCGGGCCGGAGGGCGGGTCCGAGGAGCCGGGGCAAGCGGCCACGCTGGGGAACGCGGGTGGCGACCGCCCTCTCCGTCCTGGTCCTGGGCACCGGCGGGATCGGCCACGCGGTGGTGACCAGCCTCGACACCGGGATCGGCCGGGTCGACGCGTTCAAGGACATGAAGAACCGGCCCGACGCGGGCCACGGCCTGAACCTCCTGCTCGTCGGCACCGACGGCCGCGACAAGATCACGGAGTCCGAACGGCGGACGTACCGGCTCGGCGGCGCTCCCTGCCACTGCACCGACACGATCATGCTCGTCCACCTCTCGGAGAACGGGAAGCGCGCCAGCGTCGTGAGCGTGCCGCGCGACAGTTACGCGGAACTGCCCGAGCACACCGACGGAACCACCGGCAAGCAGCACAAGCCGCACCCGGTGAAGATCAACGCCGCCTACGCGGAGGGCGGGCCGAGTCTGACGGTCCGGACCGTGGAACGCATGACGGGCGTGAAGATCAGTCACTACCTGGAAGTCGACTTCACGAGCTTCATGAAGACGGTGGACTCGCTGGGCGGGGTGGAGATCTGTACGCCCAGCTCACTGAAGGACTCGAACACGGGACTCGATCTGGCTCCCGGCACCCACCGGATGAACGGCGGCGAGGCGCTCCAGTACGTACGGTCCCGGCACATCGACAGCGACGCCGACCTCGGCAGGATGCAGCGCCAGCAGCGCTTGGTGGCCGCGCTGATCAGCCGGGCCGCCGACCGCGGTGTCCTGCTGAACCCGGTGAAGCTCCGGGACGTCACCTCGACGATGCTCAGCTCGGTCCGCGCCGACGCGGGCTTCGGTACGGAACAGATGCTCGCCGTCGGCGAGGCGATGCGGGGGCTGTCGCCGTCCTCGTCGGAGTTCACGTCCGTACCGCTCAGTGGCAAGGGCATCTCGGTCCCGGGCGTCGGAGCGACGGTGAAGTGGGACCCGGAGAAGTCGAGGAGCCTCTTCCGCGCGCTGCGCGAGGACAAGCCGCTGACCCCGGCCCGGAGCGCGCGGTCGCCGGAGCCGAGCCGGTCATCGGCGTCGCCGAAGCCCGCCAAGGATGCCCGGCTGGTCGATGTGAAGCCGCAGGAAATCCGGGTGCAGGTCTACAACGGCACGCGGAGGGACGGACTCGGCAAGGAGGTCGACGACGCCCTGCGCGGCACGGGCTTCGCGACGACCCGGACTCCGCTGGGCTCCGACGGGCCGGAGGTGGGTCGGACGGTCGTGATGTACGACCCGCGCTGGGACCGGTCGGCGAAGTCCCTGGCGGCCGCGCTGCCCGGCAGTGAACTGCGCGCCGTACGGCAGCAGGGCGCCACGCTCAAGGTGATGGCGGGGACGGACTACAGGACGGTGACGCCGGTCCGTGCGGAGGAAAAGCCCAAGGGCCAGTTCGAGGCGGTGACCGGGGACCAGGTCGTGTGTCCCTGAGAGGCGTACGTGTACGGCGCTCAGGGACGCCGTTCGCGTACGGCGCGGGCCGTGGTGGGCGGTGCGTCACGACGCTCGCGCGCTCACGGCCGTACCCATCTCGTCCCGTCCCGTCCCCTTGCCCTTCCTTTTCCCAGCCACCTGTCCACCTGTCCACCTGTCCACCTGCCAGCCACATGTCTCGCCTATCCACTCTGCCTACCCACGGAGGTGCTCACACGGTGAGCGAAAACCGACAGCAGGACACATCCGTTCAGGCCGTCACACCCCGACGCCGGCTGCTGACCGCGGCCGCGCTGGTGCCGTTGCTGGCCGGAGCGGGGGCGAGCGCCGCCTGCGCCGGGACCCCGCGGCGAACCGGACCGCACCACCCGGACCGGGACCAACCCGATCACCAGGACGGCCCGCACCGCATCGGCCACCCGGACCCGCTCAGACCGGCGCCCACCAAGGCAGCCGACTGGAGCGACGTCCTGAAGGCGCTGGGCCTCCCCGGCAGCATGGTGCGCGACGAGTACCTCCACGCGCGGGCCCCACGCAATGACCTGCACGTCGTCTCGTACGACGTCAAGGTCACCTCGGGGCTCGCCCTGGGGTCGCACGTGGCCTTCGTCCGCTACGAGGACGGCTCCACGCTCGCCATGGGCGATCTGACCGTCACCGAGGGCGAGTTGCAGAAGGTGTCCGACACCCTCCAGGCGCGCGGAATCGCGCAGACCGCGCTCCACAAGCATCTGCTGGCCCACAGCCCCGACGTCTGGTGGATCCATGTCCACGCGCACGGGCACGACGCGGTGGCCATCGCCCGCGGTGTGCGCGCGGCCCTCGACCGTACGGGGACGCCGCCCGTCAAACCCGGGCGCCCGCCGGCGAAGCCACCGCTCGATCTGGACACCCGGCAGCTCGACGCCACGCTGGGCACCAAGGGCTCCAACGACGGCGGCCTCTACAAAGCCGTCTTCCACCGCCGCGAGACCGTCATCGACGACGGCATGCTGATGCCCCGGGGCCTGGGGGCGTCCACCGCCTTCAACTTCCAGCCGCTGGGCGGCGGGAAGGCGGCGATCAACGGTGACTTCGTCATGGTCGCCGAGGAGGTCCAGAAGGTTCTCAAGGCGCTGCGGCGCGGCGGGATCAGCCTCGTAGAGCTGCACAATCACGGCCTGACGGAGGAGCCCCGGCTGTTCTTCACCCACTTCTGGGCCGTGGGCGACGCCGTCGAACTCGCCAAGGCCCTGCGCTCCGCTCTGGATGTGACCAACGTCGTTCCCGGCGGTGGCGGAGGCGGAGGGGACGCCTGACCGAGCCCGGCACGCCGTCATGGGCCACGGCATGTGACGTGGGCCGCTCCGCACTCCGGAGCGGCCACGTGACCGTCCCGCGGGCACCGTCCGGGAGGGCCGTGCGGAAGTGGCCGGCAGGTGACGTCCAGACCCCATGTGCATCAGATTGGCAACAGCCCCGCCCCGATTCGCTACTCCCCTGTATGGGACACAGACCCGCCCGGCACACTGGTCCGCATGAATGAATGGCCCGATGGACCGACCGGCGACCGCGGCGAGCGGCGCGACCGCTACGGGCGCGGCAGTGCGGGCTCACAGCCCGAGGGCGCGCGCGCGATGCCGCACGTACAGCCCAGAGGCGTACCCCAGCAGTCGCCGGGGTACGGCCGGCCCGGAGCGGGCCCGGACCAGACGTACGACAGCGGATACAACACGGGCCAGGTCTACGGCGGCGGTGGCGGCGGCCGGGGCGGCATTCCCCCGCAGGGCGGCGGCGGATCCGGCCAGGGCGGTTCGCCCCGACAGGCGCCCGACTGGCGCCGCCGGATCAAGGTCGGCGCGCTGGCCCTGGTCGTCGTGATCCTCACTGTCTCCATCGGCACGTACTTCTGGGCCGACGGCAAGCTCAAGCGCGAGGTGGACCTCTCCAAGGTCATCGAGCGGCCGGAGGAGGGCGACGGCACGAACTATCTGATCGTCGGCTCGGACAGCCGTGAGGGCATGACCGCCGAGGACAAGAAGAAGCTCCACACGGGCTCCGCCGAGGGCAAGCGCACCGACTCGATGATGATCCTGCACGACGGATCGAACGGCCCGACGCTGATCTCGCTGCCGCGCGACTCCAATGTGACGATCCCGTCGTTCGTGGGCTCGGAGTCCGGCAAGACCTTCCCGAACACGGGACGGCAGACCAAGCTCAACGCGGCCTACGCCGAGGACGGCCCGGAACTGCTCGTCCGTACCGTCGAGTACAACACCGGCCTGCACATCAACCACTACGTCGAGATCGGCTTCGCCGGCTTCGCCAACATCGTGGACGCGATCGGCGGGGTGGACATGGACATCCCGAAGGCGTTCAAGGACCAGAAGTCCGGCGCCGACTTCAAGGCGGGCGAGCAGACTCTGGACGGCGAGCAGGCGCTGGCCTTCGTACGGACGCGGTACGCCTTCGCCAACAGCGACCTGGACCGCACGAAGAACCAGCAGAAGTTCCTCGCGGCCCTGGCCTCGCAGACGGCCACGCCGAGCACGATCATCAACCCGTTCAAGCTCTACCCGACGATGAGCGCGGGCCTGGACACCCTGATCGTGGACAAGGACATGTCCCTGTGGTCGCTGGGCCAGATGTTCTTCGCGATGAAGGGCGTCACGGGCGGCGAGGGCAAGTCCATGAACATGCCGATCTCGGGCAGCTCCGGCGGCAATCTCGTCTGGGACAAGGCGAAGGTCAAGGAACTGGTGAACCAGCTCAACAACGACGAGAAGGTCACCGTCTCCGACAACTGACCCCGACGGCACGGAGCGTGGGCCTGCACCCACCGGCCTGTCGCACTCGTCACCACCCGTCACACCGAAGCCCCGGCCGCCACGGCGACCGGGGCTTCGGGCGTCGTACGGACCGCTGCTCGTACCGGGGTACGGGAGGTTTCGCGCCATGACGATCCGCTGGACCCGGTTCGTTCCCACAGTTCTATGCGACTACGTGACTGGACTGCGGACCACCCTTGTGGTGGGGGTATGACGGTCCGTAGCTTGCTGACCACACAGACCGGAGGGGCTCAGTGGACGAACTGCGGATGATTGCCGGCGGGCCGTGCAGAGGCGATGACGACGACAAATGCGGGAACGGCGACTGCCCGACCGTGTACGCGACGCCGGAGCCCGGCATGTTGGCCGTCCAAGGCTACGACGTGGTCCATCCGACACCGGATGGCGAGTCGGTCGTACTGATCCCGGAAGAGATCCTCAAGGAGGCCGCCCGTGCCCGTGGATGGCTCTAGCCCCGTACTGCTGGACGGCGACGAGTGGCAGGCGTACTTCCGCGACTTCAAACGCTCCGCGTTCCGGCTGGAAGTCCAGCAGACCTACACCATGCCTGCCGAGGCCGAGACGGTCCGTGACTTCCTTGCCGGAGCCTCGATGCCGGAGGGCTTCAACGCGCCCTGGCACCAGATGATTCGGGACCACGCGGCGGCCGGGCGAACGATGACCCGAGCGAAGATCGTGCGCCAACCCCTCACGCCGTACAGCCGGTACCTGTTCGAGTGGTGCATCCCTGGGAATGTCGCAGCCGGGGAGGACTACCGCATGGTTGATTTGACCGATCGGCCGAACCCCGGACTGCCTGAACAAGATTTCTGGCTGTTCGACGAAACAGCCGTGGTTCATCTCAACTACCGTTCCGATGGAACGCAGATCAATCGAGAACTGATCCACGAACCAGACATCGGCATGTATCTCGCATGGCGGGATCTCGCACTAGAAAGTGCCGTACCGTTCAGTGCCTATCGAACCTGAATCACAAGAACGGGAACGGAAGAGTTTGGCGGAGGCCCTTCGGGACCTCCGCCGCGCTTCCGGTCTCAGCGGCGAACGCCTGGCACTGCGCTGCAACATGAGCCAAACGAAGATCAGCCGAATTGAAACCGGCCGCGCTCTTCCCACGGTTATCGATGTTGACCGCATCCTCAAGGCACTTGTCGTGCCCGACGAGGTCGCCGACGAGCTTCTTCGCCTGGCACGCCGAGCCAACGTCGACTATGCGTCCTGGCGCGCGTACGCACGCGTTGGCCTTTACCACAAGCAAGCCGAACTGAAATCCCTTGAGTCTTCCTCGCGAGTGATGCGGCACTTCCTGCCGGCCATCCCGACCGGCCTGCTGCACGTCCGCGAGTACGCCACAGAGACGCTTGCTCCCACCGTGACCAGCGACCCGGCGAGGGACGTCGCGCGGGCCGTACAGGCCCGTATGGACCGGCAGGCCATCTTGGAGGACACGTCACGCTCGTTCTGCTTCCTGATGACCGAACAAGCCGTCAAGTGGCAACGGGCGAGCACCGAGGCCATGGCGGCTCAGTGCGCGCACATGGCCGAGGTCAACAGAAAGTCCAACGTCGAAATTGGGATACTCCCACAAGACGTACGAGTTCCGGGTACTCCGATGAATATTTTCGTGGTCTACGACGACCGCCTGGTGACCATCGAACTGTTCTCCGGAGAAGTTGTATTGCGCGACCCGCAGGACATAGCGCAGCATCGAAATTTGTTCGATCTCTTTTGGTCACATGCTCTCACCGATGATGACGCTTCAACATTCCTCGAGGAAGCAGCTGACGGTTTTATGCGTCAACGCAACTAGCTCTACACAATGACTTGTTGGGGCGCGAATATTAATTCATGGAGAGCAAAGAGAAGACCTCAGGCACGCTCTTCCGGACGCTTGATCGGTGACCGTTCCCCGGCCTGGAGCAGCGGGCACGGGAGAAGGCCAAGATGTGCCACGGCCGCTGATCCGTCAGCCATATCCCTTGAGCAACAGGAAGCGAGTCCGAGATGGGCAAGCAGGGCGGAGACCACTCCGGCAAGCCCGACACCTCCAGCAGTGACGGTCACCGGGACAAGCCCCCGGGCCCCACGCGGCCGTACGAACCCAAGCCGAAGAAGAAGTGAGGCCGGATGACGACGCAGCGGCAGCTCCTTCACATCCTGCTGGCGAAGGGTGCGCTGCCACTTGAGTGGCAGGACGCCGTGGCGTCGGTGGACCGGGCGCTGTTCATCCCCGAGGTGATCGTGGACGGCGACTTCACCGAGGACGCGGAAGGGTGGTTGCGGATCGTCTACGCAGACGGTCCGGTCGTGATCCAGGTCAACGACGGGAGGCCCACTCCGGGTGATGTGTTCCGGCTCTGCACCTCGTCCTCGTCCATGCCGTCGATCATGCTCGAAATGCTCGTTCTGCTGGACGTACGGGCCGGGCATCGGGTTCTGGAGATCGGCACCGGCACCGGTTACAACGCCGCATGGCTGTCCCACCGCTTGGGCGAAACCAACGTGACCAGTATGGAACTGGACGAGGCGGTGCTGACCGTAGCCAAAGAGAACCTGGAACGGGCGGGGTTCCACCCGACGACGATTCTCGGCAACGGCCGCGACGGACACCACCGGGGCGCACCGTACGACCGGATCGTCTGCACCTGCACCATGCGGGACGTTCCGGGCGCGTGGCTGGAGCAGTGCCCGAACGGGCGGATCGTCACGCCCTGGGGCAGCAGCTTCTTCAGCGGCTCGTTCGCCACTCTGGACACGGTGGACGGGAAGGCACAGGGCACGTTCTCCGGCAATCCGGCCTTCATGTGGGACCGCACCCAGCGCGGCGGGGCCGGGCGCATCTCGGACCTCTACCACGAGGAAGAGGGCGCGAAGGGAACGACGGACATCGCGCCCCAGAACGTCATCCAGGATGATCCGGCGTTCTTCACCGGTCTGAGCGTCACCGATGCGTGGTACCGGTGGTGCGACGCGGACGACGACAGCGGAGAAGCCACCCTCTGGTTCTTCGCGGATGACGGCAAGTCGTGGGCGACCGTGGAATACGTCCCGGACGTGGAGACGTACGAGGTGGAGCAGTACGGCCCCCGGGCACTGTGGGACGAGGTACGGAACGCGTTCCTGTGGTGGCACGACCTGGGGAAACCGGAACGGTCCCGCTTCGGCTTGTCGGTCGATGACAACGGGCAACGGGTGTGGCTGGACGCCCCTGGTTGCGTCATCGACCAGCCGTAGCCCCACAACGAGCCCCCGGCATCATGCCGGGGGCTCGTTCGTGCTGGGCAGTAGCGGAAGCGCTACGGCAGGTTCCTGGCCATGACGATCCGCTGGACCTGGTTCGTGCCTTCATAGATCTGGGTGATCTTGGCGTCGCGCATCATCCGTTCCACCGGGTAGTCACGCGTGTAGCCGTAGCCGCCGAGGAGTTGGACCGCGTCCGTGGTGATCTCCATGGCCGCGTCGGAGGCGTAGCACTTGGCCGCCGCGCCGAAGAAGGTCAGATCTTCCTTGGCACTGCCCGCCGAGACGCGTTCCGACCTGGCGGCCGCCGCGTACGTGAGCTGGCGGGCGGCCTCCAGCTTCATGGCCATGTCGGCCAGCATGAACTGCACGCCCTGGAACTCCGCGATCGCCTTACCGAACTGCTTGCGCTCCTGGACATAGCCCTTGGCGTAGTCGAGGGCGCCCTGCGCGATGCCGAGCGCCTGGGCGGCGATCGTGATGCGGGTGTGGTCCAGGGTCTTCATCGCGGTGGCGAAGCCCGTACCCTCCTCGCCGATCAGACGGTCGGCGGGGATACGGACGTTGTCGAGGTAGACCTCGCGGGTCGGGGAGCCCTTGATGCCCAGCTTCTTCTCCGGGGCGCCGAAGGAGACACCCTCGTCCGCCTTCTCGACGACGAAGGCGCTGATGCCCTTGGTGCGCCGGTCCGGGTCGGTGACGGCCATCACCGTGTAGAAGTCGGAGACACCGGCGTTGGTGATCCAGCGCTTCACGCCGTTGAGGACGTAGTGGTCGCCGTCCCGTACCGCCTTGGTCTTCATGCCGCCCGCGTCCGAGCCGGCGTCCGGCTCGGAGAGGCAGTACGAGAACATCCCGTCGCCCTTGGCCAACTGGCCCAGGTACTTCTTCTTGAGGTCCTCGCCGCCGGAGAGGATCACGGGCAGCGAGCCGAGCTTGTTCACGGCGGGGATCAGGGACGACGACGCGCAGACCCGCGCGACCTCCTCGATCACGATCACCGTGGCGAGCGCGTCGGCACCGGCGCCGCCGTACTCCTCCGGGACATGGATGGCGTGCAGATCGGAGCCGACCAGCGCGTCCAGCGCCTCCTGCGGGAAGCGGGCCTCCTCGTCCACCGCGGCGGCGAACGGCGCTATTTTCGCCTCGGCGAGCGCACGGACGGTCTCACGGAGCATGTCGTGCTCGTCGGACGGGCGGTACAGGTCGAAATCAGCCGATCCAGCCACGGTCTCTCACTCCCCAACACGCTAACTACCGTTAAGTAACACCAGCTTAGATCGCTGAGCCGTCACAGGGATAGGTGAGTTTGCCGACAGCCGCACCGTCACGGGGAAGTGCCCCTTCAGGGCCGTGGGGCCACGCGGCTATGCTCGGGCCGCGCGGTTGCACCGCACGTCGAACCGCATGTCGCACCCCACGGTGCACGGCGACCGCGCGGCAATCCGCCCGCGTCTCCCTGGAGCATCACATGGCCCTCAAGATCACAGTGATCGGCACCGGTTACCTCGGCGCCACGCACGCCGCGGCCATGGCGGAGCTCGGATTCGAGGTGCTCGGTCTCGATGTGGTCCCCGAGAAGATCGAGATGCTGTCCGCGGGCCGGGTCCCGATGTACGAGCCCGGCCTGGAGGAACTGCTGCGCAAGCATGTCGCCGGGATCGAGGGTTCGACCGGCCGGCTGCGGTTCACGATGGACTGGGCGGAGGTCGCCGAATTCGGCGATGTGCACTTCGTCTGCGTGAACACCCCGCAGAAGCACGGCGAGTACGCCTGCGACATGTCGTACGTCGACTCCGCGGTCGAGAGCCTCGCCAAGCACCTCGGGCGGCCCGCGCTGGTCGTCGGCAAGTCCACGGTGCCCGTGGGCAGCGCCGAGCGGCTCGCCGCCCGCATCGCCGAACTGGCCCCCGCCGGCCGCGACGTGGAGCTGGCCTGGAACCCGGAGTTCCTGCGCGAGGGCTTCGCCGTACAGGACACGCTGCACCCCGACCGGATCGTGGTGGGCGTACGCGGAGAGCACGCCGAGCGGCTGCTGCGCGAGGTGTACGCGACACCCGTCGGTGAGGGATCGCCGTTCGTCGTCACCGACTTCCCGACCTCCGAGCTGGTGAAGACCTCCGCGAACTCGTTCCTCGCCACGAAGATCTCGTTCATCAACGCGATGGCCGAGGTCTGCGAGGCCGCCGGCGGCGATGTGGTGAAGCTGGCCGAGGCACTCGGATACGACGAGCGGATCGGCGCCAAGTTCCTGCGCGCCGGGATCGGCTTCGGCGGCGGCTGCCTGCCGAAGGACATCCGCGCGTTCATGGCGCGCGCGGGCGAACTCGGCGCCGACCAGGCCCTGACCTTCCTCCGCGAAGTCGACTCGATCAACATGCGGCGCCGCGGTCACATGGTGGAGCTGGCGCGCGAGGCGGTGGGCGGCGACTCGTCGTTCCTGGGGAAGCGGGTCGCGGTACTCGGCGCGACGTTCAAGCCGGACTCCGACGACGTACGGGACTCCCCCGCGCTCAACGTCGCCGGCCAGATCCATCTCCAGGGCGGCCAGGTGACGGTGTACGACCCCAAGGGCATGGACAACGCGAAGCGGCTCTTCCCGACGCTGCGGTACGCGGACTCCGCCGTGGACGCGGTGCGCGGCGCGGATGTCGTCCTGCACCTGACGGAGTGGCGCGAGTTCCGCGAGCTGGACCCGGCGGTCCTGGGCGAGGCGGCCGCCCGCCGGCTGATCCTGGACGGCCGCAACGCGCTGGACCCGGAGCGGTGGCGCGAGGCGGGCTGGACGTACCGCGCGATGGGGCGGCCGCGGGCCTGACGGTCCCCTCGCCCGGTACGTACCCCCACCGGGCCGCGGACGGGGGTCCGGTGGGGGTACGGCGCTCCCAGGACCCCGTTACGGAAGCGTCGCCTGCGACGCCGGGCGTTCGGACTGGAGCGCGCCCGCCACGTCCTCCGCCCCCCGCAGCACCCGCACCGCGTTCTGCCACGTCAGCTTCGACAGGTCCGCCCTCGACCACGTGCGCGACAGCAGTTCGGCGATGAGGTTCGGGTAGCCCGACACGTCCTCCAGGCCCGCCGGTGTGAACGCCGTACCGTCGAAGTCGCCGCCGATGCCGATGTGGTCGATGCCCGCCGTCTCGCGCATGTGGTCCAGGTGGTCCGCGACCGTGGACGCCGTGGCGACCGGGCGCGGGTGAGAGGCCTCGAAGGCCTGGTGGAGCTTCATCGCCTCGGGCGTGGTGTCGAGGTGATGCAGTCCGTGCGCGCGCAGGTTCTCGTCCGCCGACTGCGTCCAGGCCACTGCTTCGGGGAGGATGAACTTCGGTACGAACGTGGCCATCGCGACCCCGCCGTTCGCCGGCAGCAGTTCCAGGACGTCGTCGGGGATGTTGCGCGGGTGGTCGCAGATGGCCCGCGCGGAGGAGTGCGAGAAGATCACCGGCGCCTCGGTCACGGCGAGCGCGTCGTGCATGGTCGTGGTGGCCACGTGGGAGAGGTCGACCAGCATGCCGGTCCGGTTCATCTCGCGGACCACCTCGCGGCCGAAGTCCGAGAGTCCGCCCACGCCCGGGACGTCCGTCGCCGAGTCCGCCCAGGCGATGTTGTCGTTGTGGGTGAGCGTCATGTAGCGGACGCCCAGGGTGTGCAGGGCGCGCAGCGTGGCGAGGGAGTTGTTGATGGAGTGGCCGCCCTCGGCGCCCATCAGGGAGGCGATCCTGCCCTCGCGGCGGGCGGTCTCCATGTCGTCGGCCGTCAGGGCGCGGGCCAGGTCCCGGGGGTAGCGGGCGAGCAGCCGGCCGACCACGTCGATCTGTTCCAGCGTGGCGCTGACCGCGTCGTCGCCGGCCATGTCGGACTGGACGTACACGGACCAGAACTGGCCTCCGACGCCGCCTTTGCGCAGCCGCGGGATGTCGGTGTGCAGGTGCGCGGAGAGGTCCTGCGCGATGTCCAGGCGGTCCAGGTCGTAGCGGACGTGTTCGCGCAGCGCCCAGGGCAGGTCGTTGTGGCCGTCGACGACGGGGAATTCGGCGAGCAGTTCGTGTGCCTGGTCCAGCAGGTCCACGGCGGTCACTTGCCGAATCCGAAGTGCTCCGAGCCCTCGACCTTCGCCCTCAGGCGCTTGCCCTTGGTCGTCGCCTGGTCGTTCAGCTCCTGCTGGAACTCGCGCATCCGCGCCTGGAGGTCCGGGTCGTGGGCCGCGAGGATACGGGCCGCGAGCAGGCCCGCGTTGCGCGCGCCGCCGACGGAGACCGTGGCGACGGGGACGCCGGCCGGCATCTGGACGATGGACAGCAGGGAGTCCATGCCGTCGAGGTACTTCAGGGGTACGGGGACGCCGATCACCGGCAGCGGGGTCACCGAGGCGAGCATGCCCGGGAGGTGGGCGGCGCCGCCCGCGCCGGCGATGACGGCCTTGAGGCCGCGGCCGGCGGCGTGCTCGCCGTACGCGATCATCTCGTGCGGCATCCGGTGCGCGGAGACGACGTCGACCTCGTACGGGATCTCGAACTCGTGGAGGGCCTTCGCGGCGGCCTCCATGACGGGCCAGTCCGAGTCCGAGCCCATGACGACGCCGACGAGAGGAGAGCTCATTCTGTGATCGTTCCTCGCAGATAGCCGGCGGCGTGGCGGGCGCGCTCCAGCACGTCGTCCAGGTCGTCGCCGTAGGTGTTGACATGCCCCACCTTGCGGCCGGGCTTCACGTCCTTGCCATACATATGGATCTTCAGCTGCGGGTCCCGGGCCATGCAGTGCAGGTAGGCCGCGTACATGTCGGGGTAGTCGCCGCCGAGGACGTTGCACATGACCGTCCAGGGCGCGCGCGGGCGCGGGTCGCCGAGCGGCAGGTCGAGCACGGCGCGCACGTGGTTGGCGAACTGCGAGGTGATCGCGCCGTCCTGGGTCCAGTGCCCGGAGTTGTGCGGGCGCATCGCGAGTTCGTTGACGAGGATGCGGCCGTCGGTGGTCTCGAAGAGTTCGACGGCGAGGTGCCCGACGACGTCCAGTTCGGCGGCGATCCGCAGGGCGAGCCGCTGGGCCTCGCCGGACAGTTCTTCCGACAGTCCGGGCGCGGGCGCGATGACGGTGTCGCAGACGCCGTCGACCTGGCGCGACTCGACGACGGGGTAGGCCACGGCCTGGCCGTGCGGGGAGCGGACTATGTTCGCGGCCAGTTCGCGTACGAAGTCGACCTTCTCCTCGGCGAGGACGGGAACGCCGGCCCGGAAGGGCTCCTCGGCGTCCGCCCCGGACCGTACGAACCACACGCCCTTGCCGTCGTAGCCGCCGCGCACCGTCTTGAGGATGACGGGAAAGCCGCCCACCTCGGCGGCGAAGGCCACGGCGTCGGCCGGGTCGGCCACGATGCGGTGGCGCGGGCAGGGGGCGCCTAGGGCGGTGAGCCTGGCACGCATGACGCCCTTGTCCTGGGCGTGCACGAGCGCGTCGGGGCCCGGTCTGACGGGGATACCGTCCGCTTCCAGGGCGCGCAGGTGCTCGATCGGCACATGCTCGTGATCGAACGTGATCACATCGCAGCCGTGCGCGAAGTCACGCAGCGTGTCCAGGTCGCGATAGTCGCCGATGACGACATCGTTGACCACCTGGGCCGCCGAGTCCTGCGGGGTGTCACTGAGGAGCTTGAATCTGAGGCCGAGGGGGATGCCCGCCTCGTGGGTCATACGGGCGAGCTGACCGCCGCCGACCATGCCGACTACCGGAAACGTCACGCCCCCAGGGTATCCGCCGCCCGGCACGACCGGTCCGGGGAGCGGTCCCGGCGCCCCGGAGCGCTTCCCGCCGCCGCGATTCGTCACGCACGGTGACATTCTGTGCGGGAGACCGTGTTCGGGCAGACGGGTGAGCCGCTGGTTAGCATGGCGGGGACTGACCATCGACCGGACGGGGCTGAACGGGCATATGAGCGAACGCGGCGCACTCCGTGTGCGACTGGACCGGCTCGTGCGCGAGGTGGCCAAGTTCGGGGCGGTGGGTGGCGCGGGTCTGCTGGTCAATCTCCTGGTCTTCAACCTCGTACGGCACACCACCGAGCTGCCCGTGGTGCGGGCCAGCATCCTGGCCACCGTCGTCGCGATCGCCTTCAACTACGTGGGCTTCCGCTACTTCACCTACCGGGACCGCGACAAGAGCCGCCGCACCAAGGAACTGACGCTGTTCCTGCTGTTCAGCGTGGTCGGCCTGGTGATCGAGAACGGGGTGCTGTACGCCGCGACGTACGGCTTCGGCTGGGACACCCCGCTCCAGAGCAACGTGTTCAAGTTCCTGGGCACCGGGGTCGCGACGCTCTTCCGCTTCTGGTCGTACCGCACCTGGGTGTTCCGGACGCTGCCCGCAGAGGACGCGGGGACGTCGGGCGAATCGTTCCTGGCCTCCGATGCGGAAGGGCGGCGGGCGGCGCCCGACCACGCCGCCCGCTGAACCGCGAGCCCCAGGGAAGAGTGGGGCGTCAGCGGACCGGGGGCTCCGGGGCCTTGCGGGTACGGGCCTCCCGGCTGAGGAAGAGCGCGAAGACCGCCGGCTGCTGCTGGAGCAGTTCCAGCCGTCCGCCGTCCGCCTCCGCGAGGTCGCGGGCCACGGCCAGTCCGATCCCGGTGGAGTTGCGGCCGCTGATGGTCCGCTCGAAGATCCGCGCGCCCAGGTCCGCCGGGACGCCGGGGCCCTCGTCGGTCACCTCGATGACGGCCTGGTTGCCGGTGACGCGGGTGCGCAGGGCGACCGTGCCGCGGCCGTGCATGAGTGAGTTCTCGATCAGGGCGGCGAGCACCTGGGCGACCGCGCCCGGGGTGCCGACGGCCCGCATCCCGTGCCGGCCGGAGCAGACGATGGCGCGTCCCGCACTGCGGTAGGCCGGGCGCCACTCCTCGATCTGCTGCTTGACGACCTCGTCGAGGTCGAAGGCGACGGCCGAGCCCGTACGCGGATCGCGGGCGTTGGTGAGCAGCCGCTCCACCACGTCGGTCAGCCGCTCCACCTGCGTCAGCGCGATCATCGCCTCCTCCTTCACGGTGTCCAGGTCGTCGGTGGCGGAGATCTCCTCCAGCCGCATGGACAGCGCGGTCAGGGGCGTACGGAGCTGATGCGAGGCGTCCGCGGCGAGCCGGCGTTCGGCGGTGAGCATCCGCGCGATCCGTTCGGCGCTGGAGTCCAGGACGTCGGCGACCCGGTCCAGCTCGGGCACCGAGTAGCGCTTGTGCCGGGGGCGCGGGTCGCCGGAGCCGAGGCGCTCCGCGGTCTCGGCGAGGTCGGTGAGCGGCGAGGCCAGCCGGTTCGCCTGGCGGACGGCCAGCAGTACGGCGGCGATGACGGCGAGCAGCGCCACCATGCCGATGATCAGCAGGGTGCGGCCGACCTCGCGGGTCACGGAGGAGCGGGTCTCCTCGACGGTGACGGTCTCGCCCTCCTCGCCTTTGGCGGTGCCCCGGATGACGCTCCCGGAGGGGGGCTTGCCGATCTCGACCGTCTGCTGGCCGGGGATCTCGATCCGGGCGTACCGCTTCCGGTCGATCTGGTGGGAGAGGATCTCGGAGGTGATGTGGTCACCGCCGATCAGCCGGCCGTCGACGATGCTCACCAGGCGCAGGGCCTCGGAGTCCACGCTCTCCTGGGCGCTGCTGCTGATCGTGCGGGTCTCGACGATGACGAGCGAGAACCCGAACACGGCGATGACGACGAGCACCACGGCGAGCGTGGAATTGATCAGACGACGGCGCAAGGTGCCCTCCGGGCGGGGTGACGCGGTGACACGGGGTGGCGAAGTGCCGCTCCGAGCCTAAACACCTGCGGAGGCCCTGGAGCCACCGCGGCATCGGAGTTCACCTCTGTCCGCCCGCGCTTCACCTCCGTCCGCCCGCACGTCACCGGCGTACGGCGCGCGACCGGCGTACGGCGCGCGACCGGCCCGGAGGCGTCAGCTCTTCTCGAAGCGGAAGCCGACACCCCGCACCGTGGCGATGTAGCGCGGATTGGCGGCGTCGTCCCCGAGCTTCTTGCGCAGCCAGGAGATGTGCATGTCCAGGGTCTTGGTGGACGACCACCAGGTGGTGTCCCAGACCTCGCGCATCAGCTGGTCGCGCGTGACGACCCGGCCCGCGTCGCGGACGAGGACCCGCAGCAGGTCGAACTCCTTGGCCGTCAGCTGGAGTTCCTCCTCGCCCATCCAGGCGCGGTGCGACTCGACGTCGATCCGTACGCCGTGGGTCGCGGGGGCCGGGGTGGGGTCCGCGGCGCCGCGCCGCAGCAGCGCCCGTACCCTCGCGAGCAGTTCGGCGAGCCGGAAGGGCTTGGTCACGTAGTCGTCGGCGCCGGCGTCCAGGCCGACCACGGTGTCCACCTCGTCGGCGCGCGCGGTCAGCACCAGGATCGGGATGGCGTGCCCCTCGGCGCGCAGCCGGCGGGCCACTTCGAGGCCGTCCATCCCGGGCAGGCCCAGGTCGAGTACGACCAGGTCGATACCGCCCTGGAGTCCGGCGTCGAGCGCGGTCGGACCGTCCTCACGGACCTCGACCTCGTACCCCTCCCGTCGCAGGGCGCGGGCCAGCGGCTCCGAGATGGAAGCGTCGTCCTCGGCGAGCAGTACACGGGTCATGAGGTGATGGTAGACCGCGCGGAGCGTCCCTAGGGCAGCGCTCGGCAGCACCTGCGGGTCTGGCGTTTGATCCGATGAACTGCCTTCGATTACAGGTGTCTGGTTCCAGGATTCCCTGTGATCCATCTCTCAAGTCCTTCCATATCGTGCACTGTCGTGCCGTATGGTGGCGAGACGTCTGTAGTAGTACTCGGAGACCTTTGGCCTGCTGAGCGCCGAAGGTCTTTTTTCTGCGCCAGGACCGGAACACCAGATTCCGGTTCCTC
This sequence comes from Streptomyces sp. NPDC088400, assembly GCF_044753355.1. Lineage (NCBI taxonomy): Bacteria > Bacillati > Actinomycetota > Actinomycetes > Kitasatosporales > Streptomycetaceae > Streptomyces > Streptomyces sp. NPDC088400. The sequence continues at coordinate 186,513 of NZ_JBIVMZ010000014.1, read as the reverse complement.
CCCCACACGGGCGCGGTATCGCCAAGGACACGGCTCATGAGGCATGGCTCGTGAAGCACGGCCCGCGACGCACCGCGTCCCGAGCAAGCAAGGATCGACCCATGGCGTCCAGCCTGACGAAGGACTCGCCCAGCGCCCCCGCCGGACCCGAGAAGACCTTCTTCGGCCACCCCGGCGGACTGGCCACTCTCTTCATGACCGAGATGTGGGAGCGTTTCAGCTTCTACGGCATGAGAGCACTGCTCACGATCTACCTGATCTCCGGCGGTCCCGACGCCTCGAAGGGGCTTCAGGGCGGGGGTCTGGGGATGGACCTGGCCACGACCACGGCCATCTACTCCATCTATCTCTCCATGGTCTACCTGCTGGCGATGCCGGGCGGCTGGCTGGGAGACCGGGTCTGGGGCCCGCGCAAGACCGTCACGATCGGCGCCGGCACCATCATGGCGGGCCATCTCACCCTGGCCGTGCCGGGCACCGGGAGCTTCTTCGCCGGTCTGGGGCTGGTGGCGCTCGGCTCGGGGCTGCTGAAGGCCAACATCTCCACGATGGTCGGCCATCTCTACGACGGGCCCAACGACCCGCGCCGCGACGGCGGGTTCACCATCTTCTACATGGGCATCAACATCGGTGCCTTCTTCGCCCCGCTGATCATCGGCACCGTGGGCGAGACGTACAACTGGCACCTCGGCTTCGCCCTCGCCGCGGTCGGCATGGGCATCGGCCTGATCTGCTTCCTGGCCGGTACGAAGAACCTGAACCCGGAGAGCAGCCGCGTCCCCACCCCGCTGGACCGCGAGGAGCGCAACTCCTGGCTGCGCAAGGGCATTACGTGGCTGGTGGTCGCCATCGTCTTCTACGCGATCGTCGTCCTCAGCGGCCACTTCACCCTCAACTGGGCGATGGTCCCGCTGACGCTCGCGGGCCTCATCATCCCGGCCGGTGTACTGATCCGGATCAAGCGCGACAAGGAGCTCTCGGCAGCCGAGCAGACCAAGATGTCCGGGTACATCTGGTTCTTCGTCGCCGCGGCCGCCTTCTGGATGATCTACGACCAGGGCGGCTCGACGGTCCAGGCGTTCGGTACGACGAAGGCCGCCGGCGAGGTCTTCGGGCTGGGCTTCCCGTCCTCCTGGTACCAGTCGCTGAACCCGGTGTTCATCATGGCGCTGGCCCCGGTCGCCGCCTGGCTCTGGCTCTGGCTGAACCGGCGCGGCCAGGAGCCCAGCACGGTCGTGAAGTTCGCCGCCGGGCTGGTCCTCATCGGCGTCTCGTTCTTCTTCTTCCTGATCCCGCTGGTCATGTCGGCGGGCGGCACGCTGGTCAGCCCGATGTGGCTGGTGGGCATCTACCTGCTCCAGACCATCGGTGAGCTGTGTGTCTCCCCGGTGGGCCTGTCGGTGACCACGAAGATGGCGCCCGTGAAGTACGCGAGCCAGATGATGGGCGTCTGGTTCCTGGCGGTCACCGCGGGCGACTCGATCACCGGCCTGCTCTCCATCGGCGGTGTCGATCTGAGCGGTACGGGCGCGGTGGCCGTGGAAGCGGTACTCGCCACGCTGGTCGGGTTCGCGGTCTTCATGTACCGCAGGAAGGTCAGCGCGCTGATGGGCAACATCCACTGACGTCCACTGTCCGTCGGCCGCAGCGACACGGCGAAGGGCCCGGAGCACCGTCGGACGGTGCGCCGGGCCCTTCGCGCGGACTCGACGGTGTGCACAGCGCACCCGGCGCGGACAGCGAAAGAGCACGCCGGTCCGGCGTGCTCAGGAACGTATGCGATGGATGTACGGGGTCGGGCGCCCGGCTTCGGCGGCTACGCGGGCGCGGCCAGCTCCGCCCAGACCTTCTTGCCGGCCGATCCGGGGGTCCGTACGACGCCCCAGTCCAGGCAGAGCCGCTGGACGATGAACATGCCGTGCCCGCCGGGCCGTCCCGCGCGGTGCGGGGTACGTGGCGCCGGCTGGCCCGTGCCACGGTCCGTGACCTCCAGACGCAGCACTTTGGCGTCGCACGAGACGCGGAGCCCCTCGGGCCCCTCGGCGTGCAGGCAGGCGTTGGTGACCAGCTCGGAGACGACCAGCAGGACATCCTCGGCCGCCGCCCGCCGGTCCGCTGTCGCGGCGGGGAGCCAGCCCCAGTCGTACAGCGCCTGGCGGGTGAAGTCGCGCGCGAGCGGGACAACACCGCTGGCGCCGGACAGCGCGAGCGTCCGCACCCGCTGGTCGGACGTCACGGGGGCAGGTCCCGCGTCGTCCGACTCGGGGCCGAGGCCGCCCGGCTGCGGCTGCCGGGTGGTGCTCATCAGCGCTTCACCTCACCGATTCACCAATTTGCGAGTTCACCAATACAGAGAGTGCAGGATCCTGTGCGGCCTGCCGGGGGTCTTCTGCCCCTCCGAATCGTGACAACACCCACTTCAGCGCGCGGAAGTGGTGACGCGCGCAACACAAGGGGCGGACGGGCCGGGAAATGGGGCTCCGGGCTCAGTCGGCCAGGGCTTGGTCGAGCGAGTCGTGGACGGTGAAAACCGCGTCCGCCCCGGTGATCTCGAAGACGCGCGCCACGACGGGCAGCATCCCGGCCAGGTGGACCCCTCCTCCGGCGGCATCCGCCTTGAGTCGGGCCCCGAGCAGCACATTGAGTCCGGTGGAATCACAGAACTCCAGCTGTGAGCAGTCGATCACCAGGCGTACCCGGCCCTGGTCGAGCGCGTCCTCCAGGGGGCTGCGCAACAGTTCGGCCGTGTGGTGATCCAACTCACCGGCCACTGCCACTACCTCGCTCCGGCCCTCGGTGCGAACCTCGACCCGAAGCCGGCCCCGGTTCGTGCTGCCGACCGTCTGGCGGTCCATGCCCGTCCCTCTTCGCCGTGTCGTACGCCGTATATCAGATGGCGATTCAGCTGATGCTGCCGTGCGATGTCTCGACGTCATCACAGGTGGATGACGTCGTTCGAACATTACGCCCTCCGAACGCCCACCGGTAGCCAAAGTCCCCCACAATACAGACATGTAGCACAATTAACACTTGCAACTGTCCCCGCCGAGCGGGTAGGGCTAGTAGGGACACAACCGACACGGCCGGCTTTGGAGGCGCGGCAAACCGTAGCAACGCGTATTGGCATCGGCAGCCACATGCCGAGAACGATGGAGGAGACCATGTCACCCCGGCTCGACGAAACGCGTACCCCCTACGCGCCGTCGACAACTCCGCCCGCGGATATCGAGACCGGCGTCACACTGCCGGCCGACACCGAGGGTCTGGAGGAACTGCCCGAGATCCCGCCCTACGACGAGGTGGGCGCGGTAGATGCGCGGGCCCTGTCGAAGACGCTCTTCGCTCGCCTGGAGTCCCTCGAGGAGGGCACCCACGAGCACGCCTACGTACGCAACACCCTGGTCGAGCTGAATCTCGCGCTGGTGAAGTTCGCGGCCTCCCGGTTCCGCTCGCGCAGCGAGCCGATGGAGGACATAGTCCAGGTCGGCACCATCGGCCTGATCAAGGCCATCGACCGGTTCGAGCTCAGCCGGGGCGTCGAGTTCCCCACGTTCGCCATGCCGACCATCGTCGGCGAGATCAAGCGTTTCTTCCGTGACACGTCGTGGTCGGTGCGCGTCCCGCGCAGGCTTCAGGAACTCCGCCTCGACCTCGCCAAGGCCGGTGACGAACTGGCCCAGCAGTTCGACCGCGCCCCCACCATCGGCGAACTCGCCCACCGCCTCGGCATCACCAACGACGAAGTCGTCGAGGGCATGGCGGCGAGCAACGCGTACACCGCCAGCTCCCTGGACGCGCAGCCCGAGGAGGACGACTCCGAGGGCGCGCTGGCCGACCGGATCGGCTACGAGGACCACGGTCTTGAGGGCATCGAGTACGTCGAGTCGCTGAAGCCGCTGATCGCGAGCCTGCCGCCGCGGGACCGCCAGATCCTCTCCTTGCGTTTCGTCGCCAATATGACCCAGTCGGAGATCGGCGAGGAGCTCAACATCTCGCAGATGCACGTCTCCCGGCTGCTCTCCCGCACCCTCACCAGGCTCAGAAAGGGTCTGACGCTGGAGGAGTAGCAGTGACGTGGCGCCGGTCCCCCGGCCGGCCGTGCGCTCTCGTACCGGGATTCCCGCCTCATGGGAATCCCGGTACACGTCTTTGGGTAGGGAGGCTGGGTCAGGGGGAAGCAGGGGGAAGTGGGAATGGCTCTTGGGGAGAGCTGCCCGGCGGAGCACGTGGAGCACACGGCGTACGCGGCGTTGGAGACGCTGATGCGCCATCGCCTCGGCAGGGATTGTCTGTACGTACCGTCGTGCCGGCTCGGGCTGTACGTGGCGCTGCGCCACTGGTGTCCGCCCGGTGGGCGGGTTCTGATGTCGCCGGTCAACGACGACGTGATCTTCTTTGTGGTGCTCGCCGCCGGACTGCGGCCCGTACAGGCGCCGTTGGACGCGCGCGACGGGTCCATCGACATGGCCGCCGTCCCGGAATCCGACTGGCGTGGGCTGTCGGCCGTACTCACCACCAATCTGTACGGGAATCCCGACCCCGCGCCCGAACTGCGCGCGCGCTGCGACGCGTTGGGGATTCCGTTGATCGAGGACGCCGCTCATGCCATCGGCAGCGAGGTGGCGGGACGGCCCGTCGGCGGTTTCGGGGACGCGTCCGTGTTCAGCCTCTCCAAGCACGTGGGGGCCAAGACCGGCGGCTTTCTCGCGGTCGCCGACCCCGGTCTGCGGACGGCCCTGGCGAAGGCCCGCGACGAACTGCTCGAACCGTCCCGGCTGACCGCCGAACTGGCCTACGCGTTACGCCCGTACGCCGAGGCCGGGGTCCGTGGACTGCGGCTGGCCGGGACCGCGCGGGCCGCGCTGCGGCTGCTCGGTCAGGAGGAGCGCGAGGACATCAGAATGCCGCTCCGGGCGGGGGAGCTGCAGCGGGCGCTGGGTACGGCGCCGGGGCTCGCCGCGTTCCATCCCTGGGTCCGTGTCGACATGCACGACTACCGGATCCGGCCGGGCCGTACCCGGCTGAGACGTACGGAACGGCTGCTCGCGGGGCTGGACGAGCGGCTCGCGGCCCATCGGCGCGGTACGGAGAGGCTGTTGGCCACTGTCTGGGCGGCGCCGGGCGGCGAACGGCCGGGCTCGGGTGCCGGGGGGCCCGGGGGTGAGGGGCCCGGGACCCGGGCGCCCGTCCAGCCGCTCTTCCGGGTGCCGTTGCTCGTAGAGGACCGTGACGCCGCCGTCGCCGCGCTCGCCCGGCACCGCGTCACCACCGGCTATCTCTACGATCCGCCGCTCGACACGTACGCGGGCGAGGCCTTCACCGATCCGTCGCCCGCTCCCGGACCGGCCGCCTGGTTCGCCCGGCACGCCCTGCCCGTCGACCCGCGCCTGGCCGGCCGGGTGATCGCCGTACTCACCGAACTGGGCGCCCGGCCCGCGCGGTTACCAGGGCTCGGCAGCGGTGGGTGACGCCGTTCGGTTACGGGGAACCGCACCGGCCGACGGGGCGGCGGCCGGTGACGGGGATCGACCAGGGGCCGGGGCGGAGGCCGGGGCCGCCGAAGTGGGCGACGGCGACTCGATGTTCCGTAACGCCTATGCCCTGATGCTCTCCACCGGCGTCTCCGCCGCCCTGGGCCTCGGCTTCTGGCTGGTCGCCGCGCGCTACTACACGGAGGAGGCGGTCGGGCAGGGCTCGGCGGCCATCGCCGCCATGCGGCTGCTGGCCTCGATCACCGCCACCACCATGATCGGCGCGGTGGTGCGCTACGTCCCCCGGGCCGGCCGGGCCACCGGACCGCTGGTGTGGCGGGCGTACGCCATCAGTTCGCTCGTGGTGTGCGCCGCCTGCGTGGTGTTCCTGCTGACCCTCGACCTGTGGGGCCCGTCCTACGCGCCGCTCGGCGGGCTCACCACCGGACTCGTCTTCACCGCGTCCTGTGTCGCCTGGGCGCTGCTCACCCTCCAGGACGGCGTGCTGACCGGGCTGCGGCGGGCCTTCTGGGTGCCCGTCGGCAACGCGGCGTTCTCGCTCGGCAAACTGGTGCTGCTCATCGCGTTCGCCACGGCCATGCCGGTCCTCGGCGTCTTCGTCTCCTGGGCCGCCGCCATCGCCCTGTCCGTACTCCCGCTCGGCTGGCTGATCTTCCGCAGGCTCATCCCCCGGCAGGCCTCGGCCGACCGCGACCGTGAGCCGCCGAGGATCGCGGACATCGGGCGGTTCCTCGCCGGGGACTCGGTCGGGGCGCTGTTCAGCCTGGCGATGATCAATCTGCTGCCGGTGATGGTCGCGGTCCGCTTCGACGCCGCGCACAACGCCTTCTTCTACACCGCCTACACCGTCGGCGGCACGATGGAGTTCATGGCCATCAACATGGCCTCCTCGCTCACCGCGCACGCCTCGCACAGCCCGGACCGGCTCGCCGAGGGGGTGCGCGGGGCGCTGCGCCGGATGGCCGTCCTGCTGGTGCCGGTGGTCCTGGTGCTGGTGGTCTTCGCACCGCAGATCCTCGCGCCGTTCGGTGACGACTACGCGCGGCACGGCACCACCGTGCTGCGGCTGCTGGCCGCCGCCGCGCTGCCCCGGGTCGTCGTGGAGCTGTACATAGGCGTGCTACGCGTCCAGGGCCGTACGGGCATGCTCGCCGCCCTTCAGGGCGCCATGTGCGTGTCGGTGCTGGGCAGCGCGCTGTTCCTGCTGGGACCCGCCGGGATCTCGGGCGCGGGACTGGCGATGCTGCTCTCCATGACGCTGGTGGCGCTGGTCGCGGCGCCCGGACTGCGCGCGGCTCTTCGGAACGAACGTCCTTCCAAGGACGTGAAGACCGGTCGTCCTCCTAAGGAAGCAGACGCCTCGGGGCATCCGGCGGGCGCGGACGCGTACGGCACGGAGTGGGCGCGCAGGGCCGCCCGGCGCCGTGCGGAAGCGGCCGAGGAGGTGTCGCGGTACGGGACGGCGCCCTGGGCGGGGCGGGCCGCGTATCTGGACGGCGCGCACGACACCCCGACGCTGGCCTTCGGCCTGCCCGTGCCCGCCCACGCGCGGGCGCGGAGGGCGGACGGCTCCGGCGGGGAGCACGCCGGGCCACCGGACGAGAGCCTGGCGATCAGTGTGCTGTGGCTGCTGCTCGGGCTCGCGGCGGGGCTCTTCTGGATCCCCCTGATCCGCGCCGCCGGCATCGGCCGTGACGAGCTCACCGGCACCCAGCTCCTCGACGTGCTGCCCCCGCTCACCGTCGTCGCGGGCATCCTGCTGATCGTCGTGCAGTGCGCCGCCGTCTCACTCGTACGGCCGGGTCCCGTGCTGCTCGCGCTGGGTCCGCTGATGACCTTCGCCGCGCTGCACACCGCGCCGATGCTGCTGGGCGTACGGCCCGACCGGGCGTCAGGCCCCTGGCACGAGCCGGTCGTCGACTTCCTCGCGGGGGCCGGCGGGCCGGTGACCCCCGAGGGGGTCCTGCGCGGTCTGCCCCTCGCGCTGCAACTGCTCTGTCTGGGGCTGACCGCCGCGATCCTCCGGTCTCTGCGTACGGACGCCCGCGTCCTGGCCAGCGTGGCGTGGGTGCTCGTGGTGGCCGGCTGGGCGGGGCAGCATCAGTTCGCGACGGTCGCGCTGCCCGTGTCGGCCGCGGTTGCCGCAACTCTGTTCGCGGTGTTGGCCGTACGAGGTGTGCGCCGCGCACGGGACAGGCGGCCTCGCGCCGTCAGCGCGACGGAACCGGCTGATTGAAGTAGTCGGCGCGGCCCGCCTTCCGGTAACCGTCCAGCGCTGGCCCCTTGTCGACCGTGAGATCGCAGTGCTCGCCGGGCACCGGGCGGTTCCAGTGCACCAGTGCCTTCACCTCCGGCAGCGTCGGCGCCACTTTCGGGATCTCCTCGTACCAGTCGCGCTGCCGGTCCGGCCGCGCCGGATCGGGCGCCGTGCTGAACTCGGAGAGCATGAGGGGCTTCTTGTCGGAGATGTTCGCGCGCAGCCAGTCGTACGACGGCCGCTGGCTGTGCTCGAAGTCCAGCCACTTCGTGGAATCGTGGCAGCGGAAGTAGTTGTACTGGTCCATGCCGATCCAGTCCACGTACGCGTCGCCCGGGTACAGCGACTTCATCAGCCCGGCGTTGCCGAGATAGCCGGAGACCGTCCACACCCACACCACGTTGTCCACACCGAGTCGTTCGAACCGGTCGTGGATATGGCGGTAGGCGGCGACGAACTCCTCGGGCGTGCCCGCGTCCGGGGTGCGGAAGTCGGTCTCCTGGTCGAAGGAGAAGAAGACGCGTTTGCCGTACGCCTTGAGGCGCCGTGCCTGCGGATCGATGATCTCCTCGTCGAACGTCCCGGCCGCCACGTTGCGCCAGCCGAGCTGGGTCTCGGTCCAGTTCTCGTGGTGCGGCTCGGTCCATACGGTGGACTCCCAGGCCAGCATCAGCATCCGGTCCCGGCCAAGTTCCTGCTCGTCGGGGGTGAGCAGCACTCCGTCCCGCTGGGTGTTGGACATGTCGTGGTAGTTGTAGACGAGGTCGAGCTTGCGGCCGATCTTCTTCTCGAAGCCGTACACCGCGTCCGTGAGCGAGCCGTTCTCCGCGTACGGGACGTACGCGCCCCACCAGGCCCCGCAGCGGGGTTCCAGCGACGCGCCCGGCGCGCACTTCCCGTGCGGCACCGGGCCCGACTCGGCGTTGTCGGGGAGCCCCTGGCCCGTGGAGCCGGTCCCCTTGTCCTCCTTCTCCGCCCGGATGAGCCAGATCCCGAGCCCGGCGAGCAGCGCGCCCACGGCGGCCAGGACGAGAGCCAGCCGGGTGTGCCGTCTCCAGAATCCCGTCATAGGCCGGTCCCGGGGGCGTGTTTTCCGGAAGCGGGTTTCGCTCGTTCGGCCGCGCCACGGGTCGCCGCCGGGAGCGGTACGGCGGGCAGCGGCGCGGCGACCGTGCAGAACGCGGCCAGGGACGCCAGGAACACCGTGACCGAGAAGCCCTCCACCAGGAAGAGCGCGGTGGCGGCGAGCGTCGCCAGGGACAGGCTCAGTGGCGCGGCCAGCGCCACCACCTCGATCCGGGCGGCGGGCCCCAACTGCCGTGCGCGGGGCAGCGGAAGGAGCAGCGCGCATCCGGGGCCGAAGGTGACGAAGAGCAGGACGGGTATCCAGCGCAGGGGCCAGCCGTCGGGCAGGGCGGTCGCCGCGAGCGCCGGCCATCCGCAGAGCGCGAGCGCGGCTCCGGGCCACCGCTGGGTCTGTGCCTCGGTACGTGGCATGCGACTGCCCTCCGTGTCGTTCACGTCGTTCATCTCGTTCATCGAGTGGCGGTGGTGGGTGGGGCGGACACCTCCACGTGTTCCAGGACCAGGCCGTACGGACTCTTCTCCAAAACCCGGAAGTGCGGCGAACGTTGCAGCGCCTCACTCATCCGGGTGAAGCTGCCGGCCGGCAGATATCCCTCGCCGATCGTGGCCTTCTCCTGGGTCGGGGTGAGGATCACGTACGCCGGGCGACCGTCCGGCACACCCGCGTCGAGATAACCGGCCGGGTCCTTGAGCATCTTCAGGTTCTCCGGCACTTCCTGTTCGGTGAAGAACCAGCGCTCATAGTGGTCGTAGCGGTAGTAGGCGCCGGGGAACGAACCGGTGGTGGCCATGATCAGCGCGCCGTCCGGCGCCTGGTCGTAGGCCCGTTCGACCAGCGCGGTCTCCTGCGGGGGCGCGTACTGCATGCCCTCCTTGCCGTAGTACGAGGGAAGGAAGCCCGCCAGCAGGGCGACCAGCGCCAGGGGCAGTCCGACCAGCGCGGCCCGGCGGGCGACGCGCCGCGCCTTCCTCGTACCGGCGGCGGCCGGGACGAGCGCGGCGGCGGCGAAGAACGCCGTGCCGGGCAGCCCGAACAGGTAGACGCGGAAGAGCATTTCGCCGCCGTAGTCATTGACGGCGAACAGCGGTACCGGCGCGGCGGCGGCCAGCAGCAGGGGCAGCGCGCTGCGGGTGAGCCTGCGCCGGAGAAGTACGGCGGTCGCGGCCAGGCCGCCGAGGACCAGCACCATCAGGATGTTGGCGTCGCCGACCAACTCGGGTCCGGGGCCGGTCGGTTCGCCCGCGAATCCGGGGCGGGAGTTCCGCATCAGCTCGCCGGCCGAGTCGCGCAGAGTACCGAGCGTGTCCAGGAAGAGGACCCGGCCCATCGTCAGGTCCCAGATGAGCATGATGACGCCGGTGACCACCAGCAGCCCGATGTTGCGGTAGCGGCGGGTGAGGCAGAGCGCCATCAGAGTCATGCAGAGCATGACAGGGGTCAGTTGGTGCGAGGCGTTGACGGCCGCGATGAGCGGGGCGAGGATCGCCACGCAGACCGCCCGCTGGCGCCGGGTGGTGGGCGGCGGCACATACGTCGCGGACGGGTCGAGCCGGGAGCGGTCACGCAGCGGACCGGCGGTTCCCGGCCGTACGAAATGCCGTATGACCACCGCGAAGACGGTCAGGAACAGCAGATAGGCGAAGCCCTGCGGGGAGAGGTAGTCCTGCCCCACCCAGTTGGCCAGCTGGAAGATCCAGACGGCGGTCCACACGAGCCGCCAGTCGTCGGTGAAGGTGCGGTAGATCAGCACCAGGACCGGCATCATCAGCAGGCCGAACGCGATGGGCGCCCAGTTGGTGTACACGGCGGCGCCCGTGACCCCGAAGGCCTTGATCAGGGCCGCGTTGAGCGAGAAGAAGCCCGGCCACTGGTCGTACGCGGACATCCCGCCGGACAGTTCCAGATGGGGGTGTACGGTCCCCTCGGCCAGCAGCCGGGAGATGACCGCGTCGTGCTTGGACGCCCAGGCGTAGCGCACGGTGTCGTAGAGGATGGCGGGCGGCGCCTTGAGTGCCAGCAGCATGGTGACGCAGTACGTCAGGGGCCACCAGGGGGCGGTGCCCGCGCGGCGCAGGCTGATCAGGAACCCGGCCGTGAGCACGGCCAGCGAGGCGTAGAAGGCGATCGGGAAACGGTCCAGGAGACCGAAGTCCCCGATGTCACGGAACCCGATCCTCGGTAAGGACCAGGCCCAGAGGGCCGCCGCGACCGCCAACGGCAGCCAGGTCAGCAGCAGTTGGGGGCGGAAGGGAGCGGCCGCCAGGGCGACGGCCGGGACCGGTCTCCGGCGGCGGGGCGGGTCGGCCGATTCGGGCGCTTCGGGCACTTCGAGCACGTCGGGTGCTTCGGATGCCTCGGGCGCTTCGAGCGCGTCGGGTGCTTGGTGCACGTCGGGTGCCTCGGGCATCTCACGCATCTCACACGCCTCATGCGCCTCATGCGTTTCGGCCTCTGAGCCGGTCTTGTCCGCGGGTGGCAGCTCGCCGCTCCCCGTGACCGGCGTGGGCACACGTTGCTGCACAGTGCGACTCCCCCCACAGATGTGGTCGCGGCCGTCACGCCGCTGTCCCTGAAGCGAAGTATAGGAACTCTCTTCGCGTTTGTGTTGCTCTCGTACACCCTTGATACACAAGGGTGTTGGATGCCGTACGCGCCCTACGCTCCGTATGCGCTGCATGCGCCGCATGCGCCGCATGTTCGCTACCCGGCGAACTCGGGGCCGCGCACGCGGGCGCGCGCGCCCCGGTACAACCGCCACCCCAGCGTGGGCAGCGAATCCGGGAAGGGGGCGACCTTGGTCCGCTCGCCCCTGGCCCCCTCACCCGCCATCCAGGACTCGATGTCCGCCACGGTGTGGGTACGGCGCACGATCAGGCGGGCGATGCGGTACGGCTCGTCCCGCTCCGAGCTGAGCGCGTGCCGTACGGCGACGGCGGAGGCGTACCCCGCGTCCGCCGCCGCCCGGCGCACGGCGCGGCTGTTGTAGCCGTGCGGGTAGGCGAGATGGGAGATCCGGTGGCCGAGGGTGTCCTCCAACGCGTCCTTGGCTTCGCGCAGTTCACGGTGGAGGGCCGGGGCGGAGAGGGTGTCCAGCTGGGGGTGGGTGACGGTGTGCGCGCCCACCTCCACGCCGTAATCCGCCAGCTCCGTCGCCTGCGTGAGCCTCATCATCGGCGCGGGCGGCAGCAGGCTGGTCCGGCCCGGGGTGATGGCCCCGGTGGTCAGATAGGCGGTGGCGGGCAGGGTACGGGCGGCGAGCGCCTCCGCCGTGGGTCCGGGGAGGTCGGCGAAGCCGTCGTCGAAGGTGAGGACGACGGGCCGGCGCGGCAACGGGGCGCGACGGTCGGCGCCGGGGACATGGCTGACGAGGTGCTCGGCGAGCGTACTGATCGGGACCGGGGTACGGCCGCTGGCGACGACCGCGTCGAGATGCGCGGCGAAGTCCCTGGGTGTGACGGTGAATTCGGCGATCCAGGCGGGCGGGTCGGCCATCACGGCGTGGTAGAGGAGGACGGGTATGACAGGTATGCGGACGGGGCTACGGGCAGACCCCCGGACGGGCGCGTCGTTCATGGCTGCCCTCCGGTCCGCTTCTCGCCGGTCCACATCCCGTTCCCGCGTTCCGGCGTGCGCGGTCCCGGCGTGCGCGCCTGCGCACGGACGCGCACGCGTGCCTTCGCGTAACCGAGCGGGCCGTACAGCATCCCCCTCCGCTCCAGTCGTGAGAGGGCGCGCGGCCACGGGTACGCCTGTGCGCCGTGCGCGCCCGGCGCCCCGGATGCGGCTTCGCCGCTGCCGTCCGCCCGGTGCGCCGTGATCGCGCGGGCGTGCGCCAGTCCGCGCGGCAGCTTCGCCAGCAGGGCGGGCAGCAGCGCGGGCCGTCGCACCAGGATGGCGGTGAGGTACGCGGTGAGGCCGGCGCCGTATCCGTACGCCTGGTTCCGCAGGTCCTGCCAGGTCTCGCGGTGGTGGTGCCAGACGAGCGCCTCCGGCGTGTAGCGCAGCCGGTGCCCGGCGGACAGGATCCGTACGAAGGCGTAGAGGTCGTCGCCGCCCCTGGCCGGGGTGCCGGTGCCGGTGGCGGGGTCGAAACCGCCCACGGACCGCAGGGCCCCGGCGCGGAACGCCATATTGGCGCCGGATCCGAAACTGCCCGCCGTGAACGGGAAGAGCGGTTCGTCGGCGGGCGGCCGGGCGGGATCGTACAGCCGGGACGCGAAGCCCTTGGCGAAGCCGCCGTGGCTCTCCAGCAGGATCTGCGCGGGGGTGGTCAGCCGGGCCGGGAGGATCAGGCCGGTGACACACCCGAGTCCGGGGTCCGCCGCGAAGGGCGTGGTGAGGGCGGTGAGCCAGTGCGGGTCGGCGACGACGTCGTCGTCCGTGAAGGCGATGACCGTGCCGTCGGCGGCCGTGACACCACGGTTGTGTGCGTTGGCCAGTCCGGGCCTCGGCTCCTGTACGTAGTCGACGCGGCCGGCGAAGCGGGAGGCGACGAGATCGCGGGTGGCGGTGGTGCGGGGCACGTTCTCGACGACGAGGACCCGGAAGTCCGGGTGGTCCTGGGCCAGGAGCGAGTCGAGGGTCGGGGCGAGCTGTCCGCCACGGTCGCGGGTGGCGACGACGACGGTGGTACGGGGCGGGGTGGCGGGGTTCTCGGGTGCGGACGGCTCGTACCGCCCTTTCTCGCCCGTCTGTGCGCGGAAGGCGGCGGCGAGCGTCTCGGCCGGGTCCTCGCCTGCCCGTACCTGGCAGAGCACCGTACCGACGGGCCGGCCCCGGAGCCGTACGAGGGCGTGGACACTGCCCTCCTTAAGAGGCGGCCCGCCCGGCGCCGGCCTGAGGGAGAGCGCCTTGCCGTCGAACCCGTCGAGATCGAGTTGGGCGACGGCGATGGGCGGCAGGTCGGGTAAGTGCGGCTGTGGTCTCTGTGACGTGTGTGCTGTGTGCGTCATCGCCTGCCCCGCTGGTCGTGTTCTTCGTGTGTACGTGCTCGCTCGGTGCGCGTGATCTCTTCGTGCTCCCCAACGGGTGATCTCGGGCTCCCCAACGGGCCATCTCGTGCTCCCCAACGGGTCATCGCACGGCGTCACTTATCCCGCAGCCGCCCCACCCGGTTCAGCGTCCGCTGTGCGTATCCGGCCAGTCTCGGTCGGCTCCGCACGAAGCTGTGCGCCCGGCGGGACGGCTCCCGGCTCAGCCAGTACAGGGCCGCCCGCGCCCCCGGCCGCGCCGAGGAGCCCTCGTACACCCGTAGCGCGCCGGTCTTGAGCGCGTCCTTGTACTCGGCCGTTCCGCGCCCCAGATCGAGCATGCGGATGCCCTCGGCGGCTGCGGCTTCGGCCATCCGCAGGTGCAGGATCAGGCCCGGCGAGTACTTGGCGAACTCCGGGTCGTACGCCGGGAACCAGCAGGACAGCACCGTGCGCGAGCGCAGCCCGAAGTGCGCGGCGACGGGCCGCCCGGCCACGTACAGCACGGAGAGGACGCCCGAACAGCCCGGCGTACGGGTGGTCGCGAGCTGCCGTACCAGTGCGCTGATCCAGTCCTGGGCGAAGCGGTCGCGGCGGCCGGTCCTGCGGTACTGCGCGGACTTCCACTCCATGAGCGTGCGCAGCGCGGCCGGATCCCGTTCGTCGAAGACGAAGCGGACCTCGCCCGCCTGGCGGCCGAGCTTGCGTTCCTTCGCCGTCGTCGTCCTGAAGAACTTGGGTGACCGGGCGCGCAGGACCGTTTCGTACGCCTCGTACCCCTCCCCGACGTCGATCACCGGGGACTCGAACTCCTCGGCGGCGTCCGGCACGAACAGTCCCTGGCCCGCTTCCAGATTGTCGAACTCCCAGGCCGACAGGGCGCAGGCCCTGAGCAGTTCGGGCGCCGACAGCCGCAGTCCGGAGCGGAACACCGCGCCCTGCGCGTCGGAGACGCCGAGGCCGATGGCCCTGCCGCGCCCCAGCGGGCCGGTTTCGTACGGGAAGAACCCGATGGGCTCACCGCGCGGGTCGCCGGCCTCCCGTACGACGGCGATACGGGCGCCGGGCCGCACGCGGCCGACGGCGCGGGTGAACTCCGGTTCCATGAACGGGTTGGCCGGCGCACCGGATGTGACGCGCAGCGCGCGCCAGGCCTCGGCTTCCGACTCGTTCAGTTCCCCCGGAGTGACCACACGGATGCGTGCGGCACTACGTACATCGTTCAACTCGACCCCCCGGTCGCGTCCCCCCGCGAGCCGGTGTCCCCCACGGCTCACGCTCGAATGGACGGTACCGGTCCCGAATCGTTCCGGAACAGTGCCAGTCGCCCCATCCGGTGACGAATCAGCGAATGTGGTGCGGCGGGTGGGGATCGGAGAGCCTCAGGGGACGGTAGGGGCGGACGTGGCTTTGGCCAATGCGTCTGGAACCACCACTGTCCGAAGGCTCCCGACCGCTCATAGGATCGGCCTTGCCGCGCTCCGGGAGGGAGGTTCCTTTGACCGAGTCATATTCCGCGCCCCACCCCGCGCCTTCCGCACCCCACCCCGCGCCGCCCCGGATGGACCTGCCACGCGGCTGCCCGCACGCCGCCAACGCCGCCCTGCTGGCCGAGGGAACCGTGGCTGAGGTCGTCCTTCCCGACGGCGTACCGGGCATGGCGGTTCTCGGGCACGAGGCGCTGAAGGAGCTCATCGGCCACCCGGATGTCGCGAAGAACGCGCGGCACTTCACCGCACTGCGCGAGGGTCGAATTCCGGACGGTTGGCCGCTGCGGACCTTCGCGACCGTGGCGGGGATGGTCACGTCGGACGGCGAGGAGCACCGACGGCTGCGGTCGCTGACGGGCAAGGCCTTCACGGCCCGCCGGGTGGAGGCGCTGCGGCCGAGGGTCGAGCGGCTGACCGCCGGGCTGCTGGACGGCATGGAGCGGGTGGCCACGGCGACGGACGACGGTGTCGTGGACCTGCGGCAGCACTTCGCGCTGCCGCTGCCGCTGAGCGTCATCAGCGAACTGCTCGGCGTGGACGAGGAGTTCCGGGACCGGCTGCATGTGCTGTCGAACCAGGTGGTGAGTACGGACCTGGGGCCGGAGGAGGTACTGGCCGCCAACCGGGAGATGGTCGCGGTACTGGGCGCGGTGGCGGCCTCTCGTACGCGACAGCCGGGCGACGACCTGACCAGCGCGCTGATCGCGGCGCGGGACGAGGAGCCGGACGCCGGTGCTGACGGCGGTGACGGCGGTGACGGCGGTGACGGCCATGATGAGGGCCGTGAGGGCGTCAGGGACCGGCTCAGCGAGCCGGAGCTGATCGGCACGATGCTCGTGATGATCGTCGCGGGGCATGAGACCACCCTGAACCTGATCACCAACGCGGTCCGCGCCCTGCTCGCCCACCCGGACCAGCTGGACCTGCTCCGGTCCGGCGAGGCCGACTGGGCGGACGCGGCCGAGGAGACCCTGCGCTGGGACAGCCCGGTCAGCTTCTTCCCGTTCCGCTACCCGACCCGCGATGTGACGGTGGACGGCACGCTGATCCCCCGGGGCACCCCGGTGCTGGCGGGATTCTCGGCGGCGGGCCGCGACCCGGCGGCGTACGGCCCGGACGCGGACCGATTCGACGTCACCCGGGGCGATCGGGCCCGCCGGGACGTCCGGGGAGACAGAAGCGGCCGGGGCCGCTTCACGACCCGCCATCTCTCCCTGGGCCACGGCACGCACTACTGCCTGGGCGCACCCCTGGCGAGGCTGGAGACGACGATCGCGCTGAGGCAGCTGTTCACCCGGTTCCCCGGTCTGTCGCTCGCCGTCCCGGAGCAGGAACTTCCGTACAACCCGAGCTTCGTGAGCAACAGCGTGCGGGAACTGCCGGTACGACTGCGGTAGTCGAGAAGCGCGAGCCAGGACGGCAGCGCGAGTAGAGGCGGCAGCGCAAGTAGGGGCGGCAGCGCGAGTAGAGGCGGCAGCGCAAGTAGGGGCGGCAGCGCTGGTCAAGGCGGTGGTCTCGCCCGTATCACCGCGACTCCTGCCCCGGACATGGTCATAGGCGCAGCCCCACGACCAGGGCAAGAGTCAGCCCCAGCGCGCAGACCGAGACCACGAACCACGCCTGTTGCTTGGCCTCCGGCGTCATGGCCGGCGGCGCCCTTCTCGTTCGTGCAGAAAATCCATGAACGTCCTGCACATGCGGGCCAGGGCGCGCATGTGCACCCAGTTCGCCATGGCCCCGCTCCCGGGACCGCTGCCGGTCAGGTCGTACCAGTCCTTCAGCGCACCCGTCGCCCGGACCGAGTGCTCGGCCTCGGGCACCTGCTTGACGACATCGACGAGCCGCGCTCCATGGTCGATGAGCCGGTTGGTGAGATCGGCGATCTCCTGGGGCGGCGGCATCATACGGTGTGGAGCCAGAGCTCTGTCGGCATCCAAGCCGATGACATCAAAGGCGATAGCGTCATATGCCAATGCCTTCGAATGCACGTTTTCCTCTGTGCCTCCGGCTCTATGGTCTGTCACTGTGGTCACCTTGGCCCCCGCTCTCCGTGTGTTCGACGCATACGTAGAGAAAACCGCGTCATTGCCCTCCGCGGGTACCGTGGAGGGCAGGTCTGAGAATGAAAGCCATGAACGCTTGGGGGAGTTAAAAGCATGGCGAGTAACTCACGTAACTCACGCACACCCAATACCGGGTTGGCGTGTCTGCTTGACCAGGCCAAATGGTCTCGCTCCCAGTTCGCACAGATCATCAATCGCATAGGCGCGGAAGCCGGCCTCGAGCTGCGCTACGACCAGTCCGCGGTCTCTCACTGGGTAGCGGGAACCACACCGAAGGAGCAGGTCAGGCCACTGATCGTAGAGGCGTTCTCACGAAAGCTGAGGCGTCAGGTAACGCATACGGAAGCGGGGCTCCCGGTTTCGGTCCCCGCATACGCCACTTCCATCCCGGGCGCCTCTCCGGGCTCCTCGCGCACTCCTGGCGCTCTTGGCTCTTCCGGATCTTCCGGCTCTTCTGGTGTCAACACCTTCGAAGAACTGGTCGACATGGGAAGGGCCGATATGGACCCGTCGCGTCGTAGCTTGATCGCCGCAGGGCTGTTCTCCGCCGCCATTGTGGTACCGCTGTTTCCGGATCTGGCACACGCCGCCACTCCGTTGACCGCTCCACCGGGGAAGCGGACGGTCCGGATCGGCGCGCCGCAAGTACAGGCCGTACGTACGATGACGGACCGAATAGCGGACATCCTTGATGAACTCGGCGGCGGTCACGCGCGCCCTATGGCCGCGGCATTCCTCGTAAACACGGTCATGCCGTGGCTGAAGGCGGAGGCGGAGGACGGCGTACGTGCCGACATGCTGTCCGCGGCGTCCGACCTGGTCTATCTGACCGGGTGGATGGCGATGTACGAACGTGCGCACGGCCTCGGCCAGCAGTACTACCTGAGGGCACTGGAGTTGGCGGGCGCCGCCGAGGATCACGCCACGTACTGCCGGACGCTGCGCGGAATGTCCCTCCAGGCGTCGAATCTCGGCTACGGGAAGCGCGCGCTGGAACTCGCCGACTCGGCCGCCGAGGCCTCCCCTAAGGCCGGGCCGCGCCTACGGGCCTTCCTGTCCGGGCAGCAGGCCCACTCGGCGGCGATGGTCGGCGACAAACGCCAGGCGTTCAACCGGCTCCGTGAGACCGAGACGGCGCTGACGAAGGCGGACAACCGGCGTGAGTCGGTCGGCGGCTACGACCAGACGGCGTATCTGTTCCACATGTCGCATGTGCTGTACGAGTTCAAGGACCTGCCGGGCTCGATCTCCGCGCTCCAGCAGTCCCTGAAGGCGCAGCAGAGGAACGAGCGCCAGGGCCGGGTCCACTTCCTCGCCGTGCTGGCGCAACGCCAGCTGGAACTGGGCCATTTGGAGGCGGCCTGCGGAAGCTGGTGGCAGTTCCTGGACGACTACGAACATGTGTCGTCGGCGCGTGGGGACGAGCACTTCGAGACCATGCGGCGGCGGTTGAAGCCGTACATGAAGACGCTGGCGGTGCGGAAGCTGCGGCCGAAGATCGACGAGGTCGCCGTACTGAAGGGGTGAGGCCGTCCTCTGGAATGAGGAGGGGAGAGCTCGCTCAGCGGACTCGCTTGCTCAGCGGACTTGCCTGCTCAGCGGACTCGCTTGCCGCGTTGCCAGACCGAGGAGACGAGGGGGACGCCCGGGCGGTACGCGAGGTGGACATGGCTCGGGGCGTCGAGGAGGGCGAGGTCGGCGCGGGCGCCGGGGGTGATGCGGCCCACGTCCGAGCGGCGCAGGGCGGTGGCGCCGCCGGCCGTGGCCGACCAGATCGCCTCGTCCGGGGTCATGCCCATGTCCCGTACGGCCAGGGCGATGCAGAACGGCATCGACGAGGTGAAGGACGAGCCCGGGTTGCAGTCCGTGGAGAGCGCGACGGTCACGCCCGCGTCGAGCAGGCGGCGGGCGTCCGGCCACGTGGCGCGGGTGGAGAACTCCGCGCCGGGCAGCAGCGTGGCCACCGTTTCGCTGTTCGCGAGGGCGTCGATGTCCGCGTCGGTCAGATGCGTGCAGTGGTCGGCGGACGCGGCGTCGAGTTCGACGGCCAGCCGCACCCCCGGGCCGTACGACAGCTGGTTGGCGTGGACGCGGGGGTGCAGGCCCTTCGCCCGTCCGGCGGTGAGGATCGCGCGGGCCTGGTCGCCGTCGAAGGCGCCCTTCTCGCAGAACACGTCGACCCAACGGGCGTACGGGGCACAGGCGTCGAGCATCTCGCCGGTGACGAGGGCGACATACGCGGCGGGGTCGTCGGCGTACTCGGGCGGGACGATGTGCGCGCCGAGGTAGGTGACTTCGTCGGTGTGCTCGCGGGCGATACGCAGGGCGCGGGCCTCGTCCTGGGCGGTGAGGCCGTAGCCGGACTTGGTCTCCAGGGTGGTGGTGCCCTGGTGGAGCGCCTCGGTGAGGTAGCGGGCGACGTTGGCGCTGAGTTCGGCGTCGGTCGCGGCGCGGGTCGCGGCGACGGTGGTGCGGATGCCGCCGGCGGAGTAGGCGCGGCCGGACATCCGGGCGTTGAACTCCTGGGTGCGGTCGCCCGCGAAGACCAGGTGCGAGTGGGAGTCCACGAAGCCCGGGACGACGGCCCGGCCACCGGCGTCGACGGCGTTGTCAGTGGCGGGTGCTTTGCTTGATTCACCGACCCAGGAGACGCGGTCGCCGTCGATGACGACGGCCGCGTCCTGGATCAGACCGATGGGGGTTCCGTCACCGAGGGAGGGGTCGTTGGTGACCAGACTGGCGATGTTGGTGATGACGGTGGTGGCGGCGCCGTCAGTGATGGCGGTTCCGTCAGTGGCGGTGGCTGCGTCAGTGGCGGTGGCTGCGTTGGTCGTGGTCATCGCGGGGGTGGTCTCCTTCGGCGGCTTCAAGAGCGTCGTCGGCGGCAGCGGCAGCGGCGTCAGTGGCCCGGGTCCTGGCCTCCCGGGTGTCAGCCGCGCAGCGCCTCGATCGACTCGGCGAGGGACGCGGGCACGTCCGGGATCAGGGCGTGCGCTCCGTCGCGTACGACATGGCGACCGCCCACGACGGTGTGGCGTACATCCGCCGCGGAGGCGGCGAATACGGCGGTCTCCGCGCCGAGTCGTGGCAGCGTGCCCGCGGTCCTGACCGAGTCCAGCGCGATCGTGACGAGGTCGGCGAGCGCGCCGCGCTCGATGCGGCCCGCGTCGGTCCTGCCGAGCGCCGCGTGGCCGTCGGCGGTGGCGGCGTGGAGGAGCGCGGCGGCCGTCCAGTGCCCCCGGGTGCGGGAGCGCAGCCGTTCGTCGAGCTCCATCGCGCGGGCCTCTTCGAAGAGGTCGATCACGGCGTGGCTGTCGCTGCCGAGCGACAGCGGCGATCCCGCGCGCTGGAGGCGGGTCGCCGGGCCGATGCCGTCGGCCAGGTCCCGTTCGGTGGTGGGGCACATGCAGGTGCCGGTGTGGGAGGCGCCCAGCAGGGCGATGTCCTCGTCGGTGAGGTGGGTGTTGTGGACGCCGGTGGTGCGGGCGCCCAGGACGCCGTGGTCGGCGAGGAGACGGGCGGGGGTGCGACCGTGGACGGCGAGGCAGGCGTCGTTCTCGGCGGTCTGTTCCGAGAGATGGACATGGAGGGGGGCATGGCGGGCCTCGGCCCATTCGGCGACGGTGGCGAGTTGTTCGGCGGGCACGGCGCGTACGGAATGGATCGCCGCCCCGATCCGTACGTGGTCGCTGTCCTTGAGCCCCGACGCCCGCTCGGCCCAGGCGTCGGCGGTGCCGTCGGAGAAGCGGAGCTGCTGGCGTTCCGGGGGCGCCCCGCCGCGCCGCTTCGTGATCCCGGAGGCGAGATAGGCGGTGTCGAGGAGCGTGATCCGGATCCCGGCCTCGGTCGCGGCGGCGATCAGGGCCTCGCCCATGGCGTTCGGGTTGTCGTAGGGCGTGCCGCCGGGCGCGTGATGGAGGTAGTGGAACTCACCGACGGAGGTGATGCCGGCCAGCGCCATCTCGGCGTACACGGCGCGGGCGAGTGTGTAGTACGAGTCCGGGGTGAGCCGGGTGGCGATCCCGTACATGATCTCGCGCCAGGTCCAGAAGGTGCCGGAGCCGACCTGGACGGTGCCTCGCAGAGCACGGTGGAACGCGTGGGAGTGGGCGTTGGCCAGGCCGGGGAGGGTCAGTCCGCGCAGGACCGTGGCTTCGGGGGGCGGGGTCTCGACATGGAGACGGATGTCGGCGATCCGGCCGCCGGTGACGCCGACGGCCACGTGTGGCTCGACATGGTTGTCGAGCCAGGCGTGTTCCAGCCAGTACGTGACGTCGTACGTGCCCGGGGCAGCCGGCCCGGCTGCCCCGGCCGGTTCTTCCTGTCCCTGGCGCGCTTCCCTCGCTTCGCGCGCGCCGGGCGGCATGTCGGTGACCTGTGTCCGCCGCGACGCGACGGGCTGCTGCGACGCAACGGTCGGCTCCGGTCCGGCGGTCGACTGCGTGGCAACGGGCGGCTGCGAGGCAACGGTCGGCTGCGATACGGCGGTTGGCTGCGTCATGTGCACGCGAGTCCTTCCAGTACGTCTGCGAGCGCCAGGATCCCGGCCACGCAGTCGTCCTCGGCCGCGAACTCGGCCGGCGAGTGCGAGACGCCGGTGGGGTTCCGTACGAACAGCATGGCGGTAGGGATGGAGCCGGACAAAATACCCGCGTCGTGTCCGGCGCCGGTGCCGAGGACGGGGACGGAGGTGGAAGTGGAGGTGGATGTGGAGGTGGGCTGCCGTCCACCGAGGATCGCGGCGAGTTCGTCGCGCAGGGAGTGCTCGAAGTCGACCACCGGAGTGAAGGACTCCCGTACGACCCGCAGGTCGATACCGGCCCGGTCGGCGGATGCGCGGGCGGCCGTCTCGATCGCGGCGACCACGGTGTCCAGGGTGGACTGGTCGGCGGCGCGGGAGTCCAGCCAGCCACGGACGAGGGAGGGGATGGCGTTGACGCCGTTGGGCTCGACGGAGATCTTGCCGAAGGTGGCGAGTGCTCCGGCGAGTTCCGCTTCGCGGCGGGCGGCGAGGACGGTCTCGGCGTAGCTGAGCATCGGGTCGCGGCGGTCGGCGAGGCGGGTGGTGCCCGCGTGGTTGGCCTCGCCGTGGAAGTCGAACCGCCAGCGGCCGTGCGGCCAGATCGCGGACGCGATGCCGACGGGGTCACCGGACAGGTCGAGGGCGCGGCCCTGTTCGACATGCAGCTCGATGAACGCGCCGATCCGCGCGAGGCGTTCGGGGTCGGGGCCGAGGGTGGACGGGTCGTGGCCGGCGGCCTCCATGGCCTTCGGCAGGGGGATGCCGTCGCCGTCGCACAGTTCGTGCGCCTTCTCGACGGTGAGCTGTCCGGCGGTGAGCCGGGAGCCGACACAGGCGAGACCGAAGCGGGCGCCCTCTTCGTCGCCGAAGTTGGTGATGGCCAGAGGTCTGGTGAACCGCGCTCCCCTGGCCCGGAGTTCGTCGAGTGCGGCGAAGGAGGAGACCACACCGAGCGGCCCGTCGAAGGCGCCGCCGTCGGGTACGGAGTCCAGGTGCGACCCCGTCACGACGGCGTTCCCGGTGAGCGGGTCGCCGAGCCAGGCCCACTGGTTGCCGTTGCGGTCGAGTTCGTAGGTCAGCCCACGGGTCTCCGCCTGCGCCCGGAACCACGCGCGGCAGTCGGCGTCGGCGGCGGTCCAGGCGTAGCGGCGGTAGCCACGGGTGCCGGGGTCGCGGCCGAGGGAGGCGAGGTCCCGCCACATCTCCTGGAAGGAGGCGGCTCGGGGGCGAGGAGCCCGGGGCCGCGCGTTCTGCCCTTGACCGGCCCGCTGGTCGGGCCTTTCGCCGGGCCCTTGACCGGCCCCCTGGCCGGTCCCGTCAGTGATCCCGGGGTCCACCCCGTCGTGCGTCACGCGTCCTCCCGCATCGGGATGCGGACGTCGCGATCCTCGGCGACCGACTCCGCGATGTCGTAGCCCGCGTCGACATGTCGGATGACGCCCATGCCCGGGTCGTTCGTGAGGACGCGGCGGATCTTCTCGCCCGCGAGCTTCGTACCGTCGGCGACGGAGACCTGGCCGGCGTGGATGGAGCGGCCCATGCCGACACCGCCGCCGTGGTGGAGGGAGACCCAGGAGGCGCCGGAGGCGACGTTGACCATGGCGTTGAGGAGGGGCCAGTCGGCGATGGCGTCGGAGCCGTCGAGCATCGCCTCGGTCTCGCGGTACGGGGAGGCGACGGAGCCGCAGTCCAGGTGGTCGCGGCCGATGACCAGCGGGGCGGCGAGTTCGCCGGAGGCGACCATGTCGTTGAAGCGCTCGCCCGCCTTGTCGCGCTCGCCGTAGCCGAGCCAGCAGATCCGGGCCGGCAGGCCCTGGAAGCGGACGCGTTCGCCCGCCAACTTGATCCAGCGGTGGAGGGATTCGTTCTCCGGGAAGAGGTCGAGGATCGCCCGGTCCGTCTTGTGGATGTCGGACGCCTCGCCGGACAGGGCCGCCCAGCGGAACGGGCCCTTGCCTTCGCAGAAGAGTGGCCGGATATAGGCGGGTACGAAGCCGGGGAAGGCGAAAGCCCGCTCGTATCCGGCCAGTTGGGCCTCGCCCCGGATGGAGTTGCCGTAGTCGAAGACCTCGGCGCCCGCGTCCATGAAGCCGACCATCGCCTCGACGTGCCGCGCCATCGACTCCCGGGCGCGCAGGGTGAAGTCGGCGGGCTTCTCGGTGGCGTACGAGGCCATGTCGTCGAAGTCGACGCCCAGCGGCAGATACGCCAGCGGGTCGTGCGCGGAGGTCTGGTCCGTGACGATGTCGACGGGGGCGCCCTCGGCGAGCATGCGCGGGAGCAGTTCCGCCGCGTTGCCCAGCAGGCCGATGGAGAGCGGCCGGCGCGCGTCGCGGGCCTCGGTCGCCAGCTGGAGCGCGTGCTCCAGGCTGTCGGCCTTCACATCGAGGTAGCGGTGTTCGATCCGGCGCTCGATGGCGCGCGGGTCGCAGTCGATACAGATCGCGACCCCGTCGTTCATGGTCACGGCGAGCGGCTGGGCGCCGCCCATGCCGCCCAGCCCGGCGGTGAGGGTGATCGTCCCGGCCAGGGTCCCGTTGAACTTCTTCGCGGCGACGGCGGCGAACGTCTCGTACGTGCCCTGGAGGATGCCCTGCGTGCCGATGTAGATCCACGACCCGGCCGTCATCTGCCCGTACATGGTGAGCCCGAGGGCCTCCAGGCGCCGGAACTCCTCCCAGTTCGCCCAGTCGCCGACCAGGTTGGAGTTGGCGAGCAGCACGCGCGGCGCCCACTCGTGGGTCTGCATCACGCCCACCGGGCGGCCGGACTGGACGAGCATCGTCTCGTCCTGCTTGAGGGTGCGCAGCGTACGGACCATGGCGTCGAACGAGCGCCAGTCGCGGGCGGCCTTGCCGGTGCCGCCGTAGACGACGAGCTTGTCGGGGTGTTCGGCGACCTCGGGGTCGAGGTTGTTCTGGAGCATGCGGAGGGCGGCCTCCTGCTGCCATCCCAGGGCGCTCAGTTCCGTACCGCGCGGTGCCCGTACGGGCCGGGGTCCTGACATGGCGGTGCCTCCTCCGTGGTGTGCCTGCTGGGCGTACCCGTTGCGTGCCTGTCGCGTGCCTGTCGCGTACCTGTTGCGCACCTGTTGGCATTTCTATTCACATCCTGGCCTGATGAATAGATGTAGTCAACAGCTGCGTGGTCGCCCGCCGGATGATTGGCTGACGTTCATGGCTTCGGTTCAGCACAACAGTCAGGGCGGGGAACACGGCACGCGACACGGCGGGGAGCAGGGCACGGAGCGGAGCGCGGACCGTCCCGCCGGGGAACCCACCGCCTCGGCGGTCCGCCGCGACCTGGCCGTGCGCGCCGCCGTGGAACAGGGGCTGATCTCCGGGACCGAGCCCGTCGTCGCCCTCCTCGACGTGGCCGGAATCCGAGCCTCCGCCGCCGCACTCCATACCGCCTTCGAGGAGATCACCGCGCCCGGCACCCCCGTCCTGCACGCCTTCGCCGTGAAGGCCGCGCCCCTCGTACCGCTGCTGCGCCTGCTCGACGCGCAGGGCATCGGCGCCGAGGTCGCCAGCCCGGGGGAGCTGGCCCTCGCCCGCGCGGCGGGCGTACCGGCCGACCGCACCGTCCTGGACTCCCCCGCCAAGACCACCGCCGAACTGCGCGAGGCCCTGGCGCTCGGGATCGCCGTCAACGCCGACAATCCGCAGGAGCTGGACCGGATCGACTCCCTGATGGGGTCAGGACCGCCGGTGAGGTCAGGACCGCCGCGTTCGCCCGTCGGTCTGCGGATCAACGCGCAGATCGGCGGGGGTTCGATCGGCGCCCTGTCGACCGCGACCGCCACCTCCAAGTTCGGTGTCGCCCTGCGCGACGAGGGCGCCCGCGCCTGGGTCGTCCAGGCATACCTGGACCGCCCCTGGCTGACCCGGCTGCACACCCACTCCGGCTCGCAGGGCGTCCCGCTCGAACTCATGGCGCAGGGCGTGCGGGCGGTGTACGAACTCGCCGAGGAGATCAACGCGGCGGCCGGCCGCCGACAGATCGACACCCTCGACATCGGCGGCGGCCTCCCGGTCAACTTCTCCTCCGACGAGGAGACCCCGACCTACGCCGCGTACGCGCGACTCCTGAAGGACACCGTCCCCGGACTGCTGGACGGCCGCTACGGACTGGTGACGGAATTCGGCCGTTCTCTGCTCGCCAAGCACGGCCTGGTCCTCGCGCGCGTCGAGTACGTCAAGTCCGCCGGGGGCCGCCCCATCGCGGTGACCCACGCGGGCGCGCAGGTCGCCACCCGTACCGTCTACGACCCGGCTTCCTGGCCGCTGCGCATCGCCGCGTACGACGCCGAGGGGCGCCCCAGGACGGGCCCCGCCGTGGCGCAGGACATCGCGGGCCCGGCCTGTTTCGCGGGCGACCTGCTCGCCGAGAACCGGCCGGTGCAGCGGCTGGAGCAGGGCGATCTCGTCGCCGCCCTTGACACCGGCGCCTACTACTTCACCAACCACTACGCCTACAACAGCCTGGCCCGGCCCGGCGTCCACGGCTTCACGGAGGCGTCCGGCGGCGAGGTGCGCTTCGCGACCGTACGGGCACCACAGCGCGTCGAGGAGATCGTCGCCGAGTCGGGCGGGGCGTACGCGGACGCGCTGCTGGACGGCTGACCCGAGGTCGGGCGGGGACGGGCGGCGGACCGGGGGACCGGGAGAGGACCGGCGCGGACCGGCCGTGCGCGCGGGCGGGAGAGGACCATCGGCGGGGGCTGCGAGCGCCCAAGCATGTGGTACGTGGACAAGACCCCCACTGAGCGGTCAAGTCCGGCCATTTTCCTACTCGTTGCCCTCGACGGAGGTCATGTTCGGCTGGAAAATGCCAGAACCCCTGTTCCTCGCGCGGACGTTGCGTAACCTCACGATCACAGCCGCACAACAGTGCGCCCGTACGCCCTGCTGGGAGGGGAGTCCGTGTGCCCGGAATCGATGCATGCCTGAAAGAGGCCATGAGCCTGCCAGGAGCGCGCGGTGCGGCGATCGTCGACTGGACGAGCGGACTCGCGCTGGGTACGGCGGGGGAATCACCGAACGGTGACCATGAGGCCACCGCCGCCGAAACGGCCGAACTGGCCAGGGCGGCGGCGGAGTACACGGCATTCGCCCCGGTCGCCACGGTGAGAACCACGGCAACCGCGGCGATGGCGGCGGCGAGAGCCGCCGAGACCGCGACGGCGCAAAGACCCGTCGGCGGCGAAACGGGCGGAACCGGCAACACCAGTGGTACGAGCACCTCGGGCGCCCCAGGTACCCCAGGCGCCCCAACCGCGTCAGCCACCTCAGCCGCCCCAGGCACCGACTCCGCCGGCCGTGACAAAGGCCCGCCCGTAGAGGACCTCATCGTCACCACCCGCACCGGCTACCACATATTGAGCTTCGTGGAGACGACGTTCGACAGCAGCGTCTTCCTCCATCTGTGGCTCGACCGCGACACCGGAAACCTCGCACTGGCCCGATTACGGCTGGGACAGCTCGCCGAACGGCTGGTGCTCGGATGACCGCCCAGGCCTCCCGATCCTCACAGGAGTCCCAGGCCTTACAGGCTTCGCAGGCATCCCAGGCCTCTCACGCCCAGCAGACACCCCAGGACTCGCAGCCACCTCAAGCCGCCCAGTTGTCCCAGGGCTCCCCAACACCCCAGGGATCACCGGCCGCTGAGGTTCCCCACCCGGCGCCCGTTCCGGCTCCGCCTCCGGACCCCCTCCAGTCCACCGTCTCCCCGATGCTCGTACGGCTGGCCGGCGAACGCGCCACCGGAGCCCTCCTCCGCGACCACGGCACGCTCTATCTCACCGACGGCCGCGTCGTGCACGCCGAGAGCCCCGCCGCCCCCGGCATCGACGTCCTGCTGACCGTCGGCGGCCGACTGCCGCGCGCGGGCTGGGAAGAGGCGATCAACCGGGCCGGCACACGCCGCCAGGTCGGCCGGTTCCTGGTCGACAGCGGCCGGCTCCACGACGGTGAGCTGGAGATATGCCATCTGGGCGCGCTGTTCGACGCCGCCTTCTTCGTACTCGCCCAGGGCAGTGGCCCGACCCGGTTCCGGTCCGGCGTGGCGCACTGGATCGGTCCCGTACGGCCCGTGTCCACGACGGCCGTCGAACGCGAGACCCTGCGCCGGCGCGAACTCCTCGACCAGGTCTGGCCGTACGCGGCCGTCGACACCGCGCCCGTGGTGACACGAAAACCCGCGCCCGGCCAGGCGGTCACACGCAGACAGCGCGCCCTGCTGGAACTGGCGGACGGCGTACGCACCCCGGTGGCCATCGCCTGGGCCCTGGGCCGCCCCGCGTTCCACACCCTGCTCGATGTCCGGCGGCTGGCCGCCGCGGGACTGGTCGAGACACCCGACGAACCGGTGGCGGCCACGCCCGCGACGGTTCCCTCCTGGGTCGCGACGGTTTCGGCCGACCCGGACATCGCCCTGTTGCGCCGGCTCCGTGACGCCCTGGAGGCAAGCCTGTGACTCTGACTCCCCGCGACCCCCCGGGCCCTCGCAGAACCGTCATGAGGCGCGCTCTGCGGCAGCGTGCCGAGAGGAGACTGCTGATGACCGCGGAACCCGATGTACTCGGTGAACTCAGGCGCCTGCGGGCCTGCCTCCCCCAGCTCACCGGGGCGCTCGCGGCCAGTGCCGACGGTCTGGTGCTGGCCCAGGACATGGCCGATGTCGAGGCCGAAGGGGTGGCCGCGCTCACCGCCGCCGCGCTGGGCGTCTCCCTCCGGCTGACGGACGCCACCGGCCAGGGCGGATTCCGGGAACTGCTGATCCGGGGCGAGCTGGGCTATGTCGCCACGTACGCGGCGGGCTCGGCGGCCGTCCTGACGCTCCTGGCCGAACCCCGCATCAACGTGGGACGGCTGCATCTGGAGGCCCGGCGGTCCAGCGCCCGGATAGGTGAACTCGTCGACGGCGCTCTCGAACGGCTGGAGAACGCCTGAGCCATGGCTCCTCCCCCGCCTCCGAAGGCCCCGCCTCCGAGGCCCCCGTCCCCGAAGCCCCCGGAATCCCCGACTCCACCGGCCTCTTCGCCCGCTCCTCCCCGTACACCCCGTACGCCGCGGACACCACGCACCACCCGGGCGTCCGGAACTCGCCGGACCCCCACCAGATCGAAAGGAAGTGCGACATCCATGGCCAACACCGAAGCCGCTCTCAAGGAAGCCACCACCGTCATCGAAGGGGCCCTGGGTGCCGCCCTCGTGGACTACTCCAGCGGCATGGCCTTAGGCACGGTCGGCGGGAGCAAGGATCTCGACCTGGCGGTGGCCGCCGCGGGCAACACCGATGTGGTCCGGGCGAAGGTCCGCACGATGGAACTGCTCGGCCTCAAGGACGAGATCGAGGACATCCTGATCACGCTCGGCAGTCAGTACCACTTGATCCGGCTGCTCAAGGGGCGAGGAAACAACGGCCTGTTCCTCTATCTGGCGCTGGACAAGCGGCGGGCGAACCTGGCGATGGCCCGCCACCAGCTGATGAAGATCGAGGCCGCGCTGGAGGTCTGAGCGGGCGAGGCACGTCGCGGCGGGACGGTCCCGAGCCGGACCGGGAAGGTCTTGAGCGGGCGTACGATCCCGAGCCCGACCGTCAGGGTCAACTCCCCGTCAACCACTGCCGGTTCAGCACCCCGTGGTTCAGCGGCGGCGCCGTGCCCCGCCCGGCACGGCGTCACCGGCCCCGAGGCCCGTGGTCCGATAGCCCTTCACCCGCTTGCCGACGGGCTGCCCGGATCCGGCCCAGTCGGTACGCACCCACAGCAGCGCCTCGTCCCGGCGCTCCCGGCGGCCCAGCCACGCCGACTTGAGCCACAGCCCGACGCCCGCACCCGCCAGGGCCGGGCCTCCGGCGGCGGGCAGCGCGAACGAACTTCCCACGGCGACGAGGAACCCGGCCAGCAGCCACCAGCGGTGGGCCCGCCGCCAGTTCCGCAGGGTCACAGCACGGTCCTGGAGGAAGTCGAACTTCCCCGCCCGCGTGGCACCGTCCGCCCACGCGCTGTACCTACGGCGCCGCACGAGCGCGACGACGGCGGCGCACACCACAAAGAGGGCCGCCCCGGCCCAGACGCCGATCCTGCGGCCGGTCAGTCCGGGCGGCAGGACCCCGATACCGGTGGCGAGAACCCCGAGCCACCACAAGGGGACCGCTCCGGCCCGTACGACCACCGCCACCCGTGCCAGAGACTGCCCGCCGCGACCCACTACCTGCCTCCTCAGCCGTCGAAGCCGTGTCGCGGCGAAGGGTAATGGCGCTCTCTGAGGGTTCCCTTAAGTATCGGGAAGTATCAGGCGGACAGGGCACCGGAGTTGACGGCGTTGACGAACGCCTGCCAGGACGCCGGCTCGAAGACGGCGGCACCACGTGAGCGGTCCTTGGTGTCACGGACCGCCTGACGACCGGAGGACAACCGGCCACGCTCAACGCAGCCGTTGTCGCTGCCACTGTGGGTGCTCTTGTGCCAGACCGCACCATCGAGGGCGTCAGAACTCACGATCCACTGTCCTTGATGAGATCTCTGAGGTACTTCTCGGACGCGGACGGCGAGAGTGCCGCGGCGGTGAACTCGTCCCACACGCGCGTATACACCTGAACGTCAGCCCGCTGCTCCAACAACGTACCACCGGTGGCATGTTCCAACCATGTGACATCGATCGAGGGTTCACCGCGCAGCGAAAAGAGCGTGAACGGTGGGTACTGCTCAGCGGGGGTCGCCGCGTCGAGCGGCAGGATCTGGATGTTGACGTTGGACCGATCCCCCATCTCCAACAGATATTCGAGCTGCTCCCGGACCACTGACCGCGACCTGCTGATCCGGTGCAGCACAGGCACATCGATGATCGTGCGTAGCGTGAAGTCCAAGTGGGCGTCGAGGAGTTCCTTCCGCTTCATCCGCGTCTCCACGAGGCGGGCAGCCTTCTCAGCCGGGTGGCGTGCCTCGAAGACCTTCCGCATGTACGCCTCGGTCTGGAGCAGCCCGGGAATCACCGCCGGGTCATACTCCCGCACCAACTCCGAGTCCGCCTCCAGCGTCAGGTAGTCCCGAAGCGTGTCATGCAGCAAGGGCCCTTGGCTGCTCCACCAGTCCACCTTGTGGATCTCCTTGGCGAGCCGCCTGATGCTCGCCACGTACGCCACATCATCGATCTCGTAGAAGTCCAGGAGGACCGTCAGGTCCAGCGGCCTTATGCCCCGCTTGCCGTTCTCGATCTGCGAGATCTTCGGCTGGCCGCACTGCAACTTGTCGGCGATGTCCCCGACTTTGTAGCCCCTCTCCTGACGGAGTCGCTTCAGCTCGTTGCCGAGCCGCCTACTGCGCATCGTGGGCATATCCCTTTGGTCCATGGCGACATGGTTCCGCGACCGCCCTCCGACTGACCGCCCTTCGGGCCACCCTTCACTCTCAAGCGTGAACGCATGGGAATTACTTGCCCAATTACAACTTCACCGGACACCATCGCTCCGTAACGCGGCGCACCGACCCGGTGACTCGCCGTTGCCTACCGTGCTGCCCATCCGGCAGCGGCCCAGGAGGAGCCATGGCGAGCGTGGCCGGGATCGAACGGGAATTGCGCCTCAGCCTCACCGTGCAGCCTGCGGAGTTGGGCCGTATCCGGCGTGACCTGGTGGAACGGCTGGACATGTGGGGTTGCGCGGCGGTCCGTGACGACGCCGTGCTCGTCGTCATAGAGCTGCTGACGAACGTCCACCGGCATGCGGGCGGCCGTTGCGAACTGCTCGTCAGACCGGTCGAGCCACTCCTCCTCATCACGGTCAGCGATCCCGTCACGGTCGAACCGGCCCGGCGGAAGATGTCCGGTACCGCCGAGGACGGCCGGGGGCTGATCTTGATCGATGAACTGACCGAGCACCGGGAAACCGTGCTCACCGCCACGGGCAAGGACATCAGGTGCTTTCTGCGAGTCCCTCCGACGCCTGCCAGGAGTCCCCACACGCAGGAGTGAATCGCAGTCCGATCACCCTCGCCGGACGAAGAGTCCGGACCATGATTCGAATCCCGCCGGCCAAGGGAGTTCTGAGATGGCATGGATCTGCCCAGGGTGCAGTAGGCCCGACGCAATCGCCTACATCGAGAACGAGGACGGTCTGCACCCGTTCCCCTGTCTCTTCTGCAACCACTCGGTTTCGAACGGTGGGGGCCGTTCCGCAGTATGGGCATCTCGTCCGTGCGGAACGATGGAGTGCCCGGGAGTGGTCAGGGATCTGTATACCTACTCGCCCCGCGCCGGGCTGACCGAGGTGGCGCGATTGCCGTGCGGTGAGTGCGAATCACACAGGAAACGCCAGGCGTTGCCCTTTGCCTCAAGTGCCTCAAGGCCGCGAGAACACTTCCTGCCCGACCCCCGGCTGTAACGGCTGCAAGGGCTGCAAGGGCTGCAAGGGCTCCCGAGCAGACATCTGGAAACCGGCGAAAGCCCCTACTCCACGAACAGCCCCCGTGCCGCCGCCCGCGCGTCGAACTCCTCCAGCCGGACCTGAGCGTCCGGCAGCCCGTCGCACATCGCCTCCAGCAGCACCCGCCCCAGCAGCATCGGCGAGCACGCCGTGTCGAAGGCGAGGCCCGTGCCCACCGCTGCCGGGATCAGCAGATCGCTGTGCGCGGCGACCGGCGCGAACGCCGAGTCGGCGACTGTCACCACCGTCAGCCCGGCCGATTGCGCGTAGGCCAGCGCCTCCACGACCTCCTTGGGGTGGCGCGGCAGCGCGAAACAGAGCAGCGCACTCGCGCCCGCGTTCCTGGCCGTGTCGATCCGGTCGAGGAGCATCGTGCCGCCCTCGTCCAGCAGTCGTACGTCCGGATGGACCTTGGCCGCGAAGTACGCGAAGCCGCGCGCCTGCGCGGAGGCGGCGCGCAGCCCCAGGACCGGGAGCGTCCGGGAGGCGGCGAGCAGCCGCCCGGCCCGTTCGACCGGACCGGGGTCGGCGAGCAGTTCGGCGAGCTGCCGCAGGTTCTCGATCTCGCCCTGTACGGCCTGCTGGTACTCGTTGTACGTGGACTCCCCCGCCGCCGGCTCGGCCGGTGCGACCTCCCGGAGGTGCTTACGGAGCGCCGGGTAACCGTCGAAGCCGAGGGCGACCGCGAAGCGGGTGACGGACGGCTGGCTGACTCCGGCCAGCTCCGCCAGTTCGACGCTCGACAGGAACGGCGCGTCGGCTGCCTGCCGCACCATGCTGTGCGCGATGCGCCGTTGGGTGGGGGTGAGCCGGTGGCCCTCGAAGAGCTGCTGAAGCCGGGCAGCGGGGCTGTCACTCATGCGCTCCCCCTGGCCGGATCGTTCGTCACATCGGTGGTCACATCGGTGGTCACGTCACTCGCCGCATCAATCGTCATCGGTCGTCACGTCGGTTGTCACGTCGGTTGTCATCGGTCGTCACATCGGCCATCGGATCTTCGTCGTACGCGCCACCGTCCATCACCTCGGTGAACCGGTCGAGCAGCGCGGCAGCCGCCGTCACATCATCGGTCAACGGCCGGTCGATGACCTCTTCGTCCAGTACGGTCTCGGCCAGCGCGAAGGCCCGGCCGACCGGGAGACCCGGCTCCGGCCGCAGCCCGCGCTGCCTCAAAGCCCTTACGGCAGCGACGAGTTCACAGCCGACGACCAGACGGTACGCGCTCGCCACGCGCAGCGTCTGGCGCGCGGCCAGCGAGGCGAAGCTGGCCTGCTCCTCCACGCCCCGGGAGAGGACCGCGTGCCCGAGGGAGGCGGGCGCGGAGTAGGCCCGCAGATCGCCGAGTGCCGCTCCGGCCGCGTACTCCAGGATCATCACGCCCGAGCTGGCGGGCTCGGCATCGGCGAGGAAGGGCCGCAGCCGGGTGAAGCCGGGCTCGTTCAGGGCGGAGAGCCGGGAGGTGGACAGCCGGGCGGTCTGTACGAGCGAGAGCCTGAAGTGGTCGAGGGCCAGGGCGATTTGGGCCAGGTAGAAGCCACCGTGGTGGTACGCGGCGGGGATCGGGTCCAGTTCCGTACCGGGGCGGATCAGCGGGTTCTCGGCGGCGGCGTTGATCTCGACGGCGAGGGCGCTCTCCAGTGTGTCGGCGGCGTCGCGTGCCGGGCCGTGGATCTGCGGGACGCAGCGGAACGCGTACGGGTCCTGGATCCGGCCGAGCGGCGGCCCCGGCCGCTCGGGGGCGCCGAGGATCGCGCGCATGTCGGCGGCGACGGCGTACGAACCGGTGTGCCGACGGGCGGCGTGCACGGGTTCCGCGAACGCCTCGTACGAGCCGTCGACGGCCAACAGCGAGAGGGCGGCGACCACTTCGGTGGCGGAGACGAGCCGACGCAGTTCGTGCAGGGCGAGCGCGGCCTGGCCCAGGGTGAGGGCGTTGCTGCTGATCAGGGCGAGGGCGTCGTTGTTGTCGAGGGGCTGCGGCGCGGGGGCGCGCCCGCCCTGCCCGCCCTGACCATCGCACCCGCCGTGCCCGCCATGACCATCGCACTCGCCGTGGCCACCGTGGCCGTCGCACTCGCCGTGGCCACCGTGGCCGTCGCACTCACCGTGGCCACCGTGGCCGTCGCACTCACCGTGGCCGTCGTGACCGCCCCGCCAGGGGTGTTCACCGGCGAGGGCGAGACCCATCTGGGAGAGGGCCGCGATGTCGCCCGTACCGACCGAGCCGAATTCGTGCACCAGCGGGTACGCGCCGTACTCCAGCGCCTCGCAGAGCGCGGTGACGACGGTCGGTCGCAGCCCTGCCCCGCCCGCCAGCAGCTGGTTGGCCCGTACGGCGAGCATGGCGCGGACCTCGCGGGCGGGCAGCGGCTCGCCGATGGCCCCGGCGTGGCTGCGCAGCAGGCGCAGTCCGTGGTCGGCGGCGGCCTCGGTGGGGACGGCCTCGGTACGGTTGGCGCCGACGCCGGTGGAGCGTCCGTACACCCGGCCCGAAGCGGCCAGCTCGCGCGCGACGTGCCAGGACTGTTCGACGCGCTTCATGGCCTCGATGCCGGGTACGGGACGGGCGGTGCCGTCGGCCAGCCGTACGACGTCGGTGACCGGGAGGCTCTGTCCGTCCAGCACGACGGTGTCACTGCCGGCACTGACACTCGGGGCCGCGACCGGCGGGTCCACCATGTGGGACGACATCATGCGCGAACGCCTCCTTATCGGACGCTACGTCTTGCCCTGCGGCCATCCGTAACCAGTGATTTACCCCGGGGCATTGACAATCTATTCAGCCACCAAGAACTCTGCATGACTATATGCAGCCAGGCAAGGGACGCGGGCAAGGGACGACTGATGATCACATTCGACGCGGTGAACAAACGCTTCCCCAACGGCACCACAGCGGTCCACGACCTCACGCTGGAGATGCCCGAGGGCGGCATCACCGTCCTGGTCGGCTCCTCCGGATGCGGTAAGACGACCACGCTCCGCATGATCAACCGCATGGTCGACCCGACCTCCGGCACCATCCGCCTCGGCGGCCGGGACATCCTGGAACAGGACGCCGCCGAACTGCGGCGCGGTATCGGCTACGTCATCCAGCAGTCGGGCCTCTTCCCGCACCGGACGGTCCTCGACAACATCGCGACCGTCCCGCTGCTGCTGGGCTGGGGCCGCAAGAAGGCCCGCGCGAGGGCGGCCGAGCTGCTGGAGACGGTGGGGCTCGCGGCGGACGCGGGCAAGCGCTACCCGCACCAGCTCTCCGGCGGCCAGCAGCAGCGCGTGGGCGTGGCGAGGGCGCTGGCCGCCGATCCGCCGGTGCTGCTGATGGACGAGCCGTTCGGCGCGGTCGACCCGGTGGTACGGACCCAGCTCCAGGACGAACTGCTGCGCCTCCAGAAGGAGTTGAACAAGACCATCGCCTTCGTCACTCATGACATCGACGAGGCGGTACGGCTCGGTGACCGGATAGCCGTGTTCCGTACGGGTGGCCATCTGGTGCAGTGCGCGGCGCCCGCCGAGCTACTGGCCCGCCCGGCGGACGCGTTCGTCGCGGACTTCCTCGGCGCGGAGCGCGAGCTGAAGCTGCTGTCGCTGACGACGCTGGCGGAGGTCCCGACGC
Organism: Streptomyces sp. NPDC088400; assembly: GCF_044753355.1. Taxonomy (NCBI): domain Bacteria; kingdom Bacillati; phylum Actinomycetota; class Actinomycetes; order Kitasatosporales; family Streptomycetaceae; genus Streptomyces; species Streptomyces sp. NPDC088400. The sequence continues at coordinate 150,591 of NZ_JBIVMZ010000014.1, read as the reverse complement.
AACGGGCGACGACGGTACGGGAGGACGAGCCGGCCCCGGTGCGGGACGACGGCCCGCACCTGGTCGTATCGGCCCGGGATGAACCCCTCGGCTGGCGCGACCGGGACACCCCGCCCGGCGGCCCGCTGACTCCCGTACGCCCGCTGCGCGACACGGACTCGCTGCTCGCGGCGCTGAACGAGTCGATCGCGTCCCCGGCGGGCCTGATAGCCCGGGTCGACGCCGACGGCGTACTGACCGGGGTCACGTCACGCGAGGCGATCCACGAGCACGCGGGCCGCAGGCACCAGGAGGCCGCGCGGGCGGGCAGGCCGGCGCAGGCGGACGAGGCGGCACAGGCAGACGAGGTGGCGCAGGCAGACCCGGCAGCACCGACCGCGCGCCTTACCAAGTCCTCGGGCCCCTCCAAGTCCTCGGGCCCCTCCACGCCCGAAGGCCCCTACACGTCCCCAGCCCCCTCCACTCCCGAAGGCCCTTCGACGTCCGAGGATCTCCCCAAGCCCGAAGGCGCGGCCTCATGACCATCCAATGGTCGTGGATATCCGACCACGCGGGCGATCTCGCCACCCTCACCCTCTCCCACCTCCAGGCCGCCCTCACCGCCGTACTCCTCGGGCTGCTGATCTCCCTGCCCCTGGCCGTCCTCGCCCACCGGGTCCGCCCGTTGCGCGGCTTCCTGCTCGGGCTCGCCAACGTCCTGTTCACGATCCCGTCGATCGCGGTCTTCGTCCTCCTGCTGCCGGTCTCCGGACTGACCAGGACCACGACCGTCATCGGCCTGACGATCTACACGCTCGTCGTCCTGCTGCGGAACACCGTCGAAGGACTCGACTCCGTACCGGCCAAGGCGCGCGAGGCGGCCGTCGCCATGGGCACGCGCCCCCTGCGTACGCTCCTCACCGTCGAACTGCCCCTCGCGCTCCCCGTGATCATGGCGGGCGTACGGATCGCCACCGTCATGTCGATCTCGCTGGTCAGCGTCGCCACGTACATCGGTGACGGCGGCCTCGGCCAGCTCTTCACCGACGGCTTCCAGCGCAACTTCCCCACCCCGGTGGTGGCCGGTGTCGTCCTGACCCTGCTGCTCGCGCTGGTCGCGGACGCGCTGCTCGTCGCCGTGCAGTACGTGCTGACCCCCTGGACGCGGCGGCGGCATTCACAGCGTGGGAGGGCCTGACCCGACATGTACGAACTCTTCAAGGACCTCGGCGCCTGGCTGGTCGCCGGCGACCAGTGGACCGGCCCCGACGGCATCGGCCACCGGCTCGCCGAACACCTCCAGTACTCCCTGCTCGCGACCCTGATCGCGGCCGTGATCGCCCTGCCGCTGGGCCTGTTGATCGGGCACACCGGGCGCGGCGCGTTCGTCGCCATCAACCTGGCCTCCTTCGGCCGGGCCCTGCCCACGGTCGGCCTGGTCGTCCTGGTCTTCCTGGCCAGCGGCCTGTCCATGACCCCGGTGTATGTCGCCCTTGTCGCGCTGGCGATCCCGTCGATCGTGACGAACACGTACGCGGGGATGACGGCCGTCGACCCGGAGGTGAGGGACGCGGCCCGGGGGCAGGGCATGCGCGGCCATCAGGTGCTGCTCCAGGTCGAGATCCCGCTCGCGCTCCCCCTGATCATGACCGGGCTGCGGCTCGCGCTGATCCAGGTGGTGGCGACGGCGACGATCGCCGCGTACGTCAGTTTCGGCGGGCTGGGACGGTACGTCTTCGACGGCCTGGCGCAGCGTGACCTCGTCCAGGTGCTGGGCGGGGCGGTGCTGGTCGCGGTCGTCGCCGTCGTACTGGACCTGGCACTGTCCGGGCTCCAGCGCATCCTGTTCCGCCACCGCACCGCCGCCTAGGGAGACCCCGCGATGAACTCACCCACCAACTCATCCGAGAACGCGGCGACGCAATCACCCACGCCGCCGTCCGCCGACTCCCGCACCAACCCGCCACTGAACCGCCGTACCCTGCTCGGCGGCCTGTTCGCCGCGGCCTCCGTGCCCGTGCTCGCCGCGTGCGGCGGGGGCATCACCAGCCTCAAGGGAGATGCCAACGGCGGCGGGGGCGGCGGCTCCAGCACAGGCGGCGTCGTCATCGGCACCGCCAACTTCACCGAGAACCAGGTACTCGGCTACCTCTACGCGGCCGTCCTCACCGCCGCCGGTGTGAAGTCGACCGTCCGCCCCAACCTCGGCACCCGCGAGATCCTCATCCCCGCGCTCAGGGGCGGCGACATCGACCTGCTCCCCGAATACCAGGGCGCGCTGCTGCACTACCTCTCCCCGAAGGCCACCGCCACGGAGGAGGGCGACATGCAGAACGCCCTCGCCATCGCGCTCCCCGCGGGCCTCCAGATCCTCCCGTACGGCAAGGCCGAGGACTCCGACGCCTTCGCCGTCACCCGCGAGACCGCCGACAAGTACGGTCTGCGGACGCTGGCCGACCTGAAGAAGCAGAACGGCAAGCTGGTCATCGGCGCGGCGCCGGAAGTGAAGAAGCGCGTCGTGGGCGTGGTCGGCCTCAAGGAGGTGTACGGCGTGGAGTTCAAGGAGTTCAAGTCGCTGGACTCCTCGGGCCCCCTGGTCAAGGGCGCGCTGAAGAAGGGCGATGTGGATGTCGCGAACCTCTTCACGACGGACACGGACATAGCCGCCGAGGACTGGGTCGTGCTGACCGACCCCAAGAACCTCGTCCCGGGCCAGCACGTCGTCCCCCTGATAGCCGACCGCAAGGCCGACTCCACGGTCCGCAAGGCCCTGGCCCGGCTGGGCGACGCGCTCACGACGGGGGACCTGACCGAGCTGAACCGCAAGGTCGACAAGGACAAGAAGGACCCGGAGGACGTCGCGAACTCCTGGGCGGCCGACCACGGCCTCGCGAGGAAGTGACAGATCGGGCCGATGGCCAGGCCCGCGCGTCACCCAGGCACATCACTCAGGCACATCACTCAGGCGCTTCACCATCACGGCGTAGACGGGCGAGTCCTCGAACGGCCGCTGGTCGCCGACCTTCCCGTACCCCAAGGCAAAGCCCAGAAGGTCACGCCCGAGGTTCACCGGGCAAGTGCGCACCCACACTTCCCTTTCACTCTCCGAGTGCGTCACACTACTCAGAGTAGGCGCGGTCGATTGCGGCCCCGAAAGGAAGGAACGCGCATGGCGCAGAAACATCGTTCACCCATCGGCGACGACGGCTCGCAACCCGGTCGGCCGATTCCACCGAAACCGCCCGAGCCCCAGCCGAAGTCGAAGTAGAGGCCAGGCCGACGCCCATGGTTCAGGCCCCCGACGCAAGCGCTCCCGTCCCGGCGGCGGGGGCCGTACGGCTCCTGGATGAGATCGGCAAGCGCCGCACGAAGCCGGTGCCGCCACGGTGGCGAGAGGTTCTTCTCGCCGTTCCCCGGGACGCGTTCCTGCCGGCACGACTGTGGCTCCGTGACGGCGAGGGCGGGTACCGGCCGTGCGACCGGGCGCAGGATCCGGACGGCTGGCTGTCGGCCGCGTTCTCCGATGCCCCGCTGATCACCCGGTTCGTGACGGAAACCGACGGCACCCGCTCCCCTTCGTCCTCCGCATCCGCACCCACTACCGTGCTGCGCCTGCTGGAGGACGCTCAACTGGAAGATGGCATGCGGGTATTGGAGGTCGGCACCGGTACCGGCTTCAACACGGCACTTCTCTGCGCACGACTCGGATCCGACGCGGTCACCTCCGTCGAAGTGGACGCCGGTCTCACCGCCGGTGCCCGCGCCAACCTCGCCGCGCTCTCCTACGCCCCGACCGTCGTGGACGCCGACGGTGCCGACGGCTGGGCTCCCACCGCACCGTACGACCGCGTACTCGCGACCTGTTCGGTCCGCTCGGTCCCCAACGCCTGGCTGAACCAGACGCGCCCCGGCGGACACATCGTCACCCCGTGGGACAGCGCCTGGTCCTGTTATGGAACCCTGCGTCTGACGAAGCGTCAGGACGGCACCGCCGAAGGGCACTTCGCGGCCTACGGCTCGTACATGCTCATCAGCGGACAGCGCACCGACGTAGAACTGCATCGCGATGTGCTGCGCCCCTGCCAGACACCACGAACCAGTACGACACCCCTCTCCCCCTGGGCCGTCGCCGGTGCCGAACCGGCCCTGGACTTCCACATCGGGCTGACGGTCCCGGGCGCCTGGTACTCCTGGGACACCGAAGCGGACGGCGCTCACACCAGGCTCTGGCTCGCCGACGACGCGGCCACCAGCTGGGCGAGCGTCGATTACGACGGTCTCCAGAGCCGGACCTTCCACGTCGCGCAGCACGGCCCGCGCCGTCTCTGGGACGAGGTCACCGCCGCCCACCGGCAGTGGCTGAGTGCGGGCAGGCCGACGATCGACCGCTACGGACTGACCGTCACCCCCGACACGCAAACGGCCTGGCTGGACCGGCCGGACAACGCGGTGGCGTGAGCGGTCAGGCGTTGGTGTACCTGCCGGTGTACAGCTCGGCGAAGGCCGTCGCCGCGGTCCTGGAGCTGAACAGGCGGCGCAGCCGGGCGGTGGCGTTCTGCGCCCGGAACCGGTCCGCCGTTACGCCTGTTCCGCCCATTCCTGCGGGGCCACTGGGTCCGGGCGTTCCGCCGAGCTCATCACCCTCGCCCCTCGTCTGCCCGTGGTAGACCTCGGACAGCCACTGGGAGAACTCCTGGTACTCCCAGGCCTGCGCCAGGCAGGTGTCCGAGTACGTGGCGAGCGGTCCGTCATCACCCTCGCGGTAGTGCGCGCCGTAGGCGCGGGCGAGGTGCAGGGCGTCGTACAGGGCGAGGTTCATGCCCTTGGCGCCTATCGGCGCGATCATGTGCGCCGCGTCACCGGCCAGGTGCAGTCTGCCCAGCGCCATCGGTTCGACCATGTAGTTGTGCATGTCCAGGACGCGCTTCTCGATCAGCCGTCCCTCCCTGAGCACGCCACCCGGTATGTCAAGCCGGGCGTGCAGTTCCGCCCAGGCCCGCTCGTCGCTCCAGTCGGACGCGGTGTCGCCCTTGCGGCACTGGAGGTAGAACCGGGTCACATCGACACCGCGCGGCATATGGGCGGCGAAGCCGCGCGGGTGGATACCGAGGATGACCCGGTCCTCCGACGGCGGCGTCTCGGCGAGCAGCGTCAGCCATCCCACGCCGTAGTCGTGCCGCGCGACCCGCGCGCCCGCCGTCGTCAGCCGCTGCCGGCTCACCCCGCGTGCTCCGTCGCACCCGGCGACGAAGTCGCAGTCGAGCCGCCGCGCGGTGCCGTCGGCGGGGTCGGTCCAGGTGACCGAGGGGTGGTCGGTACCGGTGTCGTGCAGCTCGACGTCCCGGACCTCGAAACGTGCGTCCCCGCCCGCGTCCACGTACCGCGTGACCAGATCGGTGACCAGTATCTGCTGGGGATAGGCGATGTGGTGATGGCCCGTCAGTTCCGTGTACGGGAACAGCTGCCGGGCCCCGTCGAAGCGGAACTCGACGGCGCTGTGCCGCGGCGCGTCCGTGAGCGGCCGGCCGGCGAGACCGTGCCGGTCCAGCGCGCGGGCCGCCCACTCCTCCAGGAACCCCGCGCGCGGGGTGCGTTCGATGACGGCGCGGCTCTGCGCCTCCAGCACCACACAGCCGATGCCCTGCTGCCGCAGCAGATTGGCCAGGGCGAGCCCGGCGGGTCCGGCGCCTATGACGGCGACCTGGGTACGGCTGGACTCCATGACAGGCCCCGCCCCTTCACTCAACTTGGCATAATTCCGGTCGACTTCGCACGACAATCGGTCGACTTCACTCAACGGGCCACACGGCTCCGGCCGGTGATAATACGACAGCGAGCGTCGAGAACCGGACATCGCTGTCCTTCGGCGGTCCCGTCCATGCCCGTCACCGGTCCCGTGCCTGTTCCTCGGAGATCCCTGAGGCCTCCCTGAGGCAGTCCTCAGGGAGGCCTCAGGGAAAGACGGGGGTTATCCCCAGTTCCCCGGGCCACCCCGCTTCGTACCGTTGGCCCATGGAAGCCCGCGACCCTGAGCTCAAGAAGGAACTCCACGCCACCCTTCAGGCACGCAACGAGCTGGGCGCGGACTACGAGCCCGCCCTCATCGAGTCGTTCCTGGAGAAGGTCGAGCAGCGTATGGACGGCACATCCGATCGTGAGGCCCGGAGGAAGCTCGCGGAGCAGCGGATGGCGGTGGCGCGCGACGCGCGTTCGCCCGAGGCGCCGGAGAGCTTCGGCGAACGGTTCGGGTTCGGCATCATCTCGCTGGTCGCCGCCGTGCCGTTGACCGCGATCGCCGCCGTGCAGGCGGGACTTGAGGGTCTGATCGTCTGCTGGCTCGGCATCGTCGCGATCAACGCGATCCACGCGTCCCGGGGCTGGGGCAGGCTGCCGCGCAGGCGGCGGCAGTCGTCCGACTGGGAAGGCTGAGCGAAGCCGAAAGAAGGACGGGACGGAGACGCGGACGGCCGACGGGGCATGAACCCCTCCGTGGCCGGAAAAGATAGTCGCGGGGACCGCCGCACCCCCGTTACCGGGGGGCGGGACGACGACGGTCCCCGCGAGGGACACGCTCCGGGTCAGGGCCGGGTCACGTATCCGGGCGTCTGTGGAGTCCGGGAGCCGCTCCGGATTTCCTTGACGCCGACAACCACTAATGTGCCGGACGCGTGTTAAGCGGGTGCTGCGTAGACGTGTCGCGCTCGTACCAGTTTCACGAATCCGCGCCTTCGCCCGCCTCCGCCCGCCTCCGACGGCTAAATCCGGCCGCTCACTTCAGGCCCAGCGAGGCCCAGGGAGGCCCGGTGAGGCACAGGGAGGCTTGCCCAGCGAGACCCAGCAAGCCTCACTTCAGGCCCAGCGAGAGGTACGAGAGCAGGTCCTGCCTGCTCACGACGCCGGTCGGCTTGCCCTCCACCAGCACGATCGCCGCGTCGGCGCCGTTGTTGCCGCTCAGCGCCGCCATCAGGTCCGCCACTGGTTCGCCCGAGCCGACCTGCGGCAGCGGGGACGACATGTGCTTCTCCAGCGGGTCACCGAGCGAGGCGCGCTGGGTGAAGAGCGCGTCCAGCAGCTCACGCTCCACCACCGAGCCGATGACCTCCGCGGCCATCACGTCCGGGTGTCCCGCACCCGGCTTCACGATCGGCATCTGGGAGACGCCGTACTCCCGCAGGACCTCGATGGCGTCGCCGACCGTCTCCTCCGGGTGCATATGGACGAGGGTCGGGATGGCGCCCTCCTTGTGCCGCAGGACATCGCCGACACTCGCCGCGTCCCCGCCCTGCTCCAGGAAGCCGTAGTCGTTCATCCACTCGTCGTTGAAGATCTTGCTGAGGTAGCCGCGGCCGCTGTCCGGCAGCAGGACGACCACGACATCGTCCGGGCCGAGCCCTTCCGCGACCTTCAGCGCGGCCATCACGGCCATCCCGCAGGAGCCGCCGACCAGCAGGCCCTCCTCCTTGGCGAGGCGCCGGGTCATCTGGAAGGAGTCCTTGTCGGACACGGCCACGATCTCGTCCGTCACCGTACGGTCGTACGCCGTCGGCCAGAAGTCCTCGCCCACGCCCTCGACCAGGTAGGGCCGCCCGGAGCCGCCGGAGTAGACCGACCCCTCGGGGTCGGCGCCCACGACCCGTACGCTCCCGTCGCTGACCTCCTTCAGGTAGCGGCCGGTGCCGGAGATGGTGCCGCCCGTGCCGACGCCCGCCACGAAGTGGGTGATCTTCCCGTCCGTCTGTTTCCACAGCTCGGGACCGGTCGTCTCGTAGTGCGAACGCGGGTTGTTCGGGTTGCTGTACTGGTCCGGCTTCCAGGCGCCCGGCGTCTCACGCACCAGCCGGTCGGAGACGTTGTAGTACGAGTCGGGGTGGTCGGGGTCGACCGCCGTCGGGCAGACGACGACCTCGGCGCCGTACGCCCGCAGCACATTGATCTTGTCCGTGGAGACCTTGTCCGGGCAGACGAAAACGCACTTGTAGCCCTTCCGCTGGGCCACGATGGCGAGACCGACGCCGGTGTTGCCGCTCGTCGGTTCGACGATCGTGCCGCCGGGCTTGAGCTCCCCGCTCTGCTCGGCCGCCTCGATCATGCGCAGGGCGATACGGTCCTTCACCGAACCGCCGGGGTTGAAGTATTCGACCTTGGCCAGGACTGTCGCCTGAATGCCTGCGGTCACGCTGGTCAGCTTCAGCAGCGGGGTATTGCCGACCAGGCTGATCATCGAGTCGTGGAATTGCACCGTTGTCTCCGGGGTCTCCGTGATGGTCCGGCCAGCGTATGCGTACGCGGTGAGATTGGGCGCCTCCCCTTACGGGGCAGTTAGCTGGTGTACGTACTCGCACGGACGGCTTTTACGATCTGTACGGCTTCGCGGGTGCGTACCGCTCATGCGTACGGCCCGTGCGCGCGGCTGTCGCGTGCGTACGGACAGGAGGAGGTGGCTCGGACTGTGTCGAGGGCGAGGGTGGCGCGGCGGATCGCCGCGGGCGCGGCCTATGGCGGCGGGAGCATCGGCCTGCTGGGAGCGGCGGGCGTCGGGGTGCTGCTGGCGGAGGTCCAGCTGGCGAAGCGCTCGGTGGGTGGCGGGACCGCGCCCGTACCGCCGAGCGGTGACGGATGGTACGGACTGGCCTTCGGCCATACGACACCGCTGCGGATGGGCATGCTCGGCGACTCCACGGCCGCGGGCCAGGGCGTACGGCGGGCGGGGCAGACACCGGGGGCGCTGCTCGCCTCGGGGCTCGCGGCGGTCGCCGAGCGGCCCGTGGACCTCTGGAACGTGGCGCTGCCCGGCGCCAAGTCGGACGACCTGGACCGCCAGGTGACGCTGCTGCTGTCGGACCCGACCCGGCTGCCCGACGTCTGCGTGATCATGATCGGCGCGAACGACGTCACACACCGGATGACGGCGACGCGGTCCGTGCGCTGTCTCGCGGCGGCGGTACGGCGACTGCGGACGGCCGGGGCGGAGGTGGTCGTCGGCACGTGCCCGGATCTCGGCACGATCGAGCCGGTGTACCAGCCGCTGCGCTTCCTGGCCCGCCGGGTGAGCCGGCAGCTGGCCGCGGCCCAGACCATCGTGGCGGTCGAACAGGGCGCCCGTACGGTCTCGCTGGGCGACCTGCTGGGCCCGGAGTTCGCGGCGAATCCCCGGGAGCTGTTCGGCCCGGACAACTACCACCCCTCTGCGGAGGGGTACGCGACCGCCGCGATGGCGGTTCTGCCCACGCTGTGCGCCGTGCTCAACCTGTGGCCGGAGACGGACCATCTGGACGTGTCCCGCGACGAGGACGTGCTTCCGGTGGCGAAGGCGGCCTCGGCGGCGGCGTCCCGGGCCGGTACGGAGGTCACCGGCGTCCGCGCTCCCTGGGCCCTCCTGAAGCACCGCCGCCGCCACCGCCTCCCGACGCCCACGGAAGCGACCCCGGCGGAGGCCGCGGCAGACGCCACGGCGGAAGCCGGAGCGGAGCCCGAGGACCCGACCGGGACGGAACCAGGAACAGGAACAGGAACGGGGACGGGGACGGGGACGGGGACGGGGACAGGAACGGAGACGGAGACGGGGACCGGGACCGGGACGGAGACCAGCAGTCAGCAGGCGACAGGCAGCAACTGAGCAAGCGCTTAGAAAAGAGGCCCGCATCACACGTCCGGCCCGGTGACCCGAGCTCTACGTACAGGTAACTTCGCCTTCAGTCCTGTCCCCTCCTCACCCCCGTCCCCCTCGCCCGCCCCCTCGCCTTCATGGAGCCGTGATGCCCGAAGCCGTGATCGTCTCTGCCGCCCGTTCCCCCATCGGCCGGGCCTTCAAGGGCTCGCTCAAGGAACTGCGGCCCGACGACCTGACCGCCACGATCATCGAAGCCGCGCTCGCGAAGGTCCCCGGGCTCGACCCCCGCGACATCGACGACCTGATGCTCGGCTGCGGCCTGCCCGGCGGGGAGCAGGGCCACAACCTCGGCCGCATCGTCGCCGTGCAGATGGGGATGGACCACCTCCCCGGCTGCACCATCACCCGTTACTGCTCCTCGTCCCTCCAGACCTCCCGGATGGCGCTGCACGCCATCAAGGCCGACGAGGGCGATGTCTTCATCTCGGCCGGTGTCGAGATGGTGTCGCGCCAGGTCAACGGCACCTCGGACGGCATGCCCGGCACCCACAACCCGCTCTTCGAGGACGCGGAGGCCCGGACCGCCGCCGTGGCGCAGAGCGAGGGCGCGAGCTGGCACGACCCGCGCGAGGACGGCCTGGTCCCGGACGCGTACATCGCGATGGGCCAGACCGCCGAGAACCTGGCCCGCCTCAAGGGCGTCACCCGCCAGGACATGGACGAGTTCGGCGTACGGTCGCAGAACCTCGCCGAGGAAGCCCTCAAGAACGGCTTCTGGGAGCGCGAGATCACGCCCGTGACGACCCCGGACGGCACGGTCGTCACCAAGGACGACGGCCCGCGCGCCGGCGTCACACTGGAGGGCGTCCAGGGCCTCAAGCCCGCCTTCCGCCCCGACGGCATGATCACGGCGGGCAACTGCTGCCCGCTCAACGACGGTGCCGCCGCGCTCGTGATCATGTCCGACACCAAGGCGCGCGAGCTGGGCCTGACCCCGCTGGCCCGGATCGTCTCCACCGGCGTCACCGGCCTCTCGCCGGAGATCATGGGGTACGGCCCGGTCGAGGCCTCCAAGCAGGCGCTCTCCCGCGCCGGGCTGACCATCGGCGACATCGACCTGGTGGAGATCAACGAGGCCTTCGCCGCCCAGGTCATCCCCTCCTACCGGGACCTGGGCGTCCCGCTGGAGAAGCTGAACGTCAACGGTGGCGCCATCGCCGTCGGCCACCCCTTCGGCATGACCGGCGCCCGGATCACCGGCACGCTGATCAACAGCCTCCAGTTCCACGACAAGCAGTTCGGCCTGGAGACCATGTGCGTCGGCGGCGGCCAGGGCATGGCCATGGTCATCGAGCGACTGAGCTGAACCCGCAAGAGTCCCTGACGACCGACGGTCCGGACTGAGACAACCGAAGATCCCGACCCGGGTCGGACGGGGCCCGTCGACCCCGGCCGGAGCGGACCACGCCGAACCGGGTCGAACCGGGCCTCCCGGTGACGGAGGGTAGCCGTACGGATCGGAAAGGTGCAGGTCAAGGCCACCGAGCCCCAGTCGTGACTGAATCTCCCCCAGGATGTGACCTATCTCCGGGGGAGATTCGTTTGTCCAGGTCAGAGCCGTGCGGGCGAAAAACCTAAGGCCCAAAGACCTGTCCATTTCATGACGTAATGCACTGACGGCGGGATCCCGCCCAGGACAAGCTGAGGTAGGAAGTCGGGGGTATCGATTGGAACGGGAGTAGTCAGTGAGCGCCATGTCTCTTGCCCTGCTGCTGACCACGGCTGCCGCCACGGCCGTGGGCGTCGCTGCTCTGCACGCCGCTCACGGGCTGCGGCAGCAGGTCAGCGCCCTGCGCGGCGAACTGGCGGCGACCCCGGGCGGGCTCACCGCCGCCGTACCTCAGGCCAGAAGCGCCGACCACACCGACGACATACGCACCGCCGTCGCCGAGGCACTCGCCGAGGAACGTGAGCGCGAGCTGGCCGAGGCGCGTGCCTTCTGGGCCGCCCAGGAGGCGCGGGACGCGGCCGACGCCCCGTCGATGCTGGGCGGGCTGGCCGGACTCGGCACCGAGGAAGGACCGTTCTACGTGCCCCGCCAGGCGGACTTCATCGGCATGGAGTCGCTGGAGTCACTGGAATCGCTGGAATCCCTGGAGTCACTGGACCTCGACGCCACCGAGGCACGCGACGACTTCGCCGGCCACCCGGGCCTCACCGGGATCAGCGAGGTCAACGGAGCGCATGCCGGGAGCGAGACCGGCGAGTTCGCCGAGGACTCCCCCGAGCTGGCCGCCGCCCGCCGCCGGCACCCCTCGCACCCGGACTTCGTACCGGTGCAGACGCCGGTGGTCACCGACCACGAGCGGACCGTGGCGCGGCTCGAAGAGCTCAGCGAGTCCCGCACGGCACTGGCCGACGTACGGCCGGGGCCGCTGGGCACACTCGACGTCTATGTCTTCGCCGACGGTACGACGCTCTGTATGACGCCGGGTCACCGTGAGACCGCCGAGCGGCTCGCCGACGCGCTGCGCGAGGGCGAGGCCCCGTTCCTGCTGGGCGGGTCCGGCGTCTCCGGCGCGTACGCCCTGACCTTCTCGTGCGGCGACGCCGACGGACCCGACGAGGGCGCGGAGCACGTCTACATCCTCGCGGACCGCGTCATCTCGTCGCTGTAGCTGTAGTCGTCAGCTGTAGTCATCGCTGTAGCGGTTGCAGCTGTGGCTGTAGCGCTTCACAGGGCCGCTTCGGCGGCCACCCGCTCGACCGAACTCACGGCCTCGTCCAGCTCCGCGGCGGACGGGGCCGCCTTCAATGCCTCGGCCAGATCCCCGGCCGCGACCGTGAGCTGGTCCGCGACCACGAACACCCCCGCGTCCGGCATGATCCGCGGTTCCTCACCGGGGGCGTCGAGCCGCTGGGCCCGTACGGAAAGCTCCCTGGCCAGAGCGAGCGCCCGCGCCGCGGCGCCACGCTGGAGGCGGCTCTGCGGGGCGGCCCGCAGCCGGTCGGCGAATCGGTCCACGGCGGCCGTCAACGGCGTTGTGTCGAGCACCCGGCCGACCCTACGCGGCCGCGCGGGACTGTTGCCAACACGCCCGCACTGGGGCACGGTGGGCTGAAGGACCAAGTACGCGCAAAGCGTCCGGAGGCGCCGATGTCCCTTGTCTTCTCCGAAGAGACCCATCGCAATCTGCTCTCCCGTATCCCCCAGTGCACCGGCCGTGAGATCTCCGACTGGCTCCGTACCGTCGAGGAAGGACCGTCCCTCTTCCGCTTCGAGGAGAAGGTCAGCTGGCTGCGGAGCGAGCACGACCTGGCGTACGGACACGCGAAAGCGATCGTCCACGAGTACGACCTGAGGCGGGCGGCCCGCCGCCTGCTCTGACCGGACCGCATCCGACCGACCCCCCGGCGGAGACCGGTTCGCGGTGAAGACCGGTTCCGGTTCGCAGTGGAGACCCACACCAGAACTCCCGACCGAACACAACAGAAGGGGTCCGCGGGCATCAGCCCGCGGACCCCTTCTCACTGTGCCGTTCGACAACCTGCGCCGTTCGACAGCCTGCGCCGTTCGACGGCGTCAGCCGTGCGCGTCAGTCACGCACTCAGTCACGCACTCAGTCACACGCGTCAGTCGTTGCCTTGCAGGATCGAGAGAAGCCGCAGCATCTCCAGGTAGATCCACACCAGCGTCAGGGTGAGACCGAACGCCGCGAGCCACGACTCCTCGCGCGGGGCGCCGTACGCCACGCCGTCCTCGACCTGCTTGAAGTCGAGCGCCAGGAAGCACGCGCCGAGGACGATCCCGACGATGCCGAAGATGATGCCCAGACCACCGCTGCGGAAGCCGAGGCCGTCACCGCCGCCGAAGACACTGAAGAGCAGGTTGGCGACCATCAGGAGCACGAAGCCCATGGCGGCGGCCATCACGAAGCCGTAGAAGCGCCGCGTGACGCGGATCCAGCGCATCTTGTACGCGAACAGCACGCCGGCGAAGACCGCCATCGTGCCCATCACGGCCTGGATCACCACGCCTTGCGCGATGTAGGTGCTCACCGCGCTGCTGATCACTCCGAGGAAGACACCCTCGAAGGCGGCGTACGCCAGGATCAGCGCCGGGGTCGGCTTGCGCTTGAAGGACTGGATCAGCGAGAGAACCATCGCGACCAGCGCGGCACCGATCGCGATGCCGTACGACTTGCCGAGGTTCGCCGAGTCCACCGGCAGCAGGACCCACGAGAGGACCGCGGTGAGTACGACCGTGCCGAGCGTCATGCCGGTACGGGTCACGACGTCGTCGATCGTCATGACGTCGGTCCGCGCGGGCGCCTGCGGGCCGCCGAGCGGGGCGCCCTGCTGGGGCGCGTAGGGGTTGGTCGCGTACGGGTTCGTTCCTACAGCGGGGCCCCCGGCCTGCGGCGCCGCGTTGAAGCCCGCGTGGCCGTTGTCGCGGCTGAAGCCCCGTCGCGAGAAGACCGGGTTACTGCTCCTCATCTCACTCCTCCATGGCCACCCTGCGCGGCCTTGCGACAAGAGTAATGGGCTAGCAAAGCGTATGCCCTAGTGCTCGGGGAGGATCTTTCCAGGATCGTGACGTCTACGCGTGCTGCTCGTCACATGGGGAAGAGAGCATGAATGCCGGACCTGTTCGAGGGAAGGTCACCGGAAGGAGTCGAAAGGAACGAGGAGCACCGGCCGGACCCGGGCTCCGTACACTCCGCGCGCCCCCGCACGCGCAATCCACACCGACGCTGGCCGCTGATGTGCCCGGAGCCGGACTTGAACCGGCACGCCCCCGAGGGGCAGCGAGGTTTAAGCTCGCCGTGTCTGCATTCCACCATCCGGGCAAGGCACGCGACGCCGCGTTGGCACCTGAGCCTATCGGGACACACCACTCGAACAGCCGAGCAACAGCCCGATGTTGTCTTATTTTATTGACGTCTGAGGGTGCGTCAGCACACGTAACTGGCCATCGGCACATGCCGGGCGCGGGTGGGCATCTCGTACTGAGGCGCACAGGAATGACGAAAAGTCGCCGTCCGGTCACTCATTCGGACCATCGCGGGGGCATCGCCGCGCTCCGCGGCGGCGGACGCCGGCTCAGGCCGGAGCCGACGCGGACTCAGGTCGGAGACGTGTCGGGGTCGGTGTCATCCCCTAGGAGGAGAGAGCCACTCCGCGGTGCGACCCAAGAGGGTCCTCCGAACGGGTACGGGGAGGGACGACCCCGGGGTCCAACGGACACGAGGATGGAGTGGTTCCCACAGCGCATCCGACAGGAGTGTTTCCCCGTGACCACCACCCCGTTCGCCGAACGCGTCACCACCGTGGCCGCCCGCGCCTCCGATCTCTCGAAGGTGTACGGAGTGGGCGAGACCCAGGTGGTCGCCCTCGATCATGTCAGTGTGGACTTCCGCCAGGGGGAGTTCACCGCGATCATGGGACCCTCGGGCTCCGGCAAGTCCACGCTGATGCACTGTGTGGCCGGCCTGGACAGCTTCAGCAGCGGCTCCGTACGGATCGGGGAGACGGAGCTCTCGACACTCAAGGACAAGCAGCTCACCAAGTTGCGCCGGGACAAGATCGGCTTCATCTTCCAGGCCTTCAACCTGCTGCCGACGCTGACGGCCCTGGAGAACATCACGCTCCCCATGGACATAGCGGGCCGCAAGCCCGACAAGCAGTGGCTGGACCAGGTCATCAACATGATCGGGCTGGCCGACCGGCTCGGCCACCGGCCGACCCAGCTCTCCGGCGGTCAGCAGCAGCGGGTCGCCGTCGCCCGCGCGCTGGCCTCCCAGCCCGAGATCATCTTCGGTGACGAGCCGACCGGAAACCTGGACTCGCGCTCCGGTGCCGAGGTGCTGGGGTTCCTTCGTAACTCGGTACGAGAGCTGGGCCAGACCGTCGTCATGGTGACGCACGACCCGTCGGCGGCCTCCTACGCCGACCGCGTGATCTTCCTCGCCGACGGCCGGATCGTCGACGAGATGCTGAGCCCGACCGCCGACGGTGTGCTCGACCGGATGAAGGCCTTCGACGCCAAGGGCCGCACCAGCTGACGCACGCTCAGGCCGGCGCGGTGCGCGACGCACACGGTCCGGACGACCGGCACGCGCCGAACGGTCCGTGCGGCCGGCGGAGACCCGTACACGCTGGACGACCGGCACGCGCTCCATCATCCGTACGGGTGATAGAGCCCCGTACACGCCAGACGCCCCGTACACGCTGACGCTCCCTCAGCCGACAGCCTCGCCCGCCTCGCCTCCCGCCCTGCTCCGCCCTTCCGGCCTGGGCCCCATCACCGCCCGGCCCACCCTCACCAGGACTTCCATCATGTTCCGTACCGCCCTGCGCACTGTGCTCGCGCACAAGGCCAGGCTGCTGATGACCGTGCTCGCCGTGATGCTCGGCGTGGCCTTCGTCTCCGGCACCCTGGTCTTCACCGACACCCTCGGCAACGCCTTCCAGAGTCAATCGTCGAAGAGCTACAAGGACGTCGCCGTCGGCGTCACCTCCCACGACGCCCGTGAATCCGACGACGCGGCCGAACGCAAGCTCGGCCCCGGCATCAGCGAGCGGACCCTCGACAAGATGAAGGCCGTCGACGGTGTCGACGGCGTCACCGCCCGGGTCAGCGGATTCGCCGGGGTCGCCGATCCCGACGGCAAGCTGATAGGCGACGGCTGGTCCAACAAGGGGGGCAACTTCGCGCCCGGCGAGAACGGCCGTGACTCCTCCTACACGTTCACCGACGGCTCGGGACCCACGCGCGACAACCAGATCGCGCTCGATGAGGTGTCGGCGACCAAGGGCGAGTACAAGGTCGGCGACACGGTCCGCGTCGCCACCAACGGACCGGTGAAGGAGTTCACCCTCGCGGGTGTGTTCACCACCGACGACGGCGAGGTCAACGCGGGCGGCAGCCTGGTGCTCTTCGACACGAAGGTCGCCCAGAAGCTGTTCCTGGAGCCCGGTTACTTCACCGACGCCACCGTGACCGCCGCGTCCGGCGCCTCCCAGGACAAGATCCTCGGCGAGATGAAGACCCTGCTGCCGGCCAACGCCGACGCGAAGACCGGCAAGGAACTCGCCTCCGATCAGGCGAAGATGATCGAGGACAGTCTCAGCGCGCTCAACCAGATGCTGCTCGCCTTCGCGGCCATCGCCCTGTTCGTCGGCATCTTCCTGATCTCCAACACCTTCACCATGCTGGTCGCCCAGCGCACCAAGGAGCTGGCGCTGCTGCGTGCCGTCGGCGCCTCCCGCCGTCAGGTCAAGCGCACGGTGCTGGCCGAGGCGGCCGTCGTCGGTGTGATCGCCTCCGCGATCGGCTTCGTGCTCGGTCTCGGGCTGGCGATCGGGCTGCGGTCCCTGATGGGCTCGTTCGGTGCGAAGGTGCCGGCGGGCGCGCTGGTGGTCTCGCCGACCGCGGTCGGCGCGGCGTTCGGTGTCGGTGTGCTGATCACGCTGCTCGCCGCCTGGCTGCCCGCCCGCCGGGCCGCGAAGATCCCGCCGGTGGCGGCGATGAGCAGTGTGCACGGTGTGGCCACCACCAAGTCCCTCGTCGTCCGCAACTCCATCGGCGCCGTCATCACGCTGATCGGCGGCGGCCTGATCGTCTCGGGCGCGAACACCGGCTCCGACGGCCGGCTGACCATCGGTGTCGGCGCGTTCCTCGCGATGATCGGCATCATCGTGCTGATCCCACTGCTGTCGCGTCCGGTCATCGCGCTGGTACGGCCCTTGCTGGTCGGCGTCTTCGGGGTGTCCGGCAAGCTGGCCGGCCTGAACGCGGTCCGCAACCCGCGCCGTACCGGAGCCACCGCCTCCGCGCTGGCCATCGGGCTCACCCTGGTCACCGGGCTCACGGTGATCGGTGTCACGGTCGGCCAGGCCGTGGACAAGATGACCACGGACAACATCAAGGCCGACTACATGGTCCAGATGGCGGGCGGGGGCACGCTGGACAAGTCGGCGGTGAGCGCGCTGGAGAAGGCGCCGGGCGTGGGCGCGATCTCCCCGCAGCAGGCCAGTTCGCTGGAGGTCGACGGCCGCTTCCACGCCGCCTCCGCCGTCACCCCCGGAGACATCGAGAAGGTCATCAACGTCGATGTGCTCGACGGTTCGATGGACACGCTCGGCAAGGGCGGGATAGCGGTCGAGGACAAGGCCGCGAAGGCCAACGGCTGGAAGATCGGCGACACCCTCCCCGTCTCCTTCACCGACGGAAAGCCGGGCAAGCTGACGCTCGGCGCCACCTACAAGGGCAACGATTTCCTCTCGCCGGTCCTGATGTCCACGGACCTGGCCGACGCGCACGACGCCAAGCCGGTCATCCGTGAGGTGTGGGTGAAGACGGACGGCGGTGCGAGCACCGAGCATGAGCAGGCCCTGGTGGACGCGCTGGGCAAGAACCCGGCCATCACGGTCATGGACCAGGAGGACATCAGGAACACCTTCGGCGGCTTCATCAACACCGCGCTGAACATCATGTACGGCCTGCTGGCGATGGCCCTGATCATCGCGATCCTCGGTGTCGTCAACACCCTGGCGATGTCCGTCTTCGAGCGGCAGCAGGAGATCGGCATGCTGCGCGCGATCGGCCTGGACCGCCGCAAGGTCAAGCGGATGATCCGGCTGGAGGCCGTGGTGATCTCGCTCTTCGGCGCGGTCATCGGTGTGGGGCTCGGGACGTTCCTGGCCTGGGCGATCGGCGAGACCATCAAGTCCGGGATCCCCGGCTTCGCCCTGGTCATCCCGTGGGACCGGATCGGCATCTTCCTGGGGCTGGCCGCGCTGGTGGGTGTACTGGCCGCGCTGTGGCCGGCGCGCAGTGCCGCGCGGCTGAACATGCTGACGGCGATCAAGACCGAGTAACCGCGCGACGGTACGTACGACTTACGGCTACTGATGAGGGCCGGACCCCGGGCAGGCTGACGGGGTCCGGCCCTCACTCATGGCAGAGCGACGTGGAACAGGGACGACGTGGAACGAGGGTGCCGGGGATCGCTCAACCACCCCATACGCGAGCGCGCGGCGGCATCCCCGACGCACCGCTCTCCGGGGTCTTCACGGCGAGGATCTGGTTGACGCCGATCTTGTTCCGTTCGAAGGAGAGCGCGGACGCCGCCATGTACAGCCGCCAGACCCGGGCGCGGCCCGCCGATGTGCTGCGTACCGCCTCGTCCCAGTGCGCCTCCAGGTTCGCCACCCAGCGACGCAGCGTCAGCGCGTAGTGCTCCCGGATCGACTCGACGTCGCGGACCTCGAAGCCGGATTCCTCCAGCGTGCCGACGGTCCGGCCGAGCGGCGCCAGTTCGCCGTCCGGGAAGACGTACGCGTCGATGAAATCGTCGACCTGGTACGTGCCTTCGTCCTTCTCCGGGCGCCGCGCGATCTGGTGGTTCAGCAGCCGTCCGCCCGGCCTGAGGAGGGCGTGCAGGTCGTCGGCGTACTGGCCGTACTGCACCGAGCCGACGTGTTCGGCCATCCCGATGGAGGAGATCGCGTCGTACGGTCCGTCCCTGACGTCCCGGTAGTCCTGGACGCGGATCTCGATACGGTCGGTGAGCCCCTCCTCCGCGATGCGCTTGCGCGCGAAGGCGGCCTGCTCGCGGGAGAGCGTCACCCCGGTGACCCGGGCACCGTATTCACGTGCGGCGTGGATGGCCATCGAGCCCCAGCCGCAGCCGACGTCGAGGAGCCGGTCGTCCTCCTTGAGCGCGAGCTTGCGGCAGATCAGATCGAGCTTGTCGCGCTGCGCGTCTTCGAGAGTGAACCCAAGTCCGCCCGCGGCGTTGTCCCAGTAGGCGCACGAATAGACCATGGACGGGCCGAGCACGAGTGCGTAGAAGTCGTTGCCCACGTCGTAGTGATGGCTGATCGCCTCCTTGTCGCGGCGCTTCGTGTGCAGCGCGCCGTGCCGGCGCCTGATCTCCTCGGCGGGCGGTACGGGCGGCGGCCAGGGCCCGGCGACCTGTACGAGCCCGAGGGCCGCGGCCCGCATCCGGGGGTCACGTACGGGATGGACCGTGTCCTTGGCCTCGGCGCCACGTTCCCAGATGAGTCCGGCGAGACGTCCGAGAAGGTCGTAGAGATCGCCTTCCACATCCAGCTCACCGGCCACCCAGGCGCGCGCGAGCCCCAGCTCGCCCGGCTTCCACAGAAGTCTGCGCAGGGCTCGGCGGTTACGGATGATCAAGATCGGGGTGTCCGGGGGACCCGATTCGCTCCCGTCCCAGGCACGGATACGGACCGGGAGCGGGGCTCCCAGCAGTTCCTCGGCAAGTGTGGTCAGCCGCAGCGCGGCGCTGGCCATGGCGTACACCTCCGTAAGGGTGGAAACCGAACATGCTCAACACCACGTAAACACCGGTCGAGTACGGATGCAGTCCCGCTCGCAGGCAACGAGAAGGCAAAATACCTGCATCCACCATGTACTTTCGGGTGGGCCGCGCCCTTTCTTCCGGGGGCTTCTGGAGAGTGGTACCCAACACGGAGCCCGGACACCGGCCCGGGCGGGCGGGGAGGTCCGGACAGCGGGGGGCGGGCCGCTGCGCCGAGAGAGCTATCGGGTGCCGCCTCGGGGTCCGGCTCGGGTGACCCCGCCGGACGCACCCGGGCACGCCGAAGGGCCGCCCGCACCACGGATGGCGGACGGCCCTTTCGAGGTTGTGCGTTGCGCTACCCGATCAGGAGGCCTTGGCCTTCTCGACGGGGGACGTCGCCGCAGTAGCGGCGGCCGGAGCCGGCTTCGCGGCCTCGTAGAACTCCTCGCGCGGCGTCTCCATGGCGCCGAGCGAGACGACCTCGCGCTTGAGGAACATCGCGAGCGTCCAGTCGGCGAAGACGCGGATCTTACGGTTCCAGGTCGGCATGGCCACGCCGTGGTAGCCACGGTGCATGTACCAGGCCAGCCGGCCCTTGAGCTTGATCTTCATCTTGCCCATGACGATCATCGCGACGCCCTTGTGCATCCCGAGACCCGCGACCGCGCCCTTGTTGGCGTGGCTGTACTCCTTCTGCGGGAAGCCCCGCATGCCGGAGACCACGTTGTCGCCGAGGACCTTCGCCTGACGCAGCGCGTGCTGCGCGTTCGGCGGGCACCAGGCGTTCTCGACACCGGCGCGACGGGAGGCCATGTCCGGGACCTGGGCGTTGTCGCCCGCGGCCCAGATGTAGTCGGTGCCCTGCACCTGGAGCTTCTCGCTGGTGTCCACGTGGCCACGGGGGCCGAGCGGCAGACCGTAACGGGCGAGCGCCGGGTTCGGCTTGACGCCGGCCGTCCACACGATGGTGTTGGAGTCGACTTCGAGGCCGTTGTTGAGCGCCACGTGGCCGTCCACGCAGGAGTCCATGCCGGTCTTGAGGTAGACCTCGACGCCGCGGCCCTCGAGGTGCTCCTTGCCCCAGGTGCCCAGCTTCGGGCCGACCTCGGGAAGGATCTTGTCGGCGACATCGACGAGGAGGAAGCGCATGTCCTCGCGCTTCACGTTCGTGTAGTACTTGGCGGCGTCGCGCGCCAGGTCCTCGACCTCGCCGACGGTCTCCGCACCGGCGAAGCCGCCGCCCACGAAGACGAAGGTCAGCGCCTTGCGGCGGACCTCCTCGTCGGTCGTCGAGTCGGCCTTGTCGAGCTGTTCGAGGACGTGGTTGCGCAGGCCGATGGCCTCCTCGATGCCCTTCATGCCGATGCCCTGCTCGGCGAGGCCGGGGATCGGGAAGGTACGGGAGACGGCGCCGAGCGCGACGACCAGGTAGTCGAAGGGCAGCTCGTAGGCCTCGCCGACGAGCGGCGCGACCGTGGCGACCTTGCGGTCCTGGTCAATGGTCGTGACCCGGCCGGTGAGCACTTCAGCCTTGGGCAGCACGCGTCGCAGCGGTACGACGACATGCCGAGGCGAGATGCTGCCGGCGGCAGCTTCGGGGAGGAAGGGCTGGTACGTCATGTACGAGCGAGGGTCGACAACCGTGACGGTCGCCTCCCCGTACCGCATCTTCTTCAGAATGCGACGAGCTGCGTACAGGCCTACGTACCCACCGCCTACAACGAGGATCCTGGGACGCTCCGTGGTGCTCATGCCATCGAGTATCCACCCCCCTCGGAGGGGGTGCTCGTGAGCCCCTTCACAAGGTACGGGGCCCCTTGTGCTACACTGCGCGGCCCGCTTGGCCGATGCCCGGGCCGGACGGGGGTTCCGGCAGGAGCGAATGACCGTTGCCCGCCGTTTGTCCACCCCTCGTGAGCTGGCCCTCCATCCTCCTGTACGGGGTGAACCGGCTGTCCGGTTCATACAGCCGCGACCCCGCCGGGAACCGTACGGAATCAGAGCCTGGCGACCCCGCGATAGGGCCGGATGGTCCCCAGGAACCACGAGTGGGCCCTAGCGGGTCGATTTCCTTGTGAAGAACTTCACGAAGTTCCTCGCGAAGGTGTTCCGGGCGGGTGCGAAACGGCTCCGAGAAGGCGCTCAGTGGATGAGCGGGGCCATCTGATGAGCAGGTCAGCGACCCCTGTGGCACCCCTGCGGCACCCCTGTCGCGCGCTCGGCAGCCGGGCGAGGGGCTGGGCGATGGGCCGGGCGACAGGCCGTCAGCTCCCTGTCCGGAATCAGAAGTTCCGGGCGTACGCCCGCGCCTCGCCCGGCGGCAGGAGGTCGCCGTGGTGCCGGCTGAGCAGGCGCTCGTGTTCGGGGGTGAAGTACCTGCGCCACGCGCCCACCGCGAGACCGTCGTCGTCACCGTCACCGTCACCGTCGTCGTCGGGTGCGCGCGTGGCCTGTTCCGGCAGAGCCATGGCCGGGGTACTGGGAGCCGGGTGTCCCGTGGCGGCCCGGAGCCGGGCCAGGGCCCGCTCGCGGGCTTCGGCGGTGCCACCGTGGGCGGGGCCGGCGAGTTCCTCGTGGGTGATCACGCATACCGCCGGGTGGTGCGCCGTCCATCGGCAGCGCCGGGCCTCTTCCGTCCCGGGGAAGCCGGGGTCGGTCAGAGCCAGGGTGATTCTGTCGTCCATGGTCGGCAAGGCCCTGAGGATGTCCCGGTAGATCAGCTCGTCAGGCATGGTTCCGACGCCGTCGGGCCGGGAGAGCGTAAGGATCCGGTCGACGATCCTGTCCCGTACATCGCGGTGGTGAAAGACGACCGGCGGGTTGCCCGTGGCCTGCCAGGCACGCAGGAAACCGCCGTCGGCCCGCTGGAGGTCGAGGCTGTTGACGTACCAGCAGCCGCGGCCCGGCAGCAGCCCCGGCAGTTCGTCGTCCGGTACGCGCGCCAGCCGCGCTTCGAGCCGGGGGTCGACCGCTGAGGCGAGGGCGACCGGCTGCCCCAGGCGCGTCCACCACACGCGCCACAGAGCGCTGACCGCTTCCTGGAAAGCCGCCCCCAGTTGCTCCCACTCGCCGCCCTGCCTGCGCAGCAGAAGGGCGGCCCGGTCCGGCCCGTACGCGGCGGCCAGCAGCGGATAGACCTCCCCGGGCCCCGGCTGTTCCCCGCCGCCGTCGCGGTCACCACCGGGTGGCCGGGCGGCGCTCATCGTGCCGTACGGGGTGTAGCCGAGCGCGGCGGTGGCCTCGGCGAGCAGCGGCGTACCGCTGCCGCGCAGCGAGACCACGATCACCTGCGGCGATACAGCCATGGGTGCGTCTCCCGGAGAGAGAAAGAGGACAGGCTCTTCGGACGGGACGGCCGTACTCAGCGCGGTGCGGCGGATGAAGTGACCGGAGCCGCCCGGGGAGCGAGGAGGAGATCTTCGTAGGTGTGATGGCGGCGGGTGGCGACGCGGTGATCCAGCAGGTCGGCCGCGCGGGCGTGCTCGCCGGTGTCGATCAGGGCGCGGGCGAGGGTGTCCTGGACGATCTCGCGCTCCACCCGTACCCCGCCGATACGTTCCACCGTCCCGCCCAGCCTGGTCAGCAGGTCCACCGCCCGCTGGGGTCGGCCCGCGGTGATCTCCGCGAGCGCCCGGACGACGGGAGCGAGTACCTGGTGGTAGTCGGGCCGCTCGTCGTAGGCCGCCCGGCGGGCCAGGGCGTACAGATCGTCGGTGGCGGCCTCGACGGCCAGGGCCAGCGCCAGGTTGAAGGTGTGGAAGACCTCCGCCATCCCGCGCGGGTCCGCCAGCAACTCCCGTACGTGCGCCAGGTCGGAGCGGGCGGCCGGGGTCTGCCCGGCCAGCAGCAGACGCCAGTTCGTCGCCGACCGCATGCCCACATCGGCGCGGTCCAGCACCTCGTCCGCCCGTCGGCGCGCGTCCGCGAAGTCACCGCAGGCCAACGACTGCAAGGCGGCATGCCAGTTCAGGTGCTTGAACTGCACCGCCTGGGGATCGGCCGCCAGCCACCGGTCGAGGAACGCCGTGGAGGCGGGGCCCGCCCCCAACTCCTGCTCGGCGTGCGCGCGGGCGTGCGCGGCCAGGCCCGACCGCGGATACAGCGCCAGCGCGCGCCCGGCCAGCTCGTACGCCTCCTCCACGCGCCCCTGCTCGGCCCGCGTCCAGGCCATACGGCTCGTCCACGTCCAGCTGTCCGGGCCCACCAGCGTGTACTGCCGCTCGGCGAGCGCGTCACCCCGCGCGCGGTAGGCGGCGTCCCCGCAGGCATGGAAGGCGTCCAGCAGCAGCCCCGCCACCTCGTCCCCGGGCCACCGCGCGAAGTGCGTGACCAGGTGATCGGCCGTCAGCCAGTACTGCCGGTGGGTGTAGAGGAACACCCCGTAGACCAGGCTCACGGACCGCGCGTCGGCGGCGTGCGCGTCCTCGTACGCGGCGGACAGCTGTTCCCGCAGCTCCTGGTCGCTCAAGGCGTCACTGGTCGCCAGCACCAGCAGCGCCCGCGCCACCCCGAGCCGCGGGTGTTCGGCCACCCACTCCCACAGCAACGGCACCCCGCGCCCGCTCAGGGCCGCCAACTCTCGTACCGCGGCGTCCTCCACCGACACACCCACCACGCGCAGAAACCTCCGCAGCCTCGCCCGCCTCGGTCGACCCCAGATCAGACGCTGGCCCTGATCAGCACGTGGCAGACGATGCCGCTGTTCCCGCAGTCGTTACGGGGCAGGCTCAACGGCAGGCTCGCGATATTGCCGCTCGCCGCCCCGCTCCCCGCGACGGTCCCGGCGGCCGCCTGCGCGTCCCCCTGGTTGACGCAGGTGTTGCCGAACACCGCGTTCCCGATCCCGACGACATTGGCGTGCGCGGCCCCGGCGGGGACCAACGCGGCCCCCAGCACCGCACCGACGGCCGCCGCCCGCTTACCGACGTTCCGGGCGCCGCCGCCCGTGTCCTGCCGAGCGCCCTCGGCCACCGGGCTCCGCTCATCCATGTTCAGGCTCACGGCACTCCGTCCTTGTGACGGCTCCCGGCCACGACCGGCACCCGCACGGATCACGCCCGGTGACGAAGCCGGGCTACTGAGCCGATCAACGACGGACCTCTCGTCCAGGTACGCAACCCCTCGTGCTCGTTCACCCGTGCTCGCCCCCCACCCGGGCGTGTCACACGCCGCCTCTGCTGCTGCGCCTGTTGCGCTCCGAGGGAAGCGAGAGGCGACTTCATGTCACCACACGGGTTGTATGAGCACGGACAGCCGGATAGGACTGTCCGCGTGACTGATCAACGCAGCTTCGCCCGTACCGTCATCGCGCTCTCCCTGGCCGTGATCGCCTGTTGTGTGCTCACTTTCACCATCATGCTGTTGGCCGGGAGTCCCGCCGTGCAGCCGCAGCGCGTTCTGGATCAGGAGGCGCTGGCGCGGGCCGTGCTCAACAACGCCGAATCCGACAGCTCCTTCGCCAAGCCCCCGACCATCGACGATGTCAGCTGCCCCGTTTCCATCCCCGTCGAGGTGGGCCGGGAGTTCGAATGCACCGTCGTCGGCGTCGGCGACGGCAACAGCAGCGGCCGTGCCTGGGTCAAGGTGAAGATCAAGGACGATCAGGGCGACCTGTCACTGGACTGAGGAACGGTAGAGCGCGTACACCCGCGGCCCAGGCGGGAACTCCGCGGGCATCGCCCGCCACTTGATGCCGTACCGAGGCCGACGCCCCGGCCGGTCGGCCGCGTTCCCGAACCTGTGGGCGAGACAGCCACACCCAAGAGCGGACGGACTGGACCCCGGCCACCACGACCACGCGACACTTCCGACAACAGGGCCTCTTGCTTCTCGCTGAACTCGACATCCGCGAGCCACCAAGAGGCCCTCTTGCATGCCTCCACACCAACCAACTCACCCGATCCAGCACGCCGTTCGAGGCAGATCGATCACGCGCACGAATAGAGAACAGCCAGTTACTCAGTAATTCCCCCAAGAGGAGCCACACCGGCCCCGATTACCCGTTGAACAGATCCATGGGACCAGATTCTCACCCGTCCCATATCGGCGTGGCTGTGAGAGTGGCGTGCCGTGGTGTGCGTAACTCTGAGCCATGGATCGCGAGGAGCGCGGACCATTGAGGCCGTTCCTGCTGGAGGTAAAGGGTGTCACGTCAGCGACAAAGGCTGGGAGTACTCGCCGTCGCGGCTCTGGTTCTGTTGGGTCCTTCGATCGCACCGGCGGCTTCGGTCACTCCGCCCGCTGCGGCAACCCCTTGGTCGGTCGGTAAGACCGTCCAAGGGCAGACCGTTCGAGCGAGTCTGTTGGCCGACGAGGACCCCGGCTATCTCAAGAGGCGCCAGGAATCGCAGGCCAAGGGATTCATCGACTCCGACGGCAGGGTCCCGGGAAGTCAGCGCGAGGGAATCCGGGCGTGGCCACGCGATGACACGGGATACCGTGTCCAGCCTCGGGACCTGGCCTTCCTCGGGCTGACGTGGCAGCAGGTCGACTGGTGGCGCCGCTACCAGGCACCGTTGGGTACGACTCCCCGGCAGTTCAAGGACATGTCGTCGTCTCTGTTCAAGGCCCTGTGCTCCGGCTGCGAGCGTCCCAAGGACTACGACGTGCGGCTCCATGGTTCATGGGCGTTCTTCTTCTCTGGCGGCCACAAGAACTTCCCCACCGAACGGGAGTTGGCAGGGCAGCCTCTGGCGCTGGAGAAGCTCCGGGAGTGGATGGGCTCCACACCTGCCGGCGAGCGCCCGGCACGCCGTCCATTCGACACGTTGCACAAACTGGGGGCGGTCGATGAGAACGGGATGGCGGTCGCGCCCAGCGACGGCGACGTTCACATCTCATCCGATGTGATGGTGACTGCGGCCCGGAAGAAGTGGGATGAGCTGAAGAACGCGGGAAAGCTCACCGATGAAGACATCCGAAAGGGCTTCATTCACCAGAAGTACAGCTTCATCAACCGGACGGCGGTTCGGGAGGCATTCCCGAAGCTTGCCAAGTGGGCGGCCATGTGGAAGGAACGATTGGGGCGTGCTGTCGCGCCTTCGCTGTTCCCGAGTTCCGGACCTCCCAACAAGTCTCAGGTGGGGAATGGGGTGTCCACTCATTTCCGGGACACCGACTGGGTGGTAGCACTTCCGCCGAAGCACTGATCGCGTTGCGGGCGGGGTGGGCCGTGAACGCACCCCGCCCCGCCCGCACCTCACACCCGCGGCTCCAGCTCGTCCGCCGCCCGCCCCCGTCGGCTCTCCTGCCGCACCGCGAGCGCGACCGGGTAGTCCTTGCGGAAGGACTTGAGCGTCGCGACGCACATGCCGATCATCACCACGCTGAACGGCAGGGCGATGATGATCGCCACCGTCTTGAGTGTGTCGAGCGAGGCCGTGTCGCTCTCGGAGTCGGAGGCCATCAGCAGCGCTATGGCCACGGCTCCCTCCATCAGGGCCCACAGGGCCCGGCCCCAGATCGGCGGGGTGGGGTTGCCTCCGGAGGCGAGCATGACGACCACGTACGAGCCGGAGTCGGACGAGGTCACGAAGAACAGCACGCCCAGCAGGATGGCCACACCGACGACGAACGTGCCGCCGGGCAGCGTCTGGAGCAGTTGGAAGAGGGCGTTGTCCTCGTTGACCCTGTCGCCCGCGCCGACGATGTCGCCCTGGCCGAACAGCTCGTTGTGGAGGGCCGAGCCACCGAAGACGGCGAACCAGACGATGTTCAGCAGCGTCGGGACCAGCAGCACACCGCAGACGAACTCCCGCACGGTGCGCCCGCGTGAGATGCGGGCGATGAAGACGCCGACGAAGGGCGCCCAGGATATCCACCAGCCCCAGTAGAAGACGGTCCACCGGTTGACCCAGTCGGTGCCCGCCGCGCCGTGCGAGGCTCCCGTGTCGAAGCTCAGGCGGGCCATGTTCTGGAGGTAGCCGCCGAGGTCCTGCACCAGGCCGTTGAAGATGAACAGCGTCGGTCCGGCGACGAGCACGAACAGCGCGACGGCCGCCGCCAGGCCCACGTTGACGTTCGACAGCCACTTGATGCCCCGGCCGATGCCCGACACCACGGAGAGGGTCGTGATCCCGGTGATGACGATGATGAGTACGACCAGCACCGGCTTGCCCGGGTCGTGGACCGCGTCGATGAAGTCCAGGCCGCTGGCGACCTGCATCACGCCGAGACCGAGCGACGTGGCCACGCCGAAGAGGGTGCCGACGATGGCGACGACGTCGATGGCGTCGCCCCACGCGCCCTTCACCCGGTCGCCGAAGATCGGCTCCAGTGCCCAGCGGATCGATATCGAACGGCCCTTGCGGTGGACGGAGTTGGCCACGGCCAGACCGACCACGACGTAGATGGCCCACGGGTGGATCCCCCAGTGCAGGAACGTCTGCACCATGGCGGCCTCGGACCTGGCCGCTTCGTCCCCGCCCACCCCGGGCCTCGGGTCCTCGGCGAAGAAGGTCAGCGGCTCGGCGACGCCCCAGAAGACGAGGCCGATGCCCATGCCGGCCGTGAAGAGCATCGTGAGCCAGGCGCCGACGCTGAACTCGGGTTTCTCGTCATCCTTCGCGAGCCTGATGGATCCGAACCGGCCCAGGCACATCCAGAGCGCGAAGACGACGAACAGCGACACCAGAGCCACGTAGTACCAGCTCAGTTTGGAGGCCAACTCCCGCTGTACGTACTGGACCTGGCGGGCCGCGACGTCCTGCCCGATCACGGCGTAGAGGACAAATCCGATGACGACCGCGATGGCGGGCCAGAACACGCGCGGCGCGACGGACGACATACGCGCGCCCGTCCCACGCGGAAGCCCCCGCAGAAGCCCTCGCGGCAGCCACGCCGGCAATCCCTGGAGCGGTCCGCGCGACAGCCCGCGCGATATCGCACGCGGCTTCCCCCGCGCCGCACCCCGCAGTTTCCCCCGTAACGCCCCCCGTAGCTTCCCCCGCTTACCCCGCTTGTCCCGTGCCTGCGGAGTTCGCTGCCCATCCGGTCTCACCGTTGTGTGCGCAGCCACGCGCTTTCCGTTCTGTACTTGTCTGTGCTGGAATCCGCCAACTGGAATCCACCAGCGGTTGACGGCTGGTCAGACCCGCCAACCGGCCCCGTGCGACGAGCGGCCGTTCCATGACACACGGCCCGATGGGCTGCTCCTGCCCAGAATCGCCGACTTCATTATGGCCATCGCATCGCCAATAGTGATGGCATATGCGCGGGGCGTGTGCGCTGGGGGTGGTGCTGTGCCGATAACGGCCATTACCTGGAGGCGGACACCAACCCCCGTCATGATGAAGGGGGTTGACCTGGACGAAGAAGGCCGGCCCGGTGACAGCCACGATTCCGTCCAAGGGGGATATTTGAATGACCCGGACAGCGCAGGTACGCATCACGGCGTGGAACGCGCGTTTCGACGAGGGCGACGACCGCGTCCTGCGGCAGCGGGACGAACTCTTCGGTGAACTGCACCGGGACACGGGCAGCCTGGTCCAGCGACAGGTCCCGGGCCCGCCCGGCGCGAAGGGCGCGGCAGTGGACACGCTGCTGATGCTCGCCAGCCCCGCCGTCGTCGCGGGCGCGGTGTCCGTCACCAAGGCGTGGCTGGGCCGGGACCGGGACCGCAGGGTGCGGGTCGACTGGGAGGCCGCCGACGGCCAACTCCGTTCGGTGGTCGTCGACGGGAACGCGGTCGACTCCGAGACGATGCGCGTCGCCCTGGAACAGGCCCTCGGTGACCAGCGGCGGACGCTTGAGGGCCAGCAGGCCGACGGCAATGGGTGAAGCGGAATACCGGGCCCTGCTGATCGGCAATGCCACGTTCCCGCAGGAGCCCGAGCACCTCCCCGACCTCAAGGGGCCGCGCACCGACGTCGACGAACTGCACCGGGTCCTGGTGGACCGGGAGGTGGGACTGTACGAGCTGGGGTCGGTCGAGACCGCCCTCGACGAGACCAACCAGGAGCTCAAGACCCGGCTCGTACGGTTCTTCGGGCGGGCCCGTCCCGACGAACAGCTCCTCCTCTACTACAGCGGCCACGGCCGCCTGGACACCGCCAGCCGCCTTCACCTGTGCGCCAGGGACACCACGCTCGAACTGCTGCGTACCCATTCCCTCCAGCACCAGCTCATCAACGAGCTGATCGACGACTGTCCCGCGCGGGCCATCGTTGTCCTGCTGGACTGCTGCTTCAGCGGCGTCGCCGCCGTCAAGGGCCTTGATGTGGCGCAGCAGTTGGCAGGTCAGGGGCGGTACGTCCTGGCCAGCTCCAGCCACGCGGACTACTCCCGCGACGCGGCGACGGACGGCGAACTCAGCCCGTTCACCCACGCCTTGGTGCAGGGGCTGGAGAGCGGGGTGGCGGGGCACGACGGCTACGTCATGTTCCAGGACCTGTACTCCTACATGCAGCAGAGCCTCGCCACCACGGGGCCGGTCCCGCACATGAAGGCGGCGGGCGGCGCGGGCCAGCTCCCGATGGCACGCCGCCGCGACAGCGCCCCCGGCCGGCGGGCCCGGCCCCTGGTGGGACCGGGCAGCGACGTGAACCCCACGGCGGCCGACCTCTCCCCGGAGTTCCTGGACAGCCGAGGGAACGGTTCCTCACTGCCGGTGTGCAGCGACGCCCGCGGGGTCCTCTACGCCCGCCTGCCGGACAACCGGACGGCCTTCGGCGTCACCAGGGACGACCTCGTCGCGGCCGGACGCGGCGAGGCCGTCGACGCGTTCCTCTACGACGAGGCCGACGCCACCTCCATCGGCAAGAACGTGGACATCACCTACTCCGAACGCCGCGCCGTCCGCTCCATCTCGGAGGACGGCTCGGTGTACTTCGGGCTGCCCAGCAGACAGGTCATCACCTGGAACCGGCGACAGGTGGCCACCTTCACCCACGCCAAGGAGATGGACTACTGGCCACGAATCCGTCCCTGGCGAAGACGCGGCGAGGACCGCTGGACCGACGCCCAGGACCCGGCCTTCGACAGCCTCGCCGCCGCGCCCAAACGGCTGGTCGCACTGCTGGGAGCCTGTATCGGGGTCCTCACACTGACGCTCGTCCTGTACGACCTGACGCGGGACGGCCGGATGGCCGACCAGGACGTTCCGGCGGCGGTCCAGACCCTGGCGTTCGTGCACCTGACGGCGGCCTTCCTGGGCGTCATCGGCTGTGTCGCCGGCTGTCTCGGCACGAGCAGGAAGCTGTGGGCCCTGGCCAAGATCCGCCAGGTGCGCGGCGATCCGGCGGCGAACGTCACGGCCATGGTCATGGTGCACAAGGTGAAACGGGTCCGGCTGTACAGCATGGCGGGCGGGGTCGAGGACTCGTGGGAGGCCTGGGCCTTCCTCTGGCCCAAGGAACAGCGGCACGTCAAGGGCGTGTCCCCGCAGCTCTCGGTCCCGCTCCTCGACTCGTACCTCCGCACCCATCAGTACGTCCTGCAGAACGTCCTCAGCCGGGACGGCTCGACGGTCGCCGAGGGCGAGGACTGGCAGATAGTCGAGGTGATCGGCGACCCGCGGCCGGGCGAGTGGGTGCTGCTGCGGACGGCGCAGGGCACGATCTGGCCGAAGGGGTCCGCCGTGGACTCGATGCCCTGGGAGACGATGAGGTCCACCTAGACCCTCGGCCGGCGCACCCGGGAAGTCTCACGTCGTGCGTCGGAAGGTCCCACGTCGGGAGGTCTCACGTCGTGCGTCGGTCGCCGAGTGCGGCTCCCAGCCGACGCCACTGCCGCATCGGGAACTCCATCATGTCGCCGGTCAGCACCTGAAGTGCGACGTGGTCGGCGCCGGCGTCCAGGTGTTCGTCGACACGGCGCAGGACGGCGTCTTCGTCACCCCACACGACCAGCGCGTCCACGAGCCGGTCGCTGACGGTCTCCACGTCGTCGGCGGAGAATCCCGACTGCAGCATCTTGTCGGCGTAGGTGGCGAAGGCCAGGTAGCCGCTCAGGAACTCCCGGCCGATGGTGCGCGCTTCGTCGGCGTCGTCGGTGAGGATGACCGTCTGTTCCGGTGCCAGCAGCGGTCCGCTACCGAGGATTTCGCGGGCCTCGCGGGTGTTGTCGGGAAGGACCAGATAGGGATGCGCGCCGCCGGCGCGCTCGGCCGACAGGCTCAGCATCTTCGGGCCGATCGCGGCGAGTACCCGGTGGTCGCCGGGCACCGGGACGGGTGCGGCGTCCAGGTCGTCCAGGTACGCGCGCATCGCGGAGAGGGGTTTCCGGTACCGGCCGGGTTCCAGCGACGCGTCGACCACCGCCGCCTGGCTGACGCCGATACCGAGCAGGAACCGGTCGCCGTGTGCTTCCCGCAGCTCGGCGTGGACCGCGGCGACCTGTGCGGGGTCATGCATCCAGAGGTTGAGGACGCCGGTGGCGATCGTCGTGCGCTCGGTGGCCTTCAGCAGGTTCTCCACCGAGGCGAGCACCGATCCGCCGGCGTCGGGGAGCCACAGGGCGGTGAAGCCGAGTTCTTCGAGTTCCGCGGCGGCTTCGGCGGCCCTCCCCAGATCGCCGTAGCGCAAGGGCACACTCCATACGCCGACGCCGGTCGGCCTCATTGGACTGTGCGCGGTGGAGGGGCCGAATCCCATGACGGGACTCCTCACGTAGTATTCGGAGACTGGCTCCGCATAGTACGTGGAGACAGTCTCCGTTTGTCGAGCGGCTGCCGAGGAGGGTGCTGTGGCTACCGGATCGGGCGCGCGTCCGCTGCGCGCCGACGCTGTACGCAACCGGCGTTCGGTGATCGACGCCGCCCGCGACGCGTTCGCCCGTCATGGCGTGACCGCGTCGCTGGACGAGGTCGCACGCGCGGCCGGAGTCGGCCCCGGCACCCTGTACCGGCACTTTCCGAGCAGGGACGACCTGATCCTGGCGCTGATCGACGACGGCATGGCCGACCTGCACCGGCTCGGCGTCGAACTGCTCGACGAGACGGACCCGTTGAGGGCGGTCAACCGCTGGCTGGATGCCTACATCGAGCAGTGCGGCACGTTCGAGGGCCTGGCCCAGGCCCTCGCTCGTCGGCCGGCTCACGAGAGCAGCAGTTGCCGGCTGGCCTTCGACGCGGGCTCGGCGCTCATCCGACGCGCTGCCGCGGCCGGCGCACTGCGCGCGGACATCGACGCCGACGACGTGCGGCACCTGGCCGAGGCCATAGCCTGCGTCAGCGGGCAGCCGCCGACCGACCCGCACCGGCGGACCCGGCTGTTGGGGATGATGCTCGACGGGATTCGCCCCCGGAACGAATAACGCCCCCGGGGAGATCCCTCCCCGGGGGGCGCGCTGCCTCATTACCGCAGGTCAGTCCCGCTCCGGCGCGTCCTTCGCGGCCTCCCGTGCCACGTCCTCCGCCGCCTGCCACACGATCCCGTCCAGGATGTCGTGTTCGCTCACGACGACCTCCCGGGCCCCGGTCCGCTCCATGATCGCGAGCAGTACGAGGGAGCCAGCGCCGATGACGTCCACCCGGCCCTCGTGCATGACGGGGATCGCGGCGCGCTCGTCGTGCGTGGCCGTGAGCAGGTGGTCGGTGATCTCCTTGACCCGCTCGTACGAGATCCGGGAGTGGTGGATCGCGGCCGAGTCGTATCCGCTCAGGCCGAGCGCGACGCCCGCCACCGTGGTCACCGAACCGGCCAGCCCGACCAGGGTCCTCGGCTCCCGCAGCGGGACGGTCTTCTCGGCCAGGTCGAGGGCCGCCTCGATGTCGGCGCGGACCGCCTCGATGTCGGCGGGGTCGTACGGGTCGCTGACGGCTCCGTCCCGTACGAGATGGCGCTCGGTGAGCCGTACGCAGCCGATGTCCACGGACCTGGCCGCCCGTACCCGGTCCTCACCGACGACGAACTCGGTCGAGCCCCCGCCGATGTCCACGACCAGGTAACTGTCCTGGCCCGGCAGTTCCTTGGTGGCGCCGGCGAAGGAGAACTCCGCCTCCTGGTCACCGGTGATCACCTCGGGCTCCACGCCCAGGATGTCCACGACACCGCGGACGAACTCGTCGCGGTTCTCGGCATCGCGCGAGGCGGACGTGGCGACGAAGCGGATCCGCTCGGCGCCGTGCTTCTCGATGACGGCGGCGTACTCGCGGCAGGCGGCGAACGTACGCTCCAGCGCCTCGGGGGCGAGCCGGCCGGTCCGGTCCACGCCCTGGCCGAGCCGGACGATCGTCATCCGCCGGTCCAGATCGACCAGTTCGCCGGTGTCGGGGTGGGCGTCCGCGACGAGCAGGCGGATGGAGTTCGTACCGCAGTCGATGGCGGCGACCCTGGTCATGCGCCGTCCCCGTCCGTCGCGCGGGCATCCGTGCCGGTCGCGTGAGCGGCCGTGTCCGTCGCGTGGGCGGCCGTTCCGGTCACCGCGCACGGCGTGACGCACGGGCCCTTCGCCCACCACTCGGGCAGCATCGCGATCGCCTCGTCACCCAGCGGGTTCACCCCGGGACCGGCCGCCAGCGAGTGACCGACCAGGACATGCAGGCACTTCACCCGGTCCGGCATGCCACCGGCGCTGGGGAAGCCCTCCAGTACTTCGATGGCGTCACGGCGCGCGATGTAGTCCTCGTGGGCCTTGCGGTACGCGGCGGCCAGCTCGGGGTCGGTCGCGAGGCGCTCGGTCATCTCCTTCATGACGCCGTTCGCCTCCAGCGTGCCGATGGCCGAGGCCGCGCGCGGGCAGGTCAGGTAGTACGTCGTCGGGAAAGGCGTGCCGTCGGGGAGCCGCGGGGCGGTCTCGACGACGTCCGGGTTTCCGCAGGGGCAGCGGTGCGCGATGGCCCGCAGTCCGCGCGGCGGGCGGCCGAGCTGTTCCTGGAAAGCGGCGACGTCCGCCTCGGTGGGCTCGGTGCGTGCGGTCTGCGGAGGGGGCGTGTCCATGCCTGCCTAGTTCTACGTTCTTGTGTTCTGCGTGAATTCTTTGACGTACGGCGTATCCGGGGTTCCGGGTGTCCGGCGTCTCCACCGTATGCCCGGGGCGCGGATCGCGGACCGACGCCGCCTACCGGTTCGGGCTGTCCGGGCGGTCCGCGTTGTCCACGCCTTCCAGGACGTTCGAGTACCAGGGGCGGTCCTCCGCTCCCCGCTCCTCGCGTTCCCGCTTCTTCGCGCCCGGGTCGATCACGGTGTAGCCGGTCTCCCCGGGCTTCAGGTAGTGGAGGTGCTCGCGGGCCAGCCGCTCGATGTACGCGTCGTCCTGGAGCCGTTCCTTCTCGTCGCGCAGCTCCTCGACCCGCTGCTTCGCCTCGCGGGTCAGCCGCTCCTGGTCGGCGATCTCGTTCCGCTGCGACACGTACTGCCGCATCGGATACGCCAGCGCCACGACCAGCGTGCAGACGACCAGGGCGAGGAAGGCCGCCCGGCCGGTGAGCCGGGAGCGGCGGTCCTGCCGGCGGGTCTGCGAGCGGTAGACACGGGCGGCGGTCTGCGCGCCGAGCACCCGAAGCCTGGTCGCGGTGGAGAACCGGTCCCGGTTCCCGGCCATGGCTCGCCTCCCCTGTTTACGTGCGTACGTCCCCGGACACGGTACGGGACCGCGGCCGAGGACGTACGGACGACGGGCGGGTCAGCCCTCGCGCACGCTGATTACGCCGACGAAGCCGCTTACCGACGAAGCTGCTCACCGACGAAGCCGCCTACCGGCTACGCCGCTTACGCGGAGAGTCGCTTACGCGGAGCGGAACCGCGGGAACGCGCTGCGGCCCGCGTACACCGCCGCGTCGTCGAGGATCTCCTCGATGCGCAGCAGCTGGTTGTACTTGGCGACGCGCTCGGAGCGGGCCGGGGCGCCGGTCTTGATCTGGCCGCAGTTGGTGGCGACGGCGAGGTCAGCGATGGTGACGTCCTCGGTCTCACCGGAGCGGTGCGACATCATGCACTTGAAGCCGTTGCGCTGGGCCAGCTCGACGGCGTCCAGGGTCTCGGTCAGCGAACCGATCTGGTTGACCTTGACGAGCAGCGCGTTGGCGGCGCCGTCCTCGATGCCGCGGGCCAGGCGCTCCGGGTTGGTGACGAACAGGTCGTCGCCGACGATCTGGACCTTGGTGCCGAGCTTGTCCGTGAGGGCCTTCCAGCCGGCCCAGTCGTCCTCGAACAGCGGGTCCTCGATGGAGACGAGCGGGTACGAGGCGACGAGCTCCTCGTAGTACTCGGTCATCTCGGCGGCCGAGCGGGACTTGCCCTCGAACTCGTAGCTGCCGTCCTTGTAGAACTCGGAGGCGGCCACGTCGAGCGCGAGCGCGATGTCGCGGCCCGGGACGTAACCGGCTTCCTTCACGGCCTCCAGGATCAGGTCCAGCGCGGCGCGGTTCGACTCCAGGTTCGGCGCGAAGCCGCCCTCGTCGCCGAGGCCGGTGGAGAGCCCCTTCTCCTTCAGGACCTTCTTGAGGGTGTGGTAGATCTCGGCGCCCCAGCGCAGCGCCTCGGAGAAGGACTCCGCGCCGATCGGGGCGATCATGAACTCCTGGATGTCCACGTTGGAGTCGGCGTGCGAGCCGCCGTTCAGGATGTTCATCATCGGAACGGGCAGCAGGTGCGCGTTCGGGCCGCCCAGGTAGCGGAAGAGCGGGAGGTCCGAGGCCTCGGAGGCGGCGTGCGCGACGGCGAGGGAGACGCCGAGGATGGCGTTGGCGCCGAGCGACGACTTGTCCGGGGTGGCGTCCAGGTCGAACATCGCCTGGTCGATCAGGCGCTGCTCGGTGGCGTCGTACCCGACGAGCTCCGGGCCGATCTGCTCGATGACGGCGAGGACCGCCTTCTCGACGCCCTTGCCCTGGTAGCGGTTCTGGTCACCGTCACGGAGTTCAAGGGCCTCGAACGCACCGGTGGACGCACCGGAGGGGACAGCAGCACGACCGGTGCTGCCGTCGTCGAGGCCGACCTCGACCTCGACCGTGGGGTTACCTCGCGAGTCAAGGATTTCCCGGGCTACGACGACGTCGATGGACGGCACGAGCATCTCCTTCTGGGATGTGGCGCTGGAAGTGCAGGGTCTCTTTGTCCTTGCGACATGAGCCTAACCGGCTCACGGCCCTCGACCGGCGGGTGGCCGCCTCCAAGAGTCCGTCCAGGACGAGAAAGAGGCCTGATTCCGCGCCGGACAGGGCAAGGACGCGGCCGTGAATCCGTTGCGTGACGGGCCGATTACACGTCGGTGACAGCACAAACCCCGGACCGGCGCGTACGGGGGTGAACGCTCCGGGCCGGGGTGGCCTGTGGGGGGCGCCGCCCAGTGGGGCGGCCCGGGGGATCAACCCGGCTGGGGCTGATCCCCTTCGGATCCTCGGATCAGCTCAGGTGGAGCTGCTGGCCCGGGTAGATCACATCGGCGCTGTTGACGATGTCCTTGTTCAGCTCGAAGACCTTCTTCCAGCCGCCCTTGACCTTCTTGGCGTCGGCGATCTTCGAGAGGGTGTCGCCGGACTTGACCTTGTACTCGCCGTCCCCCTTCTTGATCGTGACCGGACGGCTCTCGCCGCGCGAGGCGGGCTGCTCGGCATCCCGGGTGGACTGCTTCGGCTGCGCCTGCTGCTGCTCGGGGGCGGCCTGCTGCTGGGACTGCTGCGGCTGCTCCTGCGTACCGGAACCGGAACCCGAGCCGGACGAGCCCGAACCGGAGTCGGACGAGCCGGAGCCCGAGCCGGTCGAGGCGCCACCCAGGTTCACGCCGCAGCTCGGCCAGGCGCCCTTGCCCTGGCTGGCCAGGACCTTCTCGGCGACCGAGATCTGCTGCGACTTGGACGCCTGGTCGGCGCTGGAGGCGTAGGAGGTGCCGCCGTACGCCGCCCAGGTGGACGACGAGAACTGGAGGCCACCGAAGTAACCGTTACCGGTGTTGATGGACCAGTTGCCGCCGGACTCGCACTGGGCGACCTGGTCCCACTCGGACGAGGACGCGGCCGACGCGGACGTGGCGCCGATCAGCGGGGCCGCGACGGCGGCACCGGTGATCCCGGCGAGCGTGGCGTAGCGAACGGCCTTGGACGGGCGGCGGTGCTTGGCCTTACCGGAAAACAGCATGGATCATCCCCTCACCGACGCCTACGAGGTCAGCTGTCGGGTTCGGGCCAAGTGAGTTGCCCGGCCGCGTGTTCTCACACGCGGCTTCACCCCAAGCCGGTCCCCGCCGTCTCCCGGGACGCTGTTGGGCGTCCCTCTCGACAGCCGGGCCCGGCGCTAAAACCTTGGGTCCCCCGCTCCTGCCTTCGGCGCTTGACGCGACGACTGTTCCCCCCGACCGACGGCAGGATTCGGCGTTTCGGTCGACGGGGCCCGCGGTGCGAGCGGTTCAGACCGTAATCACAGGCCCCCCGGTTGTTCAAAGGAGCACAACTCGGGAAAATCGCCCTTCCTCCCCCCCTTGGTGATCACGTTTCCGCTGGTGAGGGGCGAATCCGACCAACTAGCGGAGCAATGGGCATCACTTGTGGCAAAGAGACCCTTGTCTCAGTTGCCCAGAAGCGGACATAGAACCCCGAACCGCCCCTCGAACTGCCCTTGCCCCGCGCCGAGATCAGGGCCCTGATCAGGGGCGGACCGCCGAATCCGGGGTCCACGACGGGCCGTTCAACGCCCGCTCGCCCGCCGGTCGGCTCACACCCACCCGCCGGACACCTTCTGCTCGGCCCCGACGAGCCAGACGGGGTCGCCGACGCCGTGGTGGCCGTCCGGAATGTACGGACCCTTCACCCCGTCGTCCGTGGCGCCGCCCGTGAGGCTGCCCGTGCCCCGTGTCGGTCCGTCACTTCGCGAGGCACGGCCGTCCGATGCGCGCTCCTCGTCCGCGCTGCCCGAGGCGGATTCCTCCGGCGCCGCGCTCCCGCGGTGCTTGCCGGTGGCCGGCCCGGTGCCTCTGTCCGTGTCGGAGCCGTCGGCGGAGCTGGAGGCTCCGGGCGAGGGCGTCTCGGCGGAGCCGGAGGGGGTCGAGCCGTCCTTCTCCTTCTCGCCGTCGTCGGAGGCGGAGGGCGTGGCGCCCGGGTCGGCCGAGGAGCCGTCCGCCGGCGCGGTGCTCCGCCCGTCCGTCGGGCCGGACGGTTCGGAACCGGGCTCCGAGGTGTCGCCGTCGCCGGTCAGGATGCCCGTCAGCCCGGCGATCGTGGCGCAGCTGAGCCAGGGCGTGATCCCCTGCACCTTGAGCACCTTCTCCGCCACCGCTATCTGCTGGGTGCGGCTGGCGAGGTCGGGGCGGGACGCGTACTCGCCGCCACCGAACTTGTCCCAGGTCGCCTGGGACATCTGCAGTCCGCCGTAGTAGCCGTTACGGAGGTCCGCGCTCCATGTGCCGCCGCTCTCGCACTCGGCCACGCGGTCCCACGAAGAGGCTTCCGCCGCGCTGGCGCTGGTGGCACCGAGCAGCGGAATGGCGATTGCCGATCCTGTCACCCCCGCGGCGACGATCAGAGCAGGGGCTTGGCGAGGTCGACGGTGTCGGCCGTTCCCGGAGCGCATGCGGTTGCCTTCCGTGTGAATGTCAGTTCGACTACAGCGTGTGTCTGCTGAATGTTCGTGAACGTAGCGGTACTCGAACGTCTGTCACAAGCCGATGCAGGGAAGATCACGCGAATATCACAGTCTTGACGTACCGTCAGGAACTCAGCGGTCGGAAAATGCCGTGAACCGCACCGGAAGCGTGCGCAATCCCCGCATGATGAGCCCTCCCCGCCAGCGCAAATCGGCAGGATCCTCCGCAAGCCGCACATCCGGAAGGCGGGTCAGCAGCGTCGCGAGCGCGGTCTGGCCCTCCAGGCGCGCGAGGGGCGCACCGAGGCAGTAGTGGATGCCGTGCCCGTAGCCGAGGTGCTGGTTGTCACGGCGTGCGAGGTCGAGCGTGTCCGGTTCCGTGAAGCGCTCCGGGTCCCGATCGGCGGCGGCCAGTACGACCAGTACGGGCTCCCCCGTCGCTATCCGCCGCCCGCCGAGCGTCAGCGGCTCGGTGGCGTACCGCCAGGTCGCCATCTCCACCGGACCGTCGTACCGCAGCAGCTCCTCGACGGCCGTCGCGAGCAGATCCGTCTCCCCCGCGTCCAGCGAGGCCTGGAGCCGGGCGCGCTGCTCCGGGTGTCTCATCAGCGTGTACATGCCATTGCCGATGAGGTTGACCGTCGTCTCGAATCCGGCGAACAGGATGATGAAGGCCATCGCGGCGGCCTCGTTCTCGGAGAGGTGCTCGCCATGATCGCCGGCGCGGATCAGCCCGGAGATCAGGTCGTCCCCGGGGTTCTCCCTTTTACGGTGGATGAGTTCGGCCAGATAGCCACGCATCTTCTTGACCGAGCGCGCGACCCCGCCGCGCGGCCCGCCGCCGTGGCGGATCATCATGCCCGCCCAGTCACGGAAGTCGTCCTGGTCCTCGCGCGGCACACCGAGCAGGTCGCAGATCGCGTAGATGGGGAGCGGGAACGCGAACTCGTGAATCAGGTCCGCCTCACCCCCGGCCGCGAAGCCGTCGATCAGACGGTCCGTCAACTCCTGCACGCGCGGCGCGAATTCGGCCACCCGGCGTGGGGTGAACGCCTTGGAGACCAGCCGGCGCAGCCGGGTGTGGTCGGGCGGATCGATGTTCAGCAGATGCGTCATCAGATCCGCGTTGCGCTCCCCCGGGATCCCGGTCTTGCCCCGGGCGTGCGCCGGGCCCGCGTGATGCACGGGGTTCTTCGAGAGCCGTGCGTCGGCGAGCGCCTGCTTGGCGTCCCCGTACCGCGTCACCAGCCAGGCCTCGACCCCGCTCGGCAGCGTGGCCCGGTGCACGGGGGCGTGCTCGCGGAGCCAGGCGTACGCGGGGTACGGATCGGTGGCGAATTCCCATGTGAAGAGCGTGGGCATGGGAGACGAGGAGGGGGACGGGGAGCCCGGTTCGACGGACGGCTGGGCGTGCATATGTCCAAAAGTAACCGCCACGGCTGCCCGGGTTCCGGGCCGGGCACGGGCAGGGCGGAGACGTGGTTACGCGGAGTGCCCCTCGGCCGTGCGGATCGCGTCCCTATATGTACGGGCCGCCGCGCGCAGCGCCGTCTCCGGGTCGATCCCGGCCTCCTCCGCCCGTACCGCCAGCGCGAGCAGCTCGTACCCGATGCCCTCGCCCGCCGGGAGGGGGACCTCCAGTCCGGCGGTACGGGTACGGCCCGCGAGCTTGGAGGCGAGGGCCAGACCGGGCTGGCCCAGGGGGACGCCGTCGGTGACCGAGTCGCGCTGCTTCTCGATCGCTTTCATACGGAGCCAGTGCGCCTTGACGTCCTCGGCGGTCTCGGCTGTCTCGTCGCCGAAGACATGGGGATGGCGGTGGATCAGCTTCTCCACGATCGTGCCCGCGACGTCGTCGATCGAGAACGGCTCGACCCCCTCTTCCACGTCCAGGCCGTCCTGCGCGATACGGGCGTGGAAGACGACCTGGAGGAGTACGTCCCCGAGCTCCTCGCGCAGTTCGTCGCCGTCGCCGTCCTCGATCGCCTCGACCAGTTCGTACGCCTCCTCGATGGCGTACTTGGCGAGCCCCTTGTGGGTCTTGGCCGACGTCCAGGGGCACTCGGTACGGATCCGGTCCATGACCTGGACGAGATCGAGGAGCCGGGCGCCCGGCAGGTCGTACGAGCCGGGGAGCAGCTCCAGGTCCGGCATCCGGACCCGGCCCGACCCGGCCAGCCGGGCCAGGCCGTCGGTCAGCGCGCTGTCCGTACCGTCGCCCCCGGCGGAGGGGACGACCACGACCGTACGGCCGCCGGCACAGGCGTCGACCAGTTCGCGCGCGTCGGCCACGGTGTGCTCGACGGTGATGCCCGCCTCGCGCAGATACGGCAGCTGCGGATGGCCGGCGTCGGCGCACAGCACCCGGTCGGCTTCGCGCAGCGTCTGCCAGGCGGGCCAGGACAGCAGTCCGGGCGCGACCCGGTGGCTGGCGGTCAGCAGGACGATACGGCCGGTGGCTGCGGGAGCTTCGTCTGTCACGCCTCGAACCTACCTCCGGCCGCCGGCGGACCCGCCCCCGGCCACCGACCGGCCCCCGGCCACCGGCCACCGATCGGCCATCAGCGGCCCGCCCGGCTGCCAGGACGCGTCCGTCAGGCGCCAGGTCAGGCGCCCGTCGGCTCCTGCTGCGGCGGCGCCTCGCGGGTGACCTGGGTGATCCACGGCGTCTTGGTCTCGCCGAGCCGGACCTGCTTGTCGTCCCAGCTGCCGTACCGCGGATTGACGTCGACCCCGAGCTTCTCGGACGTGGCGGTCAGCCGGGCGAGGACCTTGGCCTGCCCCTCCGGCGTCATGGTGTTGGCCCCGACCGCCTGCGCCAGCTTGGTCAGCAGGACCTCGCGGCGGATCGCGCCGTCGATCTGGCCCGAGGAGAGAGCGCCCTGCTGGAGCAGCATCGTGGCGAACTGCTTCTCGCCGCCCGACTGCGCGGCGGCCTGCTGCCGGGCGCTCTGGATCTCCTTGCGGCTGACCTTCACCCCGGCATCGGCGGCGGACCGTTCCAGGACCCGGTCGAAGATCATGGTGTTCAGCTTGGCCTGGCTGAGCTGCGCCGTGTTCTTGATGAGCTGCGCGGACTGCGGCGAACCGTCCTGCGCGTCCCGGACGTCCCGTACCTGGGCCTGGAGCGTGGACACCTCGATCCGCTGCCCTCCGACGACGGCGGCGGCTCCGGGGTGGGCGTCATTACCGCAGGCGGTAAGGAGAGGAGCCGCGGCGAGAAGCGCGACGGAGAAAGAGAGCGCGGTGCGACGGCGGCGGTGCAAAGGGGCCTCCCGGCGTGATTGTGCGGCGATGCACAAGACCTTGCAGTGATCGATGGTAGGCAGTGGCGTGACCTGGGGCCACTGGTTCGACCAACGATTCACCAGGAGATTGAGGCACGTGCCGAGGCACCGGCACGTCCGCGCGTGGTTCACCCGGCGGACACCTTGCCCTGGATCCTGTTCACCCCACGGATATCGCCCCGTTCACCTGACGCCTCCTAAGGTCCCTTGGCTGGAGAGCTACGCCTCAAGACTCCTTGACCTCTTGGCGAAGCCGAAGGCACAGCCGAAGCCATAGCCGAAGCCGAAGCGGACACGAACGGACATCACGGAATGACTCAAGCGACACTGGCTCGGGTACCGGACCCGGCATCCGGGCCAGGGACACCGCCGACCTCGTCGGCGGCGCCCGCCCCCCGGCACAACCGGATGCGTGCCCTGGACGGGCTGCGCATCCTGGCCGCCCTCATGGTGTGCGTCTACCACTACGCGGGCCGGGGCGGCGAGGTCGGCGACGCCTGGGGCCGGTCGCCGAACGAGCTGTTCCCCGATCTGTCGCCGCTCGCCGCCTACGGCTGCCTCGGCGTGCAGATCTTCTTCGTCATCAGTGGCTTCGTCATCTGCATGAGCAGCTGGGGACGTTCGCTCGGGGACTTCTTCCGCTCCCGCGTGTCCCGGCTCTACCCGGCGTACTGGGCGGCGATCGTCCTCGTCACCGCCGCGTGCGTCGTACTCCCCTCGGTCAGCGAGCCGCTGCGCGTCAACGAGGTACTGGTCAACCTGACCATGATGCAACAGCCCATGGGTGCGAACCGGGTGCTCGGAGTCTGCTGGACGCTCTGGGTCGAGGCGCGCTTCTATCTGCTCTTCGCGCTCTTCGTGGTGTGGAAGGGCGTCAACTACCGCCGCGTCGTGATCTTCTGCTGCCTGTGGACCGTGGCCACCGTGCTCGCGGTCGTCGCCGACCAGCCGATCATCGACGAGATCGTGATGCAGGAGTACGCGCCGTTCTTCATCGGCGGCCTCGCGCTCTACCTGATCCACCGCTACGGCAGCGATCTGCTCCTCTGGGGCATCGTCGCCACCAGCTGGCTGCTCGGTCAGCGCTTCGCGACCACCGCCCTGTGGAACCCCGACGCCACCAGTGTCTTCGTGGAGCGTTCGCCGCATGTGATCCTGCTGATCGTCACCTTCGCCTTCGCGTCGGTGGCCGCCGTCGCTCTGGGGTGGCTGCGCTGGGCGGACTGGCGCTGGCTGACCTTCGCCGGGACCCTCACGTACCCCTTCTACCTGGTCCACGAGCATCTCGGCTGGTTCGCGATCGCCGTCCTGCACAAGCACTTCGGCCTGGCGGCGTGGCTGACGCTCATCGCCACGGTCGTCTCGATGCTCGTGGTGGCGTGGCTTCTCCACCAGCTGGTGGAGAAGCCGTTCGGGCCGCGCCTCAAGCGGACGATGAAGCTACAGGCCGGCCGAATGCGGGCGTAGCCCTGAGTCGCGTTTCTCCTGGTCCTGGTCCTCCGATACGTCCTCTTCCCGCTCCGGTCCTCGCGCCTCTTCCCGCTCCGCCCGGCGTCCGCGGTCGGGGCGGGTCAGGATCGTGCGGGAGACCACGAAGGTGATCGGGACAGCCGCTGCCGCCGTGATCAGGGGCGCGTAGCGGCTGCTGAAGCGCAGGACGTCCACCAGCAGATAGACACCGGTCGTGGTGATCACGAAGTTCGCGGCGTTGGTGAGCGGGAAGAGCAGGAACTTCCGCAGGGTCGGGCGGGTCCGGTAGGTGAACCGGCTGTTCAGGAAGAACGAGCCCGTCATGCTCAGCAGAAAAGCGAGCACGTGCGAGACGACGTACGGCAGCCGGTTCAGCAGGAACAGATAACAGGCGTAGTACGTCCCGGTGTTGACGACGCCGACCA
The DNA here is from genome assembly GCF_044753355.1 of Streptomyces sp. NPDC088400. Classification (NCBI taxonomy): domain Bacteria; kingdom Bacillati; phylum Actinomycetota; class Actinomycetes; order Kitasatosporales; family Streptomycetaceae; genus Streptomyces; species Streptomyces sp. NPDC088400. Next base: position 106,032 of record NZ_JBIVMZ010000014.1, on the reverse strand, counting down.
AGGCGAACCTGACCATCTGGACCCGGACCGTCATCTGCGTACGTGTGCTCCCTGTTCTCGGTGCCCGTTGTTTCTCGGTGCCCGTTCGCCGCGTTGACACGGGCCACGGCCGCGCCCCCGGCCACAGAGGAGTGTGGCACAGCGGGGTTACGCCGCTCGGGGCGCCGGTCTCACCGGCCCCTGAACTGCTGCTGCCTGTCGAGGGCGCGGCGCAGTTCGGCCGGGAGCGGGTGGTACGGGCCGTAGACCCGCTCGGTGTCCCACAGCAGATTCCGCAACTGCTGCTGCGCCCCGGTGTGATCGCCCAGCGCGAGCAGCAGATGCCCGATGCGGTGCCGGATGTCGAAGGCGCGGGCGGGGTCGGGCTGCTGCCCGCCCTCGTGGTACGGGAGGAGCGCGCGGTACTCGGTCAGGGCCGCGGCCGGTTTGCCGAGCTGTTCCAGGCACTGCGCGGTGTCGTAGCGGAACTCCAGCGTCTGCGGGTCGCCGGGGCCCGCCGTCGCCATCCGGTCGTCCACGAGACGGCGCAACTCCGGGAGCGCGCGGCGGTACTGGCCGTCGTCCATCAGCGTGGACGCGTACTGCTTGCGCAGGATGCGGACGACCGGGGAGTGCTCGCCGTGCTCGGCGGCGGCGGCCGGAAGGACTCGCCCGAGGATGTCCACGGCCTGCGTGATGCCGCCCTCGCCGAGCAGCCGCTTGACCTCGTCGACGGCGGCGGCGACATCCAGCCGTTCCGCCGGGACCGGCGTCGGCGCGCTCGCGAATCCAGGCCCCGGTCCTGGCACCGACGCGGGTACGGGCACGGACCCGGGCGGCGTGGACGCGTCGGGCCAGGGCGCGTGCGGGCGCAGGAAGGGACGGGTCGGGTCGAGCGGTCCGGTCACGGAACCGCCGCGCGCGGGCAGCAGCGGGGCGAGGTGCTCGTACACCTCCAGCGCGCCGGCCGGGCGGTGCTGCGGGTCCTTGGCGAGCAGCCGCAGGACGAGCGCCTCCAGCGGCTCGGGGACCTCGGGCCGCTGCCGGCGGACCGGTTCCGGAGCCTCGTACAGATGGCGGTGCAGCACCCCGAGGGCGGTGGATCCGGCGAACGGGACGTCGCCGCTGAGCAGTTCGTGGAGGAGCACGCCGAGGGCGTAGAGATCGGTGTACGGGCCGACCGCGCCGCCCATGGCCTGCTCCGGGGCCATATAGGCGGGGCTGCCTATGGGGGTGCCGGTGTGGGTGAGGCGGGTGGTGTCGGTGTCGATGACGGAGGCGACTCCGAGGTCGAGGACGGTGAGCGTGCCGTCGGGCTTGACCATCACGTTCCGCGGCTTGAGGTCGCGGTGGACGATGGGCACCGCGTGTACGGCGGCGAGCACCGCGCACATCTGGGCGGCGACCGAGACGGCCCACGGCCAGGGGTACGGGGTGTGTCCGGCGATGTGTTCGGCGAGGTCGACGCCCTCGACGTACTGCATGACGAGGAAGAGATCGTCGCCGTCGCCGCCCGCGTCGTGCACGGTGACCAGACCGGGGTGGTCGACCTGGGCGGTGACCCGGCATTCGCGCACGAACCGGCGGCGCATCTCCTCGGCCCCGGAGGCCGCCGCCATCCGGTCGGGGCGGAGCAGCTTCACGGCGACGCGGCGGTCGAGGCGCTGGTCGTACGCCGTCCAGACCTGGCCCATGCCGCCTTGGCCGATGAGGGCGGACAGCTCGTAACGCCCGGCGACGACCCGCCCGTTCACTCGCCGTCCCGGCCTTCCCTGGTCGCCTGGCCGCTTCCGGTCGTCCGGTCGTCGTGACCTGCCTGGTCCGCCTGGCCTTCCCTCGCCTGGCCTTCACGGCTCGCCCGGTCCTTGCGCAGGAGGTCGCTGAGCTCGTCCAACTCGGCGCGGACCTGGTCGATACGGGGAGGCTTGTACGACGCGGCGGACGGGTGGGGCGGCTGAGGTGGATGAGGCGGCTGGGCGGGCTGCGAGAGTGGCTGTGGCGGCTGGGAGGCCGGCCGCGTCTGTGCCGTCGCCTGCTCCTGATAGCCGAACCCGTACGGCTGGTGCGGCTGTTGGTACCCCGGCCCGTACGGAACCGCCGGGGGCTGGTCGTACTGGGCGTAGTGCCTGATGTCGACGGCCAGGAAGTACGGCGAGATCACGATCGACGCCAGGAAGTTCAGGCCCATGAGGAGCACGTCCACGTCCCGGGCCTCCGACGACTCGCCCGATCCGATGACCACCAGGCTGCCGACGGCCAGTACGGCCGTGACGCCGAACAGCAACCAGTCGGCCGTGCGACGGCGCGCCGCCGCGATCCGCAGCATCGCGACCCAGCCGAGGAACCCGATGCTCACCATGGTGAGCGTCACGATCACCACCCGCACGATGATGAGCCCGGCGGGGTTCGGTCGCCGCCGGGTCGTCGGCTGGAAGCCGGTGCCGGGGCCGTACATGGCTGCTCCTGAATGCCTGGTGGACCACGCGCGCGTCTGCGGCGCACGGAGGGGGCGCGCGGACGGGCGGACGCGAATCCGGGACGGATACAGACCGAGCGTATACACCACCGCCGACACCTGGACCGGCGCTACGCCCAAGAGTTGCGGAGATGAGCGCGTCAGGTGCCCCCAACGCGTGACCGATAGTGACTTGTCAGCGACCGATCAGTGACCGGTCAGCCGCCGCACTGGGCCAGCATGGTCTTCTTGTCCGGTGCCGTCACCGGCAGTTCGTACTTGAGGGACACCTGCGCGAACCGCACCGCGTACGAGCAGCGGATCTTCTTGCTCGGGGGCAGCCAGGACGCCGGACCGGAATCCCGCTTGGCGTTGTTGGCCGGGCCGTCCACCGGGATGAGGTTGAGCGGATCATTGGCTATCCGCTCGCGCTTGGCCTCGTTCCACCGCGCGGCGCCCATCTGCCAGTCGTACGACAGCGGCATCACATGGTCGATCTGCACGGCCGTCGCGGACTTCTTCCGCCACTCGATGTCCTTGCCCGTGTAGGGGTCGTGCAGGGTCATCGACACGACGACGCAGTCGGAACCGGAGCGGTGGCGCACCTTCTGCCCGTCCCTGGCGAGGAGGTCGTTCCTGGTGTCGCAGCCGTTGCGGGCCAGCGGCACCCCGTCCGCCGTGTCCATCCAGGCGTAACCGAACTTGTCCCGGTCGTACCCGGTCCTGGGCCCTCGCCCGGCCGTGCGCACGGTGTCGATGAGCTTGCGCGCGGCCTTCTTGTCGGCCTCGGACGTGAGGGGCGCGAGCCCCGGCTTCGTACCGTCGGCGTTGCCGAGCGGACCGGTCCCGTAGCCGCCGGCCACGCCCTCTGCGGCTCTGCCCCCTCCGGACGACCGCGACGGCGCGGGATCCGCGCCCAACTGCCCTTCGCACCCGGTCAGTACGGCCACGGAGAGGACAAGCGCCCCTCCGCCAAGACACGTTCGCGATATTCGATTCCCAAGTGTGCGCACCTTCGCACCCTACGTCTCGTGCCGGACAAGCCCCAGGGCCTGTCCGGCACGAGTCACCACACGCGTTCAGCTCAGGATCGTCGTCAGGAACTCACCCGTCCACGACAGCAACTCCCGCCCCACCACCGGCTTTCCGCCGATCTTGCCCGCCGTCGGGCGCGGCACCAGGATCTGGTGGGCGGCCGGCTTGATGACCGTACGGGGATGCAGCCGCTTCAGGCGCAGCTCCTGCGACTCCCGCAACTCCACCGGCGCGAAGCGGATGTTCGGCCCCTGGAGCACGATCTCGCCGACGCCGCAGGCCCGCGCGAGCATCCGCAGGCCCGCCACCAGCAGCAGGTTCTCCACCGGCTCGGGGAGCTTGCCGTAGCGGTCGGTCAGTTCCTCCCGGACCGCCGCGATGTCCGCCTCCGACGTGGCGGAGGCGATCGCACGGTACGCCTGGAGACGCAGCCGCTCGCCCGGCGCGTAGTCGTGCGGGACATGCGCGTCGACCGGCAGCTCGATCTTGACCTCCAGCGGCGGCTCCTCCTCCACACCGCCCTCCAGCGAGGCGCGGTAGTCGGCGACCGCCTCGCCCACCATCCGTACGTACAGGTCGAAGCCGACGCCCGCGATGTGCCCCGACTGCTCGCCGCCGAGGAGATTGCCCGCGCCCCGGATCTCCAGGTCCTTCATCGCGACGTACATGCCCGCGCCCATCTCCGTGTGCTGGGCGATCGTCGCGAGACGCTCGTGCGCGGTCTCGGTCAGCGGCTTCTCCGGCGGGTAGAGGAAGTACGAATAACCGCGCTCGCGCCCTCGCCCGACCCGGCCGCGCAGCTGATGCAGCTGCGAGAGGCCGAAGTTGTCGCCGCGCTCCACGATCAGGGTGTTCGCGTTGGAGATGTCGATACCGGACTCGACGATCGTCGTGGAGACCAGCACGTCGAACTTCTTCTCCCAGAAGTCGACCACGACCTGCTCCAGCGCGCCCTCCGTCATCTGGCCGTGCGCGGTGGCGATCCGCGCCTCGGGGACGATCTCGCGCAGCTTGGCCGCCGCCCGGTCGATCGACTCCACGCGGTTGTGGATGTAGAAGACCTGGCCCTCGCGCAGCAGTTCACGCCGGACGGCCGCGCCGATCTGCTTCTGCTCGTACGGGCCGACGAAGGTCAGCACCGGATGCCGCTCCTCGGGCGGGGTGGTGATCGTCGACATCTCGCGGATGCCGGTGACAGCCATCTCCAACGTACGGGGGATGGGCGTCGCGGACATGGTCAGGACGTCGACGTTGGCGCGGAGCTTCTTCAGCTGCTCCTTGTGTTCCACGCCGAAGCGCTGCTCCTCGTCCACGATGACCAGGCCCAGGTCCTTGAACTTGGTCTCGGACGAGAACAGCCGGTGCGTACCGATGACGATGTCGACCGCGCCCTCCCGCAGCCCCTGGAGGGTCGCCTTCGCCTCCGTGTCCGACTGGAAGCGGGACAGCGCCTTCACAGAGACCGGGAACTGCGCGTACCGCTCGGAGAACGTGCCGAAGTGCTGCTGCACCAGCAGCGTCGTGGGGACGAGGACCGCGACCTGCTTGCCGTCCTGGACCGCCTTGAAGGCCGCCCGTACGGCGATCTCCGTCTTGCCGTAGCCGACGTCGCCGCAGATCAGCCGGTCCATCGGGACCGTCTTCTCCATGTCCTCCTTGACCTCGGCGATGGTGGAGAGCTGGTCGGGCGTCTCCACGTACGGGAAGGCGTCCTCCAGCTCCCGCTGCCAGGGGGTGTCCGGGCCGAAGGCATGGCCGGGGGCCGCCATCCGCGCCGAGTAGAGCTTGATCAGGTCGGCGGCGATCTCCTTGACCGCCTTCTTGGCGCGCGCCTTGGTCTTCGTCCAGTCCGCGCCGCCGAGGCGGTGCAGCGTCGGGGCCTCGCCGCCGACGTACTTGGTGACCTGCTCCAGCTGGTCGGTGGGGATGTACAGCCGGTCGCCGGGCTGGCCGCGCTTGGCGGGGGCGTACTCGACCAGCAGATACTCGCGCGTCGCGCCCTGGACCGTGCGCTGCACCATCTCCACGTACCGGCCCACGCCGTGCTGCTCGTGGACGATGTAGTCGCCCGCCTCCAGCGTGAGCGGGTCGATGGTCTTGCGGCGCTTGGCGGGCATCCGCGCGCCGTCCTTGCCCGCCGCCTTCTGACCGGACAGGTCGGTCTCGGTGAGGACCGCCAGCTTGAGGTCCGGGTCGACGAAGCCGTAGTCGATCGAGCCGCAGGCGACGTGGACGAGGGACGGGGTGAGGTCGGCGAGGCCCCGGGCGGTGCGCGCGCCGGGGGTGTCGAGCCGGGCGGGGACGCCCTCGCCGCTGAGCACCTCGACCGTACGGGACGCCGTGCCGTGGCCTTCCGTGACGAACACCGTCCGCCAGCCGTCCGCCAGCCAGCCCTTGGTGTCGGCGAGCGCGCGGGCGGTGTCGCCCCGGTACGACTCGGGGGCCCGCATGCCCAGCGTGATGGAGTCGTCCGAGAGGTCCTCGTCCAGGGCGAACGGGGAGACCGACCACCACATCATGTCCAGCTCGCGCGCCCGGTCCCGGACGTCCGCGATGCCCCACAGGGAGGCCGCGCCGACATCGATCGGGGCCTGTCCGCCGCCGGCGGTGGCCGCCCAGGACGCCTGGAGGAACTCCTGGCTCGTCGCCACCAGGTCCGCCGCCCGGGTCCGCACCCGCTCCGGGTCGCAGACCAGCGCCATCGAACCGGCCGGCAGGACGTCCAGCAGCAGCTCCATGTCGTCCACGAGGACCGGGGCCAGGGACTCCATGCCCTCGACCGCGATCCCCTCGGCGATCTTGCCGAGCAGCTCGCCCAGCTCCGGGTGCTCCTCCGCGAGGGCCGCGGCCCTCCCCCGTACCTGCGCGGTCAGCAGCAGCTCGCGGCAGGGCGGCGCCCACAGACCGTGCTCGGCGACCTCCAGGGAGCGCTGGTCGGCAACCTTGAAATACCGGATCTCCTCGACGTCGTCGCCCCAGAACTCCACCCGCAGGGGGTGCTCCTCGGTGGGCGGGAAGACATCGAGGATGCCGCCGCGGACAGCGAACTCGCCGCGCTTCTCGACCAGCTCGACGCGGGCGTACGCGGCGGCCGCCAGGGCTTCCGTGATCTCGTTCAGATCGGCGCTCCGCCCGCTGCGCAGCGCGACGGGCTCCAGGTCGCCGAGGCCCTTGACCTGCGGCTGGAGCACGGACCGTACGGGCGCGACCACCACGCTGACCGGACCGGCCGTCGGGTCGTCCGCGACCGGATGCGCGAGGCGCCGCAGCACCGCGAGCCGACGCCCCACGGTGTCGGAGCGGGGCGAGAGCCGCTCGTGCGGCAGGGTCTCCCAGGACGGGTACTCGACGACGGTGTCCGGGTCCAGCAGGGACCGCAGCGCCGCCGCCAGGTCCTCGGCCTCCCGCCCCGTGGCGGTCACGGCCAGCACCGGCCGCCCGGCCTCCCGCGCCAGCGCGGCCACCGCGAAGGGCCGCGCGGCGGGCGGCCCGACCAGGTCGACATGCGAACGGTGACCGTCGGCGGCGGCCTTCACCGCTTCGGCGAGCGCCGGGTCCTTGGTGACGGCGTCGAGCAGACCGTGCAGGCTCATGAAGGGTTCCGTCCGGGTCCTGAGGAGGAGTGGCTGGCTGCGCGAGCGGCGGCCGGGGTGAGCGGCCGACCACGCGAAGGGCCCGACACGTCTCACGGGCCGGGGGTCTTCCAGCCTACGACGCCGGTGTGACACCCGGGGCCGGAGCGCACAGCCGGACCCGGCACCCGCCACCCCCGTATGCCCTGGGCTCCCGCCCCGGTACGCCCAGGCTCCTGTACCGGAATTCCCGTGACGTGGGAATTCCGGTACGGGGGATTCGTACGGGGGGTTCGCCCACGACGCGATCACCACGCGGCCCGCCCCCTACTCGGTGGCGATCGCGTTCAGGACGTTCATCCGGCCCGCCCGGAACGCCGGGACCAGCGCGGCGAAGAGTCCGACGAACGCCGAGGCCACGAAGACCCCCGCGATCGTCGGCCACGGTATCTCCAGGACGCCGAGGCCCTCCAGCGCCAGCAGCTTCTGGGCCGCCGTGCCCCAGCCCATGCCCAGACCGAGGCCCAGCAGGGCGCCGAAGAGGGCGATGACCACCGATTCCAGCCGGATCATGCGGCGCAGCTGGCGACGGGAGAGGCCGATCGCCCGCAGCAGACCGATCTCGCGGGTACGCTCCACCACCGACAGCGCCAGGGTGTTCACCACGCCCAGCACCGCGACGATGATCGCGAGAGCCAGCAGGCCGTAGACGATGTTGAGCAGCTGGCCTATCTGGTCCTTGAGGTCCTGCTTGTAGTCGGTCTGGTTCTGCACCTTGTACTGCGGGTACGCGGCGAGCGAATCCTTGAGGCCTTCGTACGCCTCCTTCTCCTTGCCGTCCTCGGCCGCCGCGAACAGGAACATGTTCTTGGGCATCCTGTCGGCGGGGATGTACCGCGCGGCGGTCGTGATGTTGGTGTACATCGCGCCCTTGTCGACATTCCCGTCGTCCGAGGTGATGGCCGCGACCTTCAGCTCGGCGGTCCTGCCACCCGTGAAGGCGACCGTCATCTCGTCGCCGACCTTGACGCCGTGCTCGGTGGCGTAGTCGCTGCCGACCGACATGGCGTTCTTCCCGTACGCCGCGGACAGTTCACCCGCGACGGTCTCGCGGCGCAGATCCCGCGTGTAACTGGGGTCGGCGGCGACGATCCCGTCGGCCTCGGTCCGTCCGTCGGGGGCGGTCAGCCTGGCGTCGACCCACTTGTATTCGGTGACGTGCGTCAGATCCGGCGCCTTCTCCATCGCCGCCTGCGCCTGCGGCATGATCGGCCGGCCGGTGCCGGACTGGACGATGAAGTCCGCGCCCACCGTCCGGTCGAGCTCGTCGGTGGCCGAGGCGACCATCGAGGAGCCGACCACCGACAGACAGGCCACCAGCGCGAGCCCGATCATCAGGGCGGCGCCGGTCGCTCCCGTACGCCGCGGGTTGCGCAGCGCGTTGCGCTCGGCCAGCCGGCCCACGGGGCCGAACATCCGCAGGAGGACCGCGCCGAGCGCCCGTACCAGACCGCCCGCGAGCAGCGGGCCGATCACGACGAACCCGATGAGTGTGCAGACCACGCCCACCCCGAGGAACAGCGAGCCCTCGCCCGCCTCGTCGGCCCGCGCCGACATGAGGAGCGCGGCGCCGCCGGCGCCCGTCAGAAGCAGTCCGACGATCGCCCTGATCCGTCCGGCCCGCCCGTCGGCGGGCGTGCCGGCGTCGCGCAGCGCGGCCATCGGGGAGATCTTCCCGGCCCGCCGGGCGGGAACGTACGCGGCGAGGACGGTGACCACGACGCCGAGCACCAGACCGAGCACCGGTGTCGTCCACTTGACCGTCAGGTCCTGGGTGGACAGCTCCATGCCTATCGAGGACATGATGTTCATCAGCCCGATCGCGAGCCCGACCCCGGCGGCGACCCCGGCCACCGAGCCGAAGATCCCCAGCAGCACGGCCTCCACCAGCACCGAACGGTTGACCTGCCGGCGGCTGGAGCCGAGCGCCCGCATCAGTCCGATTTCCCGGGTCCGCTGGGCGACCAGCATCGAGAAGGTGTTGACGATCAGGAAGATGCCGACGAGGAAGGCGATCCCGGCGAAGCCGAGCATCGCGTACTTCATCACGTCGAGGAACGAGCCGACGTCCGAGCGGTTCGCGTCCGCGGCTTCCTGCCGCGTCTGGAGCTTGTACGTACCGCCACCGAGCGCGGTGGCCACGTCCCGCTTGAGCCGCGTGTCGCTGACACCCTCGTCGGCCGTGACATTGAGCTGGGTGAACCGGCCCGTGCCGCCGAGCAGTTCACGCTGCGCGGTCGGGGTGTCGAGGAAGACGACGGCCGCGCCGGGGTTGGTGACGGTGAACGCGGCGATACCGGAGATCTTCGCCGTGAAGTCGCCCGTGACCGCGATGGTGCGCAACTCGTCGCCGATCGACAGGTGATGCTTCTCGGCGGTGTCGGCGTCGACCATCACCTCGGTGGGGCCGCGCGGCGCGTGGCCGGAGGCGATCTCCATCGAACGGAGGTCGTTACGCGTCCAGTTGCCGGCGATCGTCGGGGCCCCGTTGGTCCCGCCCATGTCCTTGTCGTCGGCGTTGACGACGGTCACGCTCATACTGCTGACCGCGCCCTCGACGGACTTCACGCCGTCCGCCTTCCGCACCGTCTCGACGACGGAGGCGGGCAGCGTCTCGGGCTTGCCGGTCTGCGTGGTCTCGCCGCCGTCCTTGGCCGTCTTGGGCGCGACCGTGACATCGGCGGAGGTCGCGGCGAAGAGCTTGTCGAACGTCGTGTTCATCGTGTCGGTGAAAACGAGCGTTCCACAGACGAAGGCCACCGAGAGCAGGACCGCGACGGCGGAGAGCGCCATCCGTCCCTTGTGCGCGAGGAAGTTGCGCATCGATGTCTTGAGCACGGTCACGAGGTCCGCCCCCGCGCGTCGAAGTCCTTCATACGGTCGAGCACGGCTTCGGCCGTCGGCCGGAACATCTCGTCCACGATCCTGCCGTCCGCGAGATACAGCACGCGGTCCGCGTAGGAGGCGGCGACCGGGTCGTGCGTGACCATCACGATCGTCTGGCCCAGCTCGTCGACGGACCGGCGCAGGAAGCCCAGCACCTCGGCGCCGGCGCGCGAGTCCAGGTTCCCGGTCGGCTCGTCACCGAAGATGATCTCGGGCCGCGCGGCGAGCGCCCTGGCCACCGCGACACGCTGCTGCTGGCCGCCCGACAGCTGCGTCGGCCGGTGCTTCAGCCGGTCGGCGAGGCCCACCGTCTCCACCACCCGCCGCAGCCACGGGCCGTCCGGCTCACGGCCGGCGATGTCCATGGGAAGCGTGATGTTCTCCAGGGCGCTGAGCGTCGGCAGCAGGTTGAACGCCTGGAAAATAAAACCGATCCGGTCCCGGCGCAGCTGGGTGAGACGCTTGTCCTTGAGCTTCGTCATCTCCGTCTCGTCGAGGTGGATCTCGCCCGATGTCACGGTGTCCAGTCCCGCGAGGCAGTGCATCAGCGTCGACTTGCCCGAACCGGACGGCCCCATGATCGCGGTGAACCGCCCCCGGTCGATGTCCACATCGACGTGGTCGAGCGCGACGACCCGGGTCTCCCCCGAGCCGTACGCCTTGACGACCTGCCGCGCTCGCGCCGCGACGGCCGTACGCCCTCCAGTACCCCCGTGCCTGGGGATGGTTACAGCCGTTGTCACGGTATGTCTCCTAAGTCGGTCAACAGATCGGCAAGGCCGACCGCCGGTGAGGTCGGTTCACCGGTGTCATGTGATGCCGTCGGGTGCGCTCCGAGTCCGGGCGCGCTCTGAGTCTGCGGGATCCAGGAGGCCCGGCGCGCTGGTGCACAGCGCCGTCTTCGCCTGGGGTTTCCCCCACCCCCGTGATGCGGCGTTCCCCCGTCCCGCGTCTCCCGGATCCCTGAGACCAACTTAAGGAACCGCGGCGGCCGTCACGTCCTCCACCGGGACGAATGCCCCCTGGACAGAAGTAAGGAGATCCCCCTAAGGGGTCTCCGCCCAGAGAGGGAGATACAGGTGGGGGCCACGGGCCCCGGCCTGCACCCTCCCGTCGCGGCGGGTGTCGGTGAGAGGGTGTCCCCGGCAGATACGTGCATAGGGAAGGGATCCCGTGAGCAGCCCCGGCGGCAGTGGCGAGGACACCGGACGTACCGAAGCGATACCCGAGGCCCCGGGGGCGGCTCCGGCCCAGGTGCCGGAGCCGGAGCTGCCCCCGGGGCCGGGCGAGTCCGGGGGCGGCAACAGCCGCGAGCCCGGGGGCGGGAAGGGCATCGAGCCCGGAGGCGGACGTGGCAACAGCCGCGAGCCCGGAGGCGGGAAGAGCCGCGAGCGCGGGCGCGGCCCGGTCGTCGCCGCGCTGATGCTCGGCATGGCGCTCGCCGCGCTGGACGGCACCATCGTCTCCACGGCCGTCCCCCAGATCGTCGGTGACCTCGGCGGATTCTCCGTCTTCTCCTGGCTGTTCTCCGGCTACCTGCTCGCCGTGACCGTCACCCTCCCCGTGTACGGGAAGCTCTCCGACACCTTCGGCCGCAAGCCAGTCCTGATCGCCGGCATCATCCTCTTCCTCATCGGCTCGCTGCTCTGCGCGACCGCCTGGAACATGGCCTCCCTGATCGCCTTCCGCGTCGTCCAGGGCCTGGGCGGCGGCGCGCTCCAGGGCACGGTGCAGGTCATCGCCGCCGACCTCTACCCCCTCAAGGAACGCCCCAAGATCCAGGCCAAGTTGTCGACGGTCTGGGCCACCTCGTCCGTCGCGGGCCCCGCCCTCGGCGGCCTGCTCGCGGGATACGCGGACTGGCGCTGGATCTTCCTGATCAACCTGCCGGTCGGCCTGATCGCCCTGTGGCTGGTGGTCAAATACCTCCGCGACCCGGGCCGTACGGCGCAGGCGCCCCGCGACGGAGTGGGCAGTACGGGCAGCGGTACGGTCCGGGCGCCGCGCGGCAGTAGCCGTACGGCGCGGACGGCCCACGACGGAGCCGACCGTACGGTCCGGGCGCCCCGTACCCATATCGACTGGGCGGGCGCGCTCGCCGTGTTCGCCACCGGAACGCTCCTGCTCACCGCCCTCGTCCAGGGCGGCGTCGCCTGGCCCTGGCTCTCCGCACCCTCCTTCGCCTTCCTCGGCGCGAGCGCGGTCCTGGCCGCCGTCACGGTCGTCATCGAACGACGAGCGGCGGAGCCGATCATCCCGGGCTGGGTCTGGCGCCGCCGCACGATCGCCGCCGTCAACCTCGCGCTCGGCGCGCTCGGACTGCTGATGGTCGCCCCGACGGTCTTCCTCCCGACCTACGCCCAGTCCGTGCTCGGCCTCGGCCCGATCGCCGCCGGCTTCGTCCTGTCCGCGATGACACTGACCTGGCCGGTCAGCGCGGCCTTCTCCAACCGCGTCTACAACCGCATCGGCTTCCGCCGCACCGCGATCACCGGCATCTCCCTCGCCCTCGCGGTACTGCTCGCCTTCCCCCTGCTCCCGTACCCGGGACAGGCCTGGCAGCCGGCCCTGATCATGCTGCTGCTCGGCGGTGCGCTCGGGCTCTTCCAACTCCCCCTGATCATCGGGGTCCAGTCGACCGTCGGCTGGTCGGAACGGGGCACGGCGACCGCGTCCATACTCTTCTGCCGTCAGGTCGGACAGAGCGTAGGAGCGGCGGTGTTCGGCGCGGTCGCCAACGGAATCATCGCCGCACGACTGACCGACCCGCCGACCCCGGGACTCCCCGACGACCTGGACTCGGTCTCCCGCGCCCTGGAGAACCCGACCGCCCTCAGCGCGGAGGCGACGGACTACCTGCGCCGCGCGGTGGACGCGGCGGTGGACCACGTCTACCTGGGCGCGGCGTGCGCGGCGGGCATCGCACTGCTGGTGCTCATCTTCGTGGCGCCGCGCCGCTTTCCGGTACTCCCGGAGAAGAACGACTAGTCGGGGTGCGGGTGCGGTGCGGTTTGCGGTGAGTGCGGGTGCCGGGGCCTCCGGAGGCGCATGTCCGGACTGCATGATTTACGGCGCGTGCGGGTTTGTTGTCAGAGTGCGGGCTGAGTAGCGCCACAAATCACGCTCCACGTCCGGACACGTCACCTCCTGCGACCCCGACCCCCTCCCGCCGGTTCCCCGCCTGCACCCCGGTGGGGGCGAGGGGGGGGCCGTCGCCCCGGCGGGGCGAGGGGGGGGCCGTCGCCCCGGCGCGGGAGGGGTAGTTGGTGACGGGCGGTGAAGGGGGCCGCGCAGGGGTCGTGTCCGGAACGTAAAGCGTGATTTGTGCCGCTCACGAGCCGTCACACGAAGAACAAAGCCGCACGCGGCGTAAATCATGCAGTGCAGGACATGCCCCCGGAGCGGCACCCGGCAACAACCCGCACACGAACCACCGCACCGCCACCACAACGCACCCGCACCCGCACCCCGCCACGCCACGCCGGACGGCACACCGCCGGGAGACGAACCGTCACCCCTCCGCCGCCGCCCGCCCCGTCAGTGCCACCAGGCTGTTCTGCACCCGCGTCATGTGCGCCTGCATCTCCTCCCGGGCCTCCGCGTGCTCCCCCAGCACCCGCTCCGTCTCCCGCGCCATCCCCTCCGCCCGCGCCCGCGCCTGCGCGCCCAGTTCGGCCGCCTTCGCCTGCGCGTCCTCCTGGCAGCGTCGCGCCCGCTCCCCCGCCTCGGAGAACACCCGCTGCGCGTCGACGAGCCGCGCCTCCGCGTACGCGGCGAGTTCGGCCTGCTCGACCTCCAACGCGGCTTCACGGTCGGCGAATTCGCGGTTCATCACAGCCAGCCGTTCGGCCTGTTCCTGCTCCAGGTCGTCGATCACGTCCTGGGTGCGCCGTCGCACTTCCTTCAGTACGACAAGCTCCTCCCCACGCCGCTCCTTGATTCCGCGCCGCGCCTCGATCCGCTGTTCCTCGGCCACGCCGCGTGCCGCGTCCAGGACCTCCTGGGCGTGCGCCTCCGCCTCCGCCCGTACGGCGTCGGCCTGTTCGACCGCCGCCTCGTGCACCCTGCGGGCCGTTGCCTCCGCCGCGTCGAGCAGCGCCTGGCACTCCGCGCGCGCTCCGGCCCGTACCGCCTCGTCCTCCTCCACCGTGATGGCCAGGATCCGCTGGGCTCGCGGGCCGAGCGTCGCGTACGTCTGCGGTACGAGAGCCGCCACCCGCTCCCGGAGCCGCTCCGCCTCGCCCTCCATCTGCTTGGCGAGAACAGTGAGTCGCGCCGCGCGTTCCCAGAGGTCGTCGCGCTGGCGGCACAGCACGGAGACCCGAAGGTCGACCTGTTCGGGACGGTAGCCACGACCTCGTACGGACACAAAGCCATGAGCCGACAACGGTTCAGCACCCATCCTTGAAGCCCCTCTCCGACACATAACGCCATTCGACGCAATCCTGCTGGATCGAAGCGAAATGCCCATAACACGACACTCCGCCCAACCATGTTGGTCAAGAATGCGTCACGGAACGTAAGTAGCCGCAACTTTCCGCAGAAAAGGGGCAGGACGGCCGTACGGAAATGACCGAGGCGCCCACCGCGTCTCGCGGGGGCGCCTCGTCATCCGTACATACCGCCGGGCGGCGTTCAGCCGTTCAGGAGGCCGTGGTTCACAGCAGGCCGTCCCACATCTGCTCCAGCAGCACCGACCACCAGCTCTCCGGCGACGACAGCGCCGCCGGGTCGAGCGCGGCCAGCTGCGCCTGGAAGTCGACGGTCCAGCGGCCCGCCTGCTCCGGGGTGAGACCGAAGCGCAACCGCCACATCCGCCCCAGCAGCGCCAGCGAACGCGTGAACTCCGGCAGCCCCGTGTTCACGAACTGCGGCGGCACCGACTGCCCGCCGGGACCCGCCTCCACCGATACGGCCATGATGTGCGCCGTACCGTACTGGACGCAGATCGCACGGCCGAAGTCACTGCCCATCACCAGATACGAACCCGCGTCGGCGGCCGGCTGCACCTGCCGCTGCGCCGCCAGTTCGGCCAGGGTCGGCACCACCGGCTGAGCCGGCTGAGCCCAGAAGAAGGGACCGAAGTCGGCCGGCAGACCCGCCCACACCAGCGTGCGCGCCACCAGCTCCGGCACGCCCTGACGGGACACCGCCCGCTGGTCGAACCGGCAGATGCCCTGCGGTCCGAACGCCCCGGTCAGCTCGTGCGCGATCCCCTCCGGAGGTATCGGCGGCGCGGGCGCCAGCTGCGGCAGCGCCGCACGGACCGGCGCGGGCCGCGCGGGCCCGTCCGCGACCTGGTGCAACTCGCCCTGGTGGGTGAGCAGATGCTGCATGCCCTGCTGCCGGCTGGCATGGTCCTGACCGTACGGGGCGACGCTGGTGATCCGTACCTGCGGCCAGGTCTCCCGGATCATCCGCGCGCAGTAACCGCCGGGCAGCTCGCACGACTCCAGCTCCGTGTGCAGTTCGAGCACCTGCTGCGGCGGCACGTTCATCGCGCGCAGCTCGTGCAGGATCTGCCACTCGGGGTGCGGAGTTCCGGGCGCCGAGCGGCGGATGAGCTGAGCCTCGGAGCCGTCGGGCGCGCGGTAACGCAGCACGGCCTGGTAGCCGGGGCCGACGGTCGGCAGACCGGACGGCTGCTGCGGATAGCCGTACGCCTGCGGCGGCGGTGCCGGTACGGGGCCGGGAGCGCCCGGCGGCATGCCGGGCGGACCAGGCTGACCAGGAGGACCGGGAGGCTGCGGGGCCAACGGCGGCATCGGTCCGACCCCCGGACCGGCCAGCATGGTCGCGGCATGGTGCACCCCGCCCGGAGGCGTCCCGCCGGGCGGGCCCGGAGGCTGCGGCGCACCGGGCGGCATACCAGGAGGACCGGGAGGCTGCGGCGCACCGGGAGGACCGGGCGGCTGCGGCGCGCCCGGCGGCATACCGGGCGGACCGGGAGGCTGCGGAGGCCGGCCGAGCTGGCTCGGATCCGCGAACATCGTCGCCGCATGATGCACGCCACCCGGAGGCGTGCCGTGCGGCACGCCAGGAGGGCCGGGCGGACCAGGCGGGCCCGGAGGCTGCGGCGGGCCGGGAGGACCGGGGGGCCGGGGCCCCTCGGGGCCGAGCTGCGGGGCCAGTTGCGTCGGCAGATATCCGCCCGCCGGGGCACCGGGCGTACCCGGCCCCGACGGCGGCGGAGTCGCGCCTTCCGGCCGCGCGCCCGGAACACCGGGCGGGCTGGGCGGCGGCGGAGTCGTCGAACCACTGCCGCGCGCACCCGTCGGCGACACGCGTGCCTTTCCGGTCTCGGCATCGGCGATGTCAGCGGCGGAACCCGGGCCAGGACCCGAGCCAGGACCGGAACCGGAACTGAAGCCGGCACTGGAGTCGGAACCGGGCTGCCGCTCGCCCAGCGCCGGAGCGAACGCCGTACGCGGCAGCTGGCTGCCACCCGACATCAGCGCGGTCGGCGCGTCGGCGCCCACGCCGGGCGGTGGGGTGTCCTCGTCGTCCGCCCCGGAGAGCGGCGGCGCGAAGACCGTCGCCGGCAGGGGTACGGAACCGTCCTCCGCCGAGGCGGACGGGGCGTTCGTGTCGGTCCCGGCCCAGGGCGTGGCCCCGACCGGCGTTCCGGCCGGTGTGCTCGAATTCGAGGCGGGAACACCGTCGTTGGCGGTGGGATCGTAGTCCCGGTCACCACCGCCGGCCCCCGGACCGGGCCAGGCGGAGCCGCCCTGCGAGGCGCCGCCGCCGGCCCCCGTACCCGAACCCGTACTGACGTCCGCGTCCGCGTTCGTGCCAAGGCCGTAACCGGCCGAGGACGAACCGCCCGAGGACGAACCGGCCGGCACGGCTGCGTCCGCACCGCCCGAGGACGAAGCCCCCGAGGACGAAGCCGACGGCGAAGCCTGCGAAGACGCCGCCGACGAAGCCGAGGCCCCCGGCGTCTCCGGCGTCCGCCGGTCCGGGATGCCTATCTTGTCCGCCGCCTCCTGAAGCCACTCCGGCGGCGTCAACAGGAACGACGTCTGATTCAGATCGATCCGCGCCGGCGGCTCCGGCGCGGGCGCCGCCGCGTCGGGCGCCCCGTAATCCTCCTCGTACCGCCGGATCACCTCGCCCACCGGCAGCCCCGGCCACAAGGTGGCCTCACCACTGTCCCTGGCGATCACCAGCCGCTGCCGGCCGCCGTCCGACGTCGGACCGCCCTCACGGTCCTCCGCCCACGCCACGAAACCCAGCTCGAACTCCCGTACCCGCACCTCACGATGCTGGTAGCCCGGCAGATCCCCGTTGACCCAGTCTTCCGCGCGCTCCTGCGCCTGTGCGAAGGTCACCATCGCGCTCACCCCTCCACCGGGACGGCGCGCGCGAAGCCGCCGTCGACCATCAGGTTCGCCACGGTCTCCAACTCCGGCGGACTGCCCGCCAGCCGCAGCAGAAAAGCGTCGAAGTCGTCACCGCAGGGCAGCAACAGCCGCTCCACGCGCTCCTGCACGCTCCACCCGTCCTGATCCCTGGCATCGTCGTACGCGCAGAACCAGACCGACCCGATCCGGTCGCCCTTGACCTTCACCGCGACGATGCCGCCCTGGGCGAAGCCGACGGCCAGATAGTCCTTGGTCAGGTGGTCCCGCAGGCACTTGTTGACGTACACCAGGTCATTGACCGCGGCCTCGTCCCGCACCGTGAAGAACGGCTGATCCACCAGCAGACCCAGCTGGGCATCCAGCGCCGCGCCCACCGGCGCGCAGCCGCCCGCCGCCTTCAGGAACGAGCGGTACGCGCCCGGCAACCGGTAACCGAGATCCTCCTCGACCCCCAGCACCTGCTCCTCGGTGACCGATATCGCGCCCTTCGGCAGCCCGAAGTGCACCGGCCGGGTCTCCTGAAGCGGACGCGTGCCCCGCTTGCCGTGGTCCACCGGCGTCGTCGCCAGACCGCCGTGATGCCGCAACAGCGCCTTCACCTCGACGGGCACCAGCACCATCCGGCGCGAAGCCGGCAGATGGTGCCAGGTCCAGCCGTGCGGAGTGGTCACCGGGGGGATCGTGTCCCACAACTCGTGGCCCGCGGCGTGCAGCGCGGCATTGGCCGACACGTAGTCCGTGAGCCGCAACTCGTCCACGCCGAACCCCTCCGGGGGCTCCGCGATCTCCGCGGCGGCACGCGCGTACGGCGCGAAGTCCGGATAGCCGTCAGCGTCCACCCGTACACCTCTGGGGTGACGGGCGGCCCGGACCGGATCCGGGAAGTGCACGACCTGCCCGGCATAGGCCGCGTTCGGTGGCGCGGCTTGCTGCCCGAGCCGACCTGTCGTCATGGCGTTTGCCCCCTGCTGCTTCCGGCTGGTTCCACAGCCCTGGTTCAGCACAGCCTATGCGGTGGGGCAAGAGCGGATCGGACGCTCCTCCCCGTTACCGTCCGACACATCCACTACCGTCCGACACATCCGCCCCACCCCCGCGCGACGCATCCGCACCGCCCCCGCCCGACGCATCCGCACCAGCCCGTCCCGGCACCTCCGCACCGTCCCGGTCCGGCACCTCCGGCGACACCTCCGACCGGCCATCCGGGCTCACTCCCCCCGCACGCCGGTCATCTGCTCCCGCCCACGCCCCCAACGCACCGGGACCGCACACCCCACCCTGTCCGCGTCACATCCCCGCCACGCCTTGCCGTGACCAACGGTCACACCCGCGTGACCCAGCGCCGACGCCACGCCACGATCCACGCCCCAGCTTCCCCACAGCCCGTCACATTTGGCAGGCTGTCCACCCAAACACGGGGCGTGGCACCAGTCACGGGGGCATGAACCAGCGGCTGCCCGCCGCAGGCATGGGGAGGGGACAGCACACATGCAGACCGCACCGACCGACGCTTCCGGCGACCCGCGCCTGAGGTGGAGCAGCACCGAGGCACACCGTCCACCCGCACTCCACCGACGCCGCGACGGCATCCTGCCCGCCGTCGCCGCCGCACTCTCCGTACGCGGCCAGAACCTCACCTGCACCGCGGGCAAGGCCGACCAGCCACCCGCCCTCCACCCCCTCGTACAGGACTTCCTGGACACCCTCACCAGCGGTCAGCGCGAACGTTTCACCGGCCGCTGCCCCGAAGTGATCCTGATCTCCCGCCACCTCACCGCCGCCGACGCCGCCCGCTCCAAACGGGCCAGACGAAAACCCATGACCCACGGCGAAGCCCGCCGCTCCCTCAAACAGTCCAAACTGACCGCCCGCCGCATCCGCGAGGACGGCGACCCCCTGCACGGCAGCTACGCCCCGCCCTGCCGCTCCTGCACGGCACTGCTCGCCCACTTCGGCGTACGCCCCGTCGACCCGACCGAGAACGGCTGAGCATGTCCGACCACCACTCCACCCGGTTCCCCGCCCCCGTCGACACCGCCCTGCGCGAGGCCGGCTGGCAACCCGGACGCTGGGTCATAAGCCAGGCCGAGGAGTGGGCCGACTTCCTGCGCGCGCACATCACCCCCGCCGGCCACCGGCTCACGGTCTGCGCCGCCGCCGTCGAGGCCTGGGCGGAATTCGGCGGACTGCGCATCACCGCACCCGGCCCCGGCCGGCAGATCGCCCCGGCCACCCTGCGGATCGACCCCACGGCCGGCATCCATCTCGCCCGTACGCTCGCGGACCTCGGCCGGTCCCTGGACACCGAGATCAGCCCGCTCGGCGAGGAGGGCGACGGCCAGGCGATCCTCGCGATGGACGCCACAGGCCGCGTCTTCAGCATCGACCACACCGGTGACTGGTACCTGGGACCGGACATCGACCAGGCACTCGGCACCCTCATCACGGGCATGGAACCGGCACGCCTCACCTCGGCCTGAGAGCCCACGGCCCACGGCCGACGACCCGCCGCTCACGGCTCACCTCTCGCCGCTCACGCCTCACAGCTCCCGTCTCACGCCTCACGGCCGGGCGACTCCCCCAGAACCCACATCAGGCGTCAGGCGTCAAGCGTCAAGCGTCAAGCAGCACCACGATCCGGCAGCACCGCCGACACCCGGAAACCCCCCGCGTCCGTCTCACCCGAGACGAACACCCCGCCCAGCGCCGTCACACGCTCCCGCATCCCCACCAGACCATTCCCCCCGCTCGGCAGCCCAGCGTCCTGCGCACCGCCGTCCGAAGGCCCGTTCTCCACCTGCATCGCGACCTCCGCCTCACGATGCGCCAGCCGCACCATCACCTTCGCGCCCGCCGCATGCTTCAGGACATTGGTCAGCGCCTCCTGCACCACGCGGTACGCCGTCTGCTCCACCTCCGGCGGATACGCGCGCGACGCCCCCTGCACCGACAGCTCCACCACCATCCCGGTGTCCCGGGACTCACCGACCAGCGCCTCGATGTCCTCCATACCCGGCCCGTCCTCGGCCGCCGCAGCGGCCGCCGCTGCCGCCGCCACCCCCACAGCCGCCAGCGGTACCGTCACGGCCTCGGGAACCGACCCCGCCCCGCCGCCCACCGCCTTACGCGCCGCCACCTGCTCACCGGCCCGCAGCACCCCGAGCATCTCCCGCAACTCGGTCAGCGCCTGCCGCCCCAACTCACCCACCAACGCCGCGTTCCGCACCGCCTTCGGCGGATCCTTCAACGCCACCGCCTGCAACGCCGCCGCGTGCACCACCATCAGACTCACCCGGTGCGCCACCACGTCGTGCATCTCACGGGCGATCCGCGTCCGCTCCTCCGTACGCGCCCACTCGGCCCGCTGCTCAGCCCGGTCGGCGAGGAGCGACAACTCCTGCTCCAGGCTGTCCGCCCGCTCCCGCAGGCTCTCCATCAGCCGCCGCCTGGCCCCGACATAGAGCCCCAGCAACACCGGCGGCGCCGTCAGCCCCACCGACATCAGAATCGCGACGAGGGGTACGTACCAACGCCCCGATTCGATCCCCGTGTCGAGCACGTTCTGGTGCGTCCGTACGAACGTCACGATCAGCGTCCCGACGAGCGACATCCCGGCCAGCGCGCCGATGATCCGGCGCGGCGCCTCCGACGCGGCGAGCGTATACAGCCCGACCAGCCCCAGCAGGTACCCCATCTCGGCCGGGGTGATGGCGACCGAAACGAGCACCACGGCAAACGGCCACCGCCGCCGCACCAGCAGCACCGCACCGGCCAGCAGCCCGAAAACCACCCCCCCGGGCACGAAGAACCCGGCGGAATCGGCGAACTGGCTCCCCTCCAGCCCGCACTCCAGAGCCGACACGAGTGCCAGCCCCCCATCCAGCACGGCACTACGCCGTCGTCCCCACCACCACCAGCCACGGGCGGTCGTGCCCGCAGCGTCCTGGTTGGCCCCCGTTGTGGTCATGTCTCCCAGCCTAAGGGGGCCCGCACCCCAATATCCGGCGGCCTTGAGACCACGAATCACGACATGACGTGCCGGGAACACAAGTCGATCACTCGAACTGGTGAATCGCCCGTGCATTCGAGTCGGAAGCTCAGATTCCGCAGGACGATCGCCCCATGACAACACTTCCCATCAAATACACCGACTTCGAAGGACTTCGCGAGCAAGTGCTGGCGCTGCGCCGGGAAGGCCTGAGCCGCCGCCAGATCCGCGACCGCGTACACATCGACAACAACGACCTCCTCAACCGCCTCCTGGAGGGCGAACCGCCCCCGGAGTGGACCAAGCGCCCGAACGCCAAGGACGACCTGCGGGAGGAGGCCCGCGAGCTGCGCCTGCAGGGCCTCACGTACGACCAGATCCAGGTGGAGCTGGGCTGCTCGAAGAGTTCGATCTCACTGTGGGTACGGGACCTGCCGAAGCCGGAGCGACGCGACGCGAAGGAACAGGCGCGGTTGGCGGCCCGGAAGCGCTGGGATCACGAACTGGCGATACGGGACGAGGAGCGTCAGAAGACGAAAGCCATGGCGGTTGCCGAGATCGGCACCCTGGGCGACCGGGAACTCTTCCTTGCCGGGGTCGCCCTGTACTGGGCCGAGGGCACGAAGGACAAGCCGTACGCCCGTCGCGAAAGCGTCATCTTCGTCAACAGCGATGCGGGCGTGATCCAGCTCTATCTCGCCTGGCTCAAGCTGATCGGGGTGGAAAGCGAGCGCCTGAGCTACCGGGTCATGATCCACGAGTCCGCCGACGCGAAGGCGGCCGAGCAGTACTGGTCAGATCAGGTCCGCGTTGACGCGGCCACCTTCCAGAAGACGACCCTCAAGAAGCACAACCCGAAGACTGTACGAAAGAACGTAGGCGAGACATATCGGGGCTGCCTGGTCATCCGGGTCTCTCAAAGCGCGGAGCTTTACCGTCGCATCGAGGGCTGGTGGTACGGCATAGTAGGAGCGGCCACTCTCACCGGATAACCAAATGTCCGGTTCGGGGTGCCCTGTAATCCCCCATGGTGTAATCGGCAGCACTGCGCACTTTGACTGCGCCTGTTCAGGTTCGAGTCCTGATGGGGGAGCTACGCGATTCGGGTCCCGACCTCTCGGTCGGGACCCGCCTTCGTTTCCTCTCCGAAACCCCCCGGTATCCTGCGGTTGTCCACCACCCGAAGCCGAAGGGCATTCCCGTGAGCGCCAACCGCCCGGCAGCCGTCGTCGTCCTCGCAGCGGGTGAAGGAACCCGCATGAAGTCGAAGACCCCCAAGGTTCTGCACGAGGTCTGCGGGCGTTCGCTCGTAGGACACGTCGTGTCCGCCGCCAGTGAACTCGATCCCGAACAGCTCATCGTGGTCGTCGGCCACGCCCGCGAGCAGGTCGAGGGCCACCTCGCCGCCTCGCACGACGGCGTACGCACCGTCTATCAGTCCGTGCAGCACGGCACCGGGCATGCCGTCCGGATCGCGATCGAGGAGCTGGGGAGCGCACCCGACGGGACCGTGGTCGTCGTCTGCGGGGACACTCCGCTGCTCTCCGGCGAGACGCTGAAGACGCTCGCCGAGACCCATGCCGGCGACGGTAACGCGGTGACCGTGCTGACCGCCGAGGTCCCGGACTCGACGGGGTACGGGCGGATCGTCCGGGACGGGGCGAGCGGGGCGGTGACGGCGATCGTGGAGCACAAGGACGCGACGGACGCGCAGCGTGCGATCCGGGAGATCAACTCGGGTGTGTTCGCGTTCGACGGGCAGCTGCTCGCGGACGCGCTGGGCAAGGTGCGCAGGGACAACAGCCAGGGCGAGGAGTACCTCACCGACGTGCTGGGCATTCTTCGGGAGGCCGGGCATCGGGTCGGGGCGTGTGTCTCGGGCGACCACCGCGAGATTCTCGGCATCAACAACCGCGTACAGCTGGCGGAGGCCTCCCGTCTGCTGAACGGACGACTGCTGGAGCGCGCCATGCTGGCCGGTGTGACGGTGGTCGACCCGGCTTCGGTGCTGATCGATGTCACGGTCACGTTCGAGCCGGACGCGGTGGTGCACCCGGGTACGCAGTTGCTGGGTGCCACGCATCTCGGCGAGGGTGCCGAGGTAGGGCCGAACTCGCGGCTGAAGGACACGTCGGTCGGCGCGGGCGCGCGGGTGGACAACACCGTGGCGGACGGCGCGGAGGTGGGCGAGTCGGCTTCGGTCGGTCCGTACGCGTATCTGCGGCCGGGTACGCGGCTCGGTGTGAAGGCGAAGGCCGGCACGTATGTCGAGATGAAGAACGCGACGATCGGTGAGGGCACGAAGGTGCCGCATCTGTCGTACGTGGGCGACGCGACGATCGGTGAGTACACGAACATCGGTGCGGCGAGTGTCTTCGTGAACTACGACGGCGAGGCGAAGCACCACACGACGGTCGGCTCACACTGCAAGACGGGTTCGGACAACATGTTTGTGGCACCTGTCACGGTGGGGGACGGCGCTTACACCGCGGCCGGTTCGGTCATCACGAAGGATGTACCGGCGGGTTCGCTGGCCGTGGCCCGGGGCCAGCAGCGGAATATCGAAGGTTGGGTGGCCCGGAAGCGTCCGGGCAGCGCCGCCGCTCAGGCGGCGCAGGCAGCTCGGTCGGCGCCGGGGAGGGCCGGGAACGAAAGCTGACCGGAAACAGGTGCGCTGATCTCGGCGTACCGTGATATCTGCACGAATTCGGCTGGCTCGCAGGGATGCGCGGGTGCAGCGGCCGTCAACACGTCTGAGGAGACAGTGCTGTGACCGGGATCAAGACGACCGGCGAGAAGAAGTTGATGCTCTTCTCCGGCCGCGCCCACCCCGAGCTGGCCGAGGAGGTAGCGGAGCAACTTGGCGTCGGGATAGTTCCGACCAAGGCTTTTGATTTCGCCAACGGCGAGATCTATGTGCGTTACCAGGAGTCGGCACGTGGCGCGGACTGCTTTCTGATTCAGAGCCACACCGCTCCGATCAATAAGTGGATCATGGAGCAGTTGATCATGATCGATGCTCTGAAACGGGCCTCGGCCCGGAGCATCACCGTGATCGTTCCGTTCTACGGCTATGCCCGGCAGGACAAGAAGCACCGCGGGCGGGAGCCAATTTCAGCCAGGCTGGTGGCCGACCTGATGAAGACGGCGGGTGCGGACCGGATTCTGACGGTGGATCTGCACACGGACCAGATCCAGGGCTTCTTCGACGGTCCGGTGGACCACCTCTTCGCGCTGCCGGTGCTGGCGGACTACGTGAGGGACAAGGTGGACCGGTCGAAGCTGACGGTCGTGTCCCCGGACGCGGGCCGGGTGCGGGTCGCCGACCGCTGGTGCGACCGTCTCGGGGCGCCGCTGGCGATCGTGCACAAGCGCCGTGACAAGGACGTCGCGAACCAGGTGACGGTCCACGAGGTCGTGGGCAATGTGTCCGGCCGGGTGTGTGTGCTGGTCGACGACATGATCGACACGGGTGGCACGATCTGTGCCGCGGCGGATGCGCTGTTCGCGCACGGCGCGGAGGATGTCATCGTGACGGCGACGCACGGCGTGCTGTCGGGGCCGGCCGCGGATCGTCTGAAGAACTCGAAGGTCAGTGAGTTCATCTTTACGAACACGCTGCCGGACCCGGGCAATCTGGACCTCGACAAGATCACGGTGCTGTCGATCGCGCCGACGATCGCGCGCGCGGTGCGTGAGGTCTTCGAGGACGGCTCGGTGACCAGCCTCTTCGAGGAGCAGGAGTAGTCGTACGCCCTGTTCTTTCGCCCTGTTCTTCCGTTGCTGTGAGGCGCCAACCGGACTGCCAACCGGATGGCCAGGCGGACGACCACTCCGACGGGTGGCTCGACGCCTGTTCCGGCGTCCGTTTCCGGGTGTGGAAGATCGATTTCTGAGGCGGCCTCCCCGCCGGGTAGACTCACCAAGTTGCTCGGCGAGGGAGGCCGCACTCTTTGGTGCGGCGGTCCGTTATCGACGCGCTCTTCGTAGCAGGCCTGTCGTGGCCGGGTGACGGCCGATTTCCTGTCACCTTCTACGAGGAGTGCCGCCATGGCTGAAGTGAAGATCAGCGCCGAGGTCCGTACCGAGTTCGGCAAGGGCGCCGCCCGCCGTACCCGTCGCGCCAGCAAGGTTCCCGCGGTCGTCTACGGCCACGGCGCCGACACCGTCCACGTGACCCTGCCGTCGCACGCCCTGATGATGGCGCTGAAGACGGCCAACGTGCTGATCTCGCTGGACATCGACGGCCGCAACGAGCTGGTCATCCCGAAGGCCGTGCAGCGTGACCCGCTGAAGGGCTTCATCGAGCACGTCGACCTGCTCGCGGTGAAGCGCGGCGAGAAGGTCACCGTCGAGGTGGCCGTGCACGCCGAGGGCGACCTGGCCCCGGGCGCCAACCTGCTGGAGCACGTGCTCAACACGCTGAGCGTCGAGACCGAGGCCACGCACATCCCGGAGTCCGTGACGGTCTCCGTCGCGGGCCTGGACGCCGGCGACTCGATCCTGGCGAAGAACGTCCCGCTGCCGACCGGCACCACGCTGGTCACCGACGAGGACGCGGTTGTCCTCCAGGTCCTGGCCGCGCAGGCCGAGGAGCCGGCGGACGAGGCCGAGGCGGCCGAGGGTTCCGAGGCCTGAGCCTCGCACGGTGACGGACGGGGTGGCGGGCCTGCGGGCCCGCCACCCCGTCTGTCGGTGGCCCGGCAGTCCCTGAGGGCCGGCGGGCACGGACAGACGTAGCGGCGGCAACGGCGCCGACAACAGCGGCAGCAGCAGCGGTACGCGAGGAGACGCAGCGCGGATGACGACGGATGCCAATGCCCCCTGGCTGGTCGTGGGTCTGGGGAACCCGGGTCCCGGATACGCGGCCAACCGGCACAATGTCGGGTTCATGGTGGCCGACCTGCTGGCGGAACGTATCGGCGGCTCCTTCAAGCGGGCGCAGAAGGCGCAGGCCCATGTGATCGAGGGCCGGATCGGCGCTCCGGGTCCGGCGAACCGCCGTATCGTGCTGGCCAAGCCGACGTCGTACATGAATCTCTCCGGCGGTCCGGTCGTGGGGTTGCGGGACTTCTACAAGGTGCCGACGGCGAACATCGTCGCGATCCATGACGAGCTGGACATCGATTACGGCGTGCTGCGGCTGAAGCTGGGCGGCGGGGACAACGGGCACAACGGTCTGAAGTCGATGACGAAGGCGATGGGGCCGGAGTATCACCGGGTGCGGTTCGGGATCGGCCGTCCGCCGGGCCGGATGCAGGTGGCGGATTTCGTCCTGAAGGATTTCTCCTCGGTGGAGCGCAAGGAGCTGGCGTATTTCGTCGACCGCGCGGCGGACGCGGTGGAGGCTCTGGTGACGGAGGGGCTGGAGCGCGCGCAGAGCGCGTACAACTCCTGACAAGCCTCCGCATTCGTCGGCCATGGGTTGACCGGGCGCGTACGGATGGCCAAGGATCCCGCCCATGAAGCGGAAGAAGCGGGTGAAGCAGGGGCAGGGCTCATCCCACCGCATACTGTCCTTCGGCCGCCGGGTCGTGATGGGCGGTGTCGCTGTGCTGCTCCTGGTCGCGGGCGTCTGGTCGTCCTGGGGCACCGCGCAGCATGTGATGCTCGCGAAGGGCCGTGAGCACGGCACGTTCACGGTCACCGGCTGTGTGGACGGGACCTGCACCGGGCGGTACGAATCGGAGAGCCCGGCGGCTCCGCGCGGCGGGATGAGTATCGAGCAGTCGGTCGCCGTCAAGAAGGGCGAGCGGTTCCGGGTGGTGGTGAAACCGGACACGAACGAGCTGGTCCGTACGGGCACGGCGGGGCTGCTGTACGCGTGGGTGCCGCTCGGCGGGGCGCTGCTGCTGGCCTCCGCGGTCATCGGCGGGGGTCTGCGCCTGACGCGGACGGCGTGGGGTACGGCGCTGGCGGGCGCGGCGCTGCTGCTGGCCACGTTCTTCGCCCTCTGAGCATCTGAGCTCTGGGCCTCCGCGGGCTCTGCTCCTGGGCTTCTCCTCCGGGCTCTTCCGACGCCCCCTGTCGCCCTTCCTCCCGTACGACAGCCACCCGTACACACGTACCGGCACACGGCTGCCCCCGTCCCGGAATCCGGGAGCGGGGGCAGGCCCGTACCAGCGCCGGAACCGGCGCCCGTCGAGAGATCAGCCGGTGTTGCGCAGTCCGGCCGCGACTCCGTTGACGGTCAGCAGCAGTGCCCGCGCCAGCAGCGGGTCCGGGGCCTTCTCCTGCTCCGCCGCCGCGCGCTGGCGGGCCAGCAGCGACACCTGGAGGTAGGAGATCGGGTCCAGGTAGGCGTCCCGGATGGCGAAGGTCTGCTGGAGTGCGGGGTTGGAGTCGAGGAGCTTCTCCCCGCCCGTGATCCGCAGGACTTCGCGCACGGTGAGTTCGTGCTCGGCCTCGATGGTGGCGAAGACGTGCTTCAGGTCGTCCGGCACCAGTGTGTCCACGTAGTGGCGGGCTATCCGCAGGTCCGTCTTGGCCAGGGTCATCTCGACGTTCGAGAGGAAGTTCTGGAAGAAGTGCCAGTGCTCGTACATCTCGTCGAGCGCCGTGGCGGGGCCGGCCTCGCGCAGCGCCTTGAGCCCGGAGCCGACTCCGAACCAGCCGGGCACGATCTGCCGTGACTGTGTCCAGCCGAAAACCCACGGGATGGCGCGCAGTCCGTCCAGTCCGGCGCCCGAGTCGGGCCGGCGGGAGGGGCGGGAGCCCAGGTGCAGGTCGGCGAGCTGGTCGACGGGGGTGGCTGCGAAGAAGTACGCGGGCAGGTCGGGGTCGTCGACCAGCGTGCGGTACGCGGCGTGCGCGGCGTCCGAGACGGTGTCCATCGCCGAGTCCCAGCGGGCGAGTGCCTCGTCGGACTGGCGGGGCGCGGTGTGCAGCGCGGAGGCCTGGAGGGTGGCGGCGACGGTCAGTTCCAGGTTTTCCCTGGCGAGGGACGGGATCAGGTACTTGTCGGAGATGACCTCGCCCTGCTCGGTCACCTTGATCTCGCCCTCCAGCGTGCCCCAGGGCTGCGCGAGGATCGCGTCGTGCGAGGGGCCGCCGCCGCGGCCGACGGTGCCGCCGCGGCCGTGGAAGAGGCGGAGCCGTACGCCGTGCCGGTGGGCGACGTCGCGCAGTCGGCGCTGGGCGCGGTGGATCTCCCACTGGGAGGTGGTGATGCCGCCGAACTTCGACGAGTCGGAGTAGCCGAGCATGACCTCCTGGACGTCGCCGCGCAGGGAGACGAGCCGTCGGTAGGAGGGGTCGGTGAGCATGTCGTCGAGGATGACGTCGGCGGCGCGCAGTTCGTCGGTGGTCTCCAGGAGCGGCACGATGCCGATCTTGGCCCAGCCGCCGTGCAGGTCGAGGAGTCCGGCCTCGCGGGCGAGGACGGCCGCCGCGAAGACGTCGTCGGCGCCCTGGCACATGGAGATGATGTACGACTCGATGACCTCGGGCCCGAACCGTTCGAATGCCTGGTGGATGGTGTGGAAGACCCCGAGGGTCTTCTCTCCGGCGGCGTCGAGGGGTGCGGGGGTGGGGGCCAGCGGGCGGCGTGAGCGCAGTTCCTTGGCGAGGAGCTTCTGCCGGTAGTCGCGCGGCATGTCGGTGTAGCGCCAGGATTCCTCGCCGAGCCGGTCGAAGAGCTGTCCGAGCGCGTGGTGGTGGGCGTCGGCGTGTTCCCGTACGTCCATGGTGGCGAGCTGGAGGCCGAAGGCGGCGAGTGTGCGGATCGTGCGGTCCATGCGGCCGTCGGCGAAGAGTCCGCCGCGGTATTCGCGCAGGGAGGTCTGGATGAGGGTGAGGTCGTCGAGCAGCTCGGCGGTGCCGAGGTAGTCGCGGCCGGCGGCGTGCGGGGTGCCCTTGGCGAGGCGCTCGCGGGTGTTGACGAGCTTCTGGCGGATGCAGGTCGCCTTGAGGCGGTAGGGCTCTTCGGCGTTGAGCCGCTTGTAGCGGGGGCTGATCTCGGGGAGCCGTACGAGGTCGTTCTGGAGGGAGTCGAGGAGTTCGTCGGTGGCGCCGGTGTATCGGATGGAGTTGGAGAGCAGTCCGCGCAGGTAGTCGACGAGTTCGAGGGCGTCGGTGATGCCGTGCTCGTGCTGGAGTATCAGCACTTCGCGGGTGACCTCGGGGGTCACGTTCGGGTTGCCGTCGCGGTCGCCGCCGATCCAGGTGCCGAAGCTGAGGGGGCGGGTGCCGGGGGGCAGCTCGACGCCGACGCGTTCCAGTTCGGCGACGAGGTCCTCCAGGACGTCGCCGACGGCGCCGACGTGGAGTTCGTCCAGGTAGTAGATGGCGTTGCGGGCCTCGTCGGCGGGCTCGGGCCGGACGACGCGGAGTTCGTCGGTCTGCCAGATGAGGTCGATGGATTCGGCGAGGCGCAGGTCGTGGCGGCGCCGGTCGGAGGCGATGACCGGTGCTTCGAGCAGCTCGGCGATGCGGCGGAGCTTGTTCAGGACGGAGCGGCGTGCGGCTTCCGTGGGGTGGGCGGTGAATACGGGCCGTACGTTGAGGTTCTTGACGGTCTCGCGCAGGTGCTCGGGGTCCGCGTCCTTGAGCCGGTCCGCGGTGCGTGCGAGCAGTCCGCCTTCGGTGGCGCGCCGTTCCCGCATTTCGCGGCCGCGGTGTACCTGTTCGGTGACGTTGGCCAGGTGGAAGTAGGTGGAGAAGGCGCGGACCAGCTTGGCCGCCGTCTCCAGGTCCGTGTCTCCGAGGAGCTCGGCGGCGGCTTCGCCGTCCTCGCGCGTGAGGGCGCGTACCCGCTCGACGAGTTCGAGGAGTTCGGGGCCTTCCTGCCGTACGAGGGTCTCCCCGAGCAGGTCACCCAGGCGGCGGATGTCGGAGCGCAGCTCCGCGCTGGCGGTTGAGGTCTGGTCGGCACTGCTCACAGGTGCGGCTCCTTGCAGTGTTTGAGCACGTCTGGAGATTTCTGGAGACTTTCAAGCCACCCGTCGGTTTCCGGACGGCCTGGCGGACCGCGCTGTCCGACGTCACCAGGATAGGTGCCCTTCGCCAGACGTTATCCACAGGCTTCTTTTCGCGGCGTTCTGCGCTGCCATACTTACGATGCCGTAGGTTACGCACCCGTATCCAGACATCTGCCCCATAACTCACCGCAGGGGATCCCCATGCCCACACCCCCCGATGTGATCGACGATTCCTCCTCTCCGTCACCTGATGAATCCGACTCGACACCCTCCGCCACGTTGGGCGGGGACAGCAAGGGTTCCGTGGAGCAGTTCGCGCTGCTCCTCTTCATCGTCGTGCCCTTCCTCGCGGTGCTGGCGGCTGTGCCGCTGGCCTGGCGTTGGGGGGGTGTGAGCTGGCTCGACCTGGGTCTGATGGTGTCGATGTACTACATCGGCTGCCATGGGGTCACGATCGGTTTCCACCGCTATTTCACCCATGGCGCGTTCAAGGCGAAGCGCCCGCTGCGGATCGCGCTCGCGGTGGCGGGGTCGCTCGCCGTGGAGGGTCCGGTGGTGCGCTGGGTGGCGGACCACCGCCGGCATCACAAGTTCTCGGACGCGGAGGGCGACCCGCATTCCCCGTGGCGGTTCGGTGAGACGCTTCCGGCCCTGTTGAAGGGGTTGTGGTGGGCACACATCGGCTGGCTGTTCGACGAGGAGCAGACGTCGCAGCAGAAGTACGCCCCGGATCTGGTCAAGGATCCGGTGATCCGTGCGGTCTCGCGCCAGTTCGCGATGTGGACGCTTGTCTCGCTGTTGATTCCGCCGCTGGTCGGCGGTCTGGTGACGATGTCCTGGTGGGGGGCTTTCACGGCGTTCTTCTGGGGGTCCCTGGTCCGGGTGGCGTTGCTGCACCATGTCACCTGGTCGATCAATTCGATCTGTCACGCGGTCGGCAGGCGGCCGTTCAAGTCGCGTGACCGCTCGGGCAATGTGTGGTGGCTGGCGGTGCTGTCCTGCGGCGAGTCGTGGCACAACCTGCACCACGCGGACCCGACGAGCGCGCGGCACGGCGTGCTCAGGGGGCAGCTCGATTCGAGCGCACGGCTGATCCGCTGGTTCGAGCTGCTGGGCTGGGCGTCGGACGTCCGCTGGCCGACCGCGTCACGTCTTGACTCCCGGCGGCAGGACGCCCCCTCCCACGCGGCATGATGGGGACTGTGGCGATAGACGGCAGTACGAGCAGCAAGGGCAGCCCCGACAAGAGCCGGTCCGCGGGCAGCAGGCGCGCCCGCCGGGTCCGGATGACCGGCGCGGAACGCCGGGAACAGCTGCTGGACATCGGTCGTACCGCTTTCGCCGAGAAGGGCTTCGAGGCCACGTCGGTCGAGGAGATCGCGTCGAAGGCCGGGGTCTCCAAGCCGGTCGTCTACGAGCACTTCGGCGGCAAGGAGGGGCTGTACGCGGTGGTCGTGGACCGTGAGATGCGCCAGCTGCTGGACATGGTGACGAGCGCGCTGACCGCCGGTCACCCCCGTGAGCTGCTGGAGCAGGCGGCGTTCGCGCTCCTCGACTACATCGAGACGTATACGGACGGCTTCCGCATCCTGGTCCGTGACTCCCCGGTCGCGCAGTCCACGGGCACGTTCGCGTCGCTGATCAGCGATATCGCGACCCAGGTCGAGGACATCCTGGGCATGGAGTTCAAGGCCCGCGGCTTCGACCCGAAGCTGGCGCCGCTGTACGCGCAGGCGCTGGTGGGGATGGTGGCGCTGACCGGCCAGTGGTGGGTGGACGCGCGGCGGCCGAAGAAGTCGGAGGTGGCGGCGCATCTGGTGAATCTGGCCTGGCACGGGCTGGAGAACCTGGAGCCGAAGCCGCGTCTGATAGGCCACCGGAAGGTCTGAGCGGGGGTGGGAAGCCGCGGTCACTCGTTGCGGTGACGTTGTGGTTCCTCCGGCTCTGTTCGGAGGTCCCAGGGCCGAGCATTCCGACCATGGAAGAATTCATGGACGGATCGGGAGCCGCGCTTCGGCCCGCGCCCCCACCTGGCGGTTACACCGTGAACGATCTGTTCACCCTGCCGGACCTTCCGCCGCACGCCGAGTTGATCGACGGAAGTCTGGTGTTTCGGAACCCGCAGCAGGAATTCCACAGCGTCATGGTCGATCTGCTGGTGGCCGGCCTGCGCGGCACCCAACTGCCGGGTCTGTCGGTCGAGCGGCAGATGACGGTGGTCCTGGATGGGCGCAACGCCCCGGAACCCGATGTATCGATCGTCCGCGCGGAAGCGGTCACCGGCCTGGACCAGACCAGTTTCCAGGTTGCCGATGTCCTGCTGGCCGTAGAGGTCGTCTCACCGGAGTCCGAAGCCCGCGACAAGGGCACCAAGCCGCAGAAGTACGCAGCGGCGGGCATCCCGCACTTCTGGCTGGTCGAGGTGGCCGGCGCAGACAAGCACCCCGTGGTGCGCGTCTATGAGCTGGACCCCCTGACCAAGTCGTACGCGCTGACCGGGATCCACCACGACCGGCTGAAGACCGGCGTCCCGTTCACCGTCGATGTGGACATCACGCTGGACGCGCTGGACGCGCTCTGAGCTCTGGGCCCGCCCCGGGGAGCCGCGGGCGGGGCATCAGGCCCCGTCACGCCCGGGTGATCGCCTCGCCGATGACGAAGCCCTTGGCGGGGCCGTCCGGGATGATCGCGTCCGTGCCGTAGGGGACGCGGTGCTCGTCGGTGTACGTGGCCTTCTCCGCGTTGGGGGCCGTCAGCACGACAACCGTTCCGTCGCCGTCGTGGTCGTCGACGAGCGCATAGAGGGGGATGCCGGCGCGGGCGTACTCGCGACGCTTGCGGGCTCGGTCGCGGACGGTGTTCTGGTGCCCGGGTGAGACGACCTCGACCACCATGGCGACCCCTGCGGCATCCACGCCGAGATCTTCCTCATCGGGGATCTCGTCCAGGTCCAGAGGCGCGACGAGGAGGTCCGGAATCCAGACCTTCCGGCGGTGCATGACGTTGACGTCCTGGTACGCAGCGAAGTCGCCGCCCTGCAGATGGGCGTCCAAGGCCCGGCGGAGACGGTTGATGAGCACGCCATGACGACGGCGACCGCTCGGCGACACTTCGATGGACCCCTCGATGATCTCGGCGCGGTAGCCCTCGGGGAGTTCCATGGTCTTCCACGTCTGCCACAGGAACTCGTCCAGTTCGGAGACCGGCACGGAAGCCTGCGTGTCGTCCGTCACCGGCATCACCTCGTGTGCGAGAGCGGTCATCGTGAAGCACCTCCTCCCAAGTGTGGGCGCAGGCACCACCACGGCACAAGCGACGCCAGGACGCTACGAGCCCCGGCTTTCCCTCTGCACGGGAATCCGTGTCGATCACCGGAACGGGTGACCGCCAAGCCGCTCAGGCCGCTTTGTGGGCGACGGCGAAGATCCGGCGGAACGGGAAGACCGTGCCGTGCGGGCCGGGCGGGTAGGCCTCGCGGAGCAGGGCGCGGTACTGGGCGGTGAACTCCTCCGTCGCCTCCTCGTCGCCG
This sequence comes from Streptomyces sp. NPDC088400, assembly GCF_044753355.1. Classification (NCBI taxonomy): domain Bacteria; kingdom Bacillati; phylum Actinomycetota; class Actinomycetes; order Kitasatosporales; family Streptomycetaceae; genus Streptomyces; species Streptomyces sp. NPDC088400. The sequence continues at coordinate 72,246 of NZ_JBIVMZ010000014.1, read as the reverse complement.
TCCAGTGCGGTGAGGACGGGCCGCAGGGCCGTGCCCTTCACCCAGTCGAGGACGGGGTCCTCGCCGGTGAGGAGCTGGAGGTACGTGGTCTCCCAGACGTCCGCCGTGCAGCCGAGGTCCGTGAGACGCGCGAGGTAGTCCGCGGGCTCCAGGACCGCGGCGGCGCCCCTGTCCGCGCCGCCCAGCCGGTCGCGCCAGCGTGGGGTGGCGCGGAGTCCGGCGAGCAGGGTGTGGCTGGGGGCGGTGAAGTTGCCGGGGACCTGGAAGGCGAAGGTGCCGCCGGGGGCGAGGGTGTCGATCCAGCGGTTGAAGGAGTCGGCGTGGTCCGGGATCCACTGGAGGGCCGCGTTGGAGACGATCAGGTCGTACGGTTCGCCGGGTGTCCAGTGCGCGGCGTCGGCGGACCGGAAGTCCATGGTGCCGCCGCCGGGGGTCGGGCCCGCGTGCTCCTTTGTCGCCAGGTCGAGCATCTCGGGCGAGTTGTCGAAGCCGGTGATGCGGGCGGTGGGCCAGCGGTCGGCGAGGAGCGCGGTGACATTGCCGGGGCCGCAGCCGAGGTCGGCGATGGCGGCGATGCCGTCGGGGCCGGTGGGGAGCTCAGGGACACGGGCCAGCAGGTCCAGGAACGGGCGGCCGCGGTGGCCGGCGTGCCGGAGGTACTGCTTCGGGTCCCAGGTCGGACGTGAGGTGGCTGAAGACATGGTGGATCCCTGTCGCTCGTACCTGACGAGCCGTGGTCCGGGCGTTGATCCACGGCTCGCTCCAGCCTGCACCCCCATCTCTCTTGACGTCAAGAGACTTCATGTCGACAGACCCTCTACACTGATCGTCATGGAGGACGAGGTCGACCGACTGGTCGCAGCATGGCGCCGAGAGCGCCCCGACCTCGACGTGGAACCGCTCGAGGTGCTCAGCCGGGTCAGCAGGCTGGCCCGTCATCTCGACCGCGCACGTCGTATCGCGTTCTCCGAACACAGTCTGGAGCCTTGGGAGTTCGACGTCCTGACCTCGCTGCGGCGCGCGGGGGACCCGTATCAGCTCTCCCCCGGCCAGCTGCTGACGCAGACCCTGGTCACATCGGGCACGATGACGAACCGGATCGACCGGCTGGCCAAGAAGGGCCTGGTCGAGCGGCTGCCCGACCCCAGCGACCGGCGCGGGGTGCTGGTCAGGCTCACCACCGAGGGGCGTGACCGCGCGGATCAGGCGCTCGCCGGGCTGCTGGCCCAGGAGCGCGCGATCCTCGCCGAACTGTCCCGGGCGCAACGGGGCGAACTGGCCGATCTGCTACGGCAGTTGACCGCCCCGTTCGACAACATCACCCCCGGCTAGGTCCGGTGCGAAAGTCCCACCCGGCCCGTCATCCCGTCGAGGTGATCTGACGCGGCACCAGGTCGACCGGGCCGACTCCCGCCCGGCGGGCCAGGGCGACGGCGGCCAGGGTGGAGTGCACGCCCAGTTTTCCCAGCACGTTCTGCATGTGCGTACGGACGGTGTGCGGGGAGAGGAAGAGCCGCTCGGCGACGGCTTTGCGCCCGAGGCCCGCGACCATGCAGCGCAGCACCTCGCGTTCGCGCGGGGTGAGCGACTCGACCAGACGTTCGCTCTCCGTACGGTGTTTGCGCGCGGCCGTCAGTTCCCGCAGGACGCCTGTGAGCAGGGCGGCCGGCAGATGGGTCTCGTCCCGCAGGACGCCGCGCATGACGGAGAGCAGCCGCTGGAGCGAGCAGTCCTTGGCGACCCAGCCCGAGGCGCCCGCCTGGAGTGCCAGCGCCGCCCGGCTCGGGTCGTCCTTCTCGGCGAGCACGACCGTACGGACGGACGGCTGGCCCGAACGGACGCCGGCGACCAGCGAGATGCCGTCGGTGAAGGCCGCGTCGGCACTCTCCGGTACGGCACGGGCGACCGGGACATGAACCGGCCCCGAAGACAGCCCCGACGTCGGACCGGACGGCAGTCCCTGCGGCGGGCCGGACAGCGCGCCGGGGCCCGGGCCCACGACCGCGCCCAGATCGGCGTCCACCAGCATCACATCGAACCTGCGCCCCTCGGCCGCCGCCCGGTCGAGACAGCGGAGCGCGGCGGGACCGCTGCCGGCGGCCGCGACGTCCACGTCGGGCTCGGCCGCGAGCGCGGCGGCGAGAGACTCGGCGAAAATGCGATGGTCGTCCACCACCAGAACCCGGATACGTACCAAAGGACACCCCCTGAAGGCGGGGAGCGGACTGCGCGAGTACGGCGCCCGGTGCGGTGGAACGTCAGTGGCACGGCCGCCGCCGTGTGATGACTGTTACCCCACCCCGGGCGTCGTACCCGACTTGTCTCCACCCCTGAAACAGCACCGGCCCCCACCGGTACTGAGCATCAGAGTACGGGCGCAGGCCCGGAGCGGAAGGAGATTCGCGGAACTCGTCGGCCTGGCTGTTCGGGGTGTGACTCCTGTTCGCCAGGGAGACAGAAGTCAATAAGAATTGACGTTCTTTGCTCGACAAGTGACCGAGAATGACCAGTGTGAGGGTCGGTGCGAAAGCCGGTGCGAGAGCCGGTGCGCCTCGTCCTCACGACGGTGCACCCCCGCCTGTGACGGTGCACCCCGGCCTGTCACGACACCCGGTGCGCGCCCCTCGACGGGATCGCCGGGAAGACGCGCGGCGCCGTGCGGCCCTCCGCCGCGAAGGCCTCCACGACCGACTTCGCGATCGCGTCCGCGTCGGCCTCCTCGACCAGGACGATCGCCGAGCCGCCGAAACCGCCGCCCGTCATCCGGGCTCCCAGCGCGCCGGCCGCCGTGGCGGCGGTGACGACCAGGTCCAGTTCGAGGCAGGAGACCCGCAGGTCGTCACGGAGCGAGGCGTGGCCCTCGGTCAGGATCCGGCCCACGGCGCGGACATCGCCCGCGTCCAGGAGGCCGATGACCCGCTCGACCCGGTGGTCCTCGCTCACGACATGGCGTACGAAGGCGCGGACGTCGTCGCTCTCCCCTGCCAGCCGGCCGAGTGCCGCGGGCAGTTCCTCGTACGGGACGTCGCGCAGCGCGCGGACCCCGAGCGCCCGCGCGCCCGCCTCGCACCCCGCGCGCCGCTCGGCGTACGCGCCGTCGCCGAGCGCGTGCTTCACGCGGGTGTCGACGACGAGCAGCCGGAGCCCGTGGGCGGCCAGGTCGAAGGGGACCTGGCGCGGGGTGAGGTCGCGGGTGTCCAGGTGGAGGGCGTGACCGTCGGCGCAGCACGCGGAGGCCATCTGGTCCATGACCCCGCACGGGACGCCCACGAAGGCGTTCTCGGCGCGCTGGGCGAGGACCGCCAGTTCGGCGGGGTTCAGGCCGAGCGCGTACAGGTCGTTGAGGGCGAGCGCGGTGACGACCTCCAGGGCGGCCGAGGACGAGAGCCCCGCGCCCGTCGGGACGGTCGAGGAGAGATGGATGTCCGCGCCTGTGATCTCGTGCCCCGCTTCGCGCAGCGCCCAGACGACGCCCGCCGGGTAGGCGGCCCAGCCGGTGTTGTCGGAGAGCGGGACCAGGTCGGCTGTGCCGATCTGGACCACGCCCTGCGAGACGTCGGCGGAGTGCAGCCGCAGCTGCCCGTCGGTGCGGCGGGACACCGCCGCGACCGCGGTGTGCGGAAGCGCCAGCGGCATCACGAAACCCTCGTTGAGGTCGGTGTACTCACCGATCAGGTTGACCCGGCCGGGGGCGGCCCAGACGCCCTCCGGTTCGGCGCCGTACAGCCGCCGGAACTCCTCGGCCACCCGGTCCGCGGTCCCCTCGGCGGCCGGGTCCGCGACCGGGTCCGCGACCGGCTCGGCGACCTGTCCGGTGGCCCGCTCCACGCCGGCTCTCTCACTCACCCTTGGTTCTCCTTAACGGCGTGCGAACGCCCATGCGTCCGCGACGATGCCCGCCAGATCGGCGCGGCTCGGGGTCCAGCCGAGGCGGCTGTGCGCCGCTTCGGCGGAAGCGACCAGGACGGCGGGGTCGCCGTCGCGGCGTGCGGCCATGACCTCCGGGACGGGGTGCCCGGTGACCTTGCGTACGGTCTCGATGACCTCCCGGACCGAGAACCCGTTGCCGTTGCCGAGGTTGCAGATCAGGTGCTCGCCGCCGACGGCCGCGTCCAGTGCGCGCAGGTGGGCCTCGGCGAGGTCCGCGACATGGATGTAGTCGCGGACGCAGGTGCCGTCCGGTGTCGGGTAGTCCTCGCCGTAGACGGAGATCGACTCGCGGCGCCCGAGCGCGACCTGGAGGACGAGCGGGATGAGGTGCGACTCGGGGTCGTGGCGCTCGCCACAGCTTCCGTACGCGCCCGCGACGTTGAAGTACCGCAGCGAGACGGCCGCGAGACCGTGCGCCGCGCACTCCCCGCTGATCATGTGGTCGACCGCGAGCTTCGTCGCGCCGTACGGGCTGGTGGGGGCGGTCGGGTCGGTCTCCGTGATCGGTGTGGAGACCGGCTCGCCGTACGTCGCCGCGGTGGACGAGAAGACCAGCTTGCGCACCCCGGCGGCGCGCATCGCGGCGAGCAGCGCCATGGAGCCGCCGACGTTGTTGTCCCAGTACTTCTCGGGCTTGGCGACGGACTCGCCGACCTGGGAGGACGCGGCGAAGTGCAGCACCGCGTCGTACGACGAGTCCACCCACTTGGCCGCGTCCTGGACGCGGCCCTCGATGAACTCGGCGCCCTCCGGGACCCCCTCGCGGAATCCGGTGGAGAGGTCGTCCAGGACGGTCACCTGGTGCCCGGCCTCCAGCAGATGCGCCGCGACCACGCTGCCGACATATCCCGCACCGCCCGTGACCAGGTACTTCTTGTTCACTCGCTCGCTACCTCTCGCAGTCGCTCGGCCGCGGCCTCCGGCGGCACGTCGTTGATGAACACACTCATGCCGGATTCGGAACCCGCGAGAAACTTCAGCTTGCCGGAAGTGCGGCGGATGGTGAAAAGCTCAAGGTGGAGCGCGAACTCGTCGCGTCCCTCGGCCCGGAACGGCGCCTGGTGCCAGGCGGCGATGTACGGCGTGGGCGGTTCACCTTCGCCGAAGATCCGGTCGAAGCGCTTCAAGAGTTCCAGATAGATCTGTGGGAACTCTGTGCGCGCGGCGTCGTCCAGTCCCCGCAGGTCGCGGACGCGGCGCTTGGGGTAGAGGTGCACTTCGTACGGCCAGTGCGCGGCGTACGGCACGAACGCCACCCAGTGCTCGCCCTCCAGCACCACCCGGGTGCCCTCGGTGCGCTCGCGCTCGACGATGTCGTCGAAGAGGTTGCGGCCGGTGCCGGCCCGGTGGTCGCGGGCGGAGCGGAGCATCAGTGTGGCGCGCGGGGTGGCGAAGGGGTACGCGTAGATCTGGCCGTGCGGGTGGCCGAGGGTCACGCCGATCTCGGCGCCGCGGTTCTCGAACGGGAAGACCTGCTCGACCTGCGGCAGCTCGGCCAGTTCGGCGGTCCGGTCGGTCCACACCTCCAGCACCATCCCGGCCTGCTCCTCGCCGATCTGGGAGAACGAGGTGTCGTGGTCGGAGGTGAAGCAGACGACCTCGCAGCGCCCGGCGTCCCCGGCGAGGGAGGGGAAACGGTTCTCGAACACGACGACGTCGTAGTCCGGTTCGGGGATCTCGCTGAGCCGGCCGTCCCGGGAGGGGCAGAGCGGGCACTCGTCGGCGGGCGGGTGGTACGTACGGTCCTGGCGGTGCGAGGCGATGGCGATCGAGTCGCCGAGCAGTACGTCGTGGCGGATCTCGGAGGTGGTCGCGACCGGGCCGAGGGGCCTGTGGTCCACCGCGTCGCGTACGGCGTCGTCCCGGGAGTCGTAATAGACCAGCTCGCGGCCGTCGGCGAGCCTCGTGACCGTCTTCTTCATCGGTTGTTGCCTCCAGGACCACACCGCTCACACCACTCAACATAAGCAAACACAAGAAATCACAACCCAACAGTTGAGTCAACGGCGGAGCGGTGAACACACGGATGGGCGCGCGAGCGGGCGCCGTCAGCCGTCGCCGTCAGCCGAGGCCGTCAGCCGTCGCCGTCAACCGCGTGACGGACGTCCGCACGACCGAACGCCCACGTCCGACATGCCCATGAAGCCGGCCCTGCTGAGCCGGCCCGAGTGGGTCGCGATCGTCGTCGCCGGTTTCCTCGTCCGCGCGTACATCACCATCGGCGGACTCTCCTCGGCGATCTGCAACGAGGGCCAAGTCCGCCACGGCGGCACGGCTCTTCGGCATCCGCAGCGTCATCGGCGGCCTCGTCGTGGTCTACGGGATCATCGTGACCATCGCCGGGATCACCGCGTCCGACGCCGGCCCGAAGAAGGCGCAGGACATCGACATCAATCTGTGGACGGGCCTGGGCATGCCGGCCCTCGGCCTGTACTTCCTGGTCTGGCCGAAGCTGCGCCCGACGGTGCCGCCCACGCCGGCGGAGGCCTCGGCCGAGGACCGCCCGGCCGGGTAACTCCCCGCGAGCGGGCCGGACTTCACTCTCGGGGGTCCGGCCCTCTCATCGTACTCCCGGGCGCCGCGCCGCCCGGCGCCGCGCGTCCGGGCGTCGCGCCCGCGGTCAGCGCGGCCCGGTCGAGCAGCCCCGTACGCGCCGCCAGCGCCGCCGCCTCCAGCCGGGAGCCCACCCCCAGCTTCATCAGCACCCGCTGCACATGCGTCCTGGCGGTGCTGGGCGCGATGCCCATCCCCGCCGCGATCAGCCGGGTGTCCTCGCCCTCCGCGACCCGGACGAGGACCTCGACCTCGCGCGGCGTGAGCATCCGCAGCAGCCGCTGCCCCTCGTCGTCCGGCTGCGCCACCGGGTTGAGCAGCTCGGTGAAGGCGCCCTGGAGCAGCTGCGGCGCCACCGCCGCCTCGCCCGCCCGCGCCTTGACCATGGCCCGTTCGACGCCCTCTATGCGCTCGTCGTGACGTACGTAACCGGAGGCGCCGGCCGCGAAGGCCGCGGCGATCCCGCGCGGGCTGGGTACGGGCCCGAGGACCACCACCGCCACCTGCGGGCGCTCGCGCTTGATCCGTACGATCGGGTCGAAGACCCCCGGATCGGCGGGCGTCGCCGTCCCCATCAGGCACACCTCGGGCGCCCTGCTCACCACCAGTTCGGCGACGCCCGCCGTGGGCGCCGCCGCGGCGAGCACCCGGTGCCCGCGTAATTTCAGCGCCGAGGCGAGTGCCTCGGCGAGCAACCTGTGATCGTCGACCACCATGAGCCGCACGCCCATCGAGCAACTCCCCATCCCGCTGGACCCTGGCCCCCCGGCCTCCTGACCCGGCAAGCTACACGCTTGTTCGACGTCGCGCGCCCCCAACCGGCCAGAAGCCCCCCGGATTGCCGAATTCCCCGGCATACGGGACTAGTTGCTGACCTGAAGCGGATATATGGGCACGGCACGGCCTTCGCGGAGATGAAGCGGGCCCCGGCCCGTGGTGTCATCCACGGGCCGGGGCCCCGTAACGCTCGTACCGCTCTTACCGCGCTCGTACCGCCGGTCCTTCGCGCTACCGCCCGGTCCTTCGCGCTACTTGGTCGTGAACGCGACAGCGAGATACGACTTCTCGTCCAGCGACGACGACGTCGGCTTGCTCACCGTGCTCTCGGAGATGACCATCCGGCCGTCCCCGTAAAGGATTTCGGCATAGTCCGCGGAGAAGCTGCTCTCCGCGTCGCGGACGGATTCGTCGCTCGGGTTCTCCAGCAGCAGCGTCTCCTCGAACGTGCTGCCGTTGATGGAGACGATCCGGCCGCCCTTGTCGTACGGCGGCATCTTGTACGCGATGATGTTGCCGCCGTCCATGCGCAGCGGGAACATCGTGTAGCTGTCGCCCGCGTCGGCGCGGTCCGAGGTGGACTTGCCGGTGGCGAGGTCGAAGGAGACGATCTCGTTGGTGTTGTCCGAGCCCGTGCTGTCGTCGTGCTCCTCGGTCGGCAGGTAGAGCTTGTCGTTGCCCACCACGACCTGCTGGCACTTCTCGACCTCGGTGGAACCGCACTGCGCCGCGTACTTGTCGGCGTCCGCCGGGATCTTGGCGCGCAGCTTGCCGGTCTTCTCGTCGATCGAGAAGAAGTCCGAGATGCTGCTGCCGTCGCCCGCGGTATCGCCGACATCGGCGGCCACGACCAGCGGCTTCGTGGAGACGATGCCCGCGTACTCGACACCGGCCGGCATCTTGAACGAGGAGACCGGGGCGCCGGTGAGCGGGTTCAGGTTCTGGATGGTGACCTGCGGGTCGTCGTACGAACCGCACTTGCGGGCCGCCACCAGCCCTCCGCCGCCGCCGTAGCCCATGTCGTAGCAGCCCTCGGCGCTGACCTCGGGCTTCCAGCGGATCGTGCCGTCGGCGAGGTCGAAGGCCGCGCCGCCGTCCGTACCGCCGGCGGCGACCGTCGTACCGCTGAGGGTGACCTCCTCGAAACGGACCTTGTCGTCACCGGCGTTGGAGCCCTGGACGGACTTGCTCCACAGCAGCTTTCCGGCCGTCAGGTCGATCGCACCGACCTCGGTGCACGTCTGGTAGTCCTTCGCGCCGGTGCGCTTCGCGGCCTCGAAGGCGATCGCCGTCTTGTTGTCCTTGGAGACGTGCTTCGTCGCCGCGCAGACCTGGCCGGGCAGCGGGATCGTCCAGAGCTGGGCGCCCGTGGTCAGGTCGTACCCGACGATCTGGTTGACGCCCGTCTTCACATACGCCTTGTCGGTGATCCAGGAGCCGACGACGTCGGTGTAGTCCGCGACCTCCGGAGCCGGCAGCTGGAAGCCCACCTTGGCCTTGTTGTTGTCCGGCGCCTTCTCCTTGCCGGCGCCGTCCGCGGCCTGCTCGCCGCCCTGGGAGGTCCCGGCCGAGCCGCCCTTGGTCTCGTTGTCCGAGTCGTCGCCGCCCGAGGAGGCGAACCAGACGCCGCCACCGATGATCAGCACCACGGCGACGGCCGCGGCGATGATGATCTGCATCTGGGCGGTCAGCTTCTTACCGCCGCCGGCGCCGCTGCCGCCGGCCTGCTGATACGGCTGCTGGTACGGCTGTTGCTGGTACTGCGGCTGCATGGGCTGCGTCGGGTAGCCGTAACCGGGCTGCTGACCCGGCTGGCCCGGCTGACCGGGCTGCTGACCCGGGTATCCGTATCCCGGCGCGCTCTGCGGCGGCGTCTGCGGATAGCCGTACGGAGCGTTCTGCGGGGGCCCCGGCGGCTGTGCGGGCGGCGGCGGGGGCGTGCCCGGAGCGCCGTACCCGCCGGGCGGCGGGTCCTGCGGTGCGCCGAAACCGCCGGGGGGCGGGTCCTGGGGAGCACCGAAACCACCGGCCGGGGGCTCCTGCGGTGCGCCGAATCCTCCCTGCGGAGGCTCGTTGGGTGGCTGGGGCGGCTGCGTCATGGCGTACGTACCTCGGAGAAGACTCGGAAGAAGCTCGGAAGGGGAGTGAGGAGTGAGACGGAAGAAGCGGTCGGACTCGGTCGGTCGCCGGTCAGGCCCCAGTCAGTCGCCGGTCAGGCTCGGTCAGTCGCCGAAAACCATCATGGTCTTCGTCTTCTTCTCCTCTTCGTCGTTGGTCGCGCTGACCCGCCCGCTCGCCACGTAGAAACGACCGTCCGCGTAGACCAGCTTCGGCGAGTAGAAGGAGTTCTCGATCTCGGCCGTGGACGCCGGGTGCTGCTGGATCACCTTGGGAGCGCCGCCTGTCGGCGCCACGGTCGCGACCGCGCCGCCCGCGTCGTACGAGGCCTCCACGTAGGCCAGAACGTTGCCGCCCTCCATGCGCAGCGGCTTCATGGTCTTCCCGGTGGGCGCCTTGGAGCGCCACTTGGACTTTCCGGTGTCGAGGTTGAAGGCGACGATCTCGTTCGTGCCCGCGGAGCCGCCCTGGTCCGGCTCGGTCGACATGTAGAAAGTGTTCGCGTCGGCGGCGACGCCGACACAGCCCTCCAGCACGGCGCCGAAGACGATGAATCCGCCGCCGCAGTCGGGCGCGAACTTGTCCTTTCCGCCTTCGATCTGCGAGCGCGGGCTGCCGTCCGAGTTGAGCGCGACCACGCTCCAGCTCTTCTTGTCGCTGTTCTTCACGGAGATGACCAGCGGGTTGACCGAGTAGACCTTGTCGACTTCCCAGTTGTCGGCCAGCTTGTACGTCCACTTGGCCTTGCCCGTGGCCGGGTCGAGCTCCTGCACCTGGTTCCGTGTGCTGGCGACTTCACCGGTCGGGCAGCTCTCGGCGGCGATCAGCTTGGCGCCACCGGCGAACGCGAACGGCTGGCACTCCCCCGCGATCTTGTCGAAGAGGTCCTTGCCGTCGCTCACCCGGTAGGCGTTGGAGTTTCCGGTGCGCGCGGCGGTGACCGTATCTCCGCTGATCGTCAGGGAGATGTCGGTCATGATGTCGAAGTCGCCCTGCTTGGCGACCTCCTTCTTCCAGCCACCCTTGCCGGTGGTGAGGTCCACCATCTGCATCTGGTTGCAGATGCTCTTGTCGGTGGAACCGTTCTTGATCCCGATGACCATCTTGCCGTCGGCGGTGGGCGCGTTGGCCGCCGCGCATACCTCGGCGGGCAGATCGAGCGTCCACTTCTTCGTGCCGTCGGCGGCGGAGTAGCCCACGACCTGCCGGTACATGGCCTTGACGACCGTGTCGCCGACGACCCACGGGCCGTACACGTCCGTGCCGTTGCGCGGCAGGTCCACGTCGTTGGTCTGGAGCCAGGCCACCTTGGACTCGCCGTCCTTGCGCCCGGCGTTCAGGTCGTCCTCGGCCTCGCGTCCGGTGCCGCTGCCGTCACCCTGGTCGACCGCGGTGGAGCCGGTCGGCTTGGCGTCCTCGGACGTGCCCGCGGTCGGCTTGGGCCCGTCGTCGCCACCGCTGAGGGCGAACCACGTACCGCCGCCGATGACCAGCAGTCCCGCGACGGCCGCCGCGACGATGACGCCGGGCTTGCCCTTGAAGAAGTCCTTGGCACCGCCGCCACCGCCGGGAGGCGGGGTGGGCCCGCCGGGGAACTGCTGGGGCGGATAGCCCCCGCCGTACGGACCGGGCTGCGCGGACGGCTGACCGTACGGCCCCGGCTGCTGGTTGTACGGGCCGGGCTGCTGACCGTAGGGCCCCGGCTGCTGACCGTACGGACCGGGCTGCTGGTTGTACGGCCCCGGCTGCTGACCCGGAGCCGGAGTCTGCGGATAGCCGTACCCCGGCTGCGCGGGCGGCTGCGCGGGCGGATACGCGTAACCCGACTGCGCGGGCGGCTGGGCCGGTGGCTGCGCGGGCGGCTGAGTCGGCTGCTGCGGGGGCTCGTTGGGGGGCTGGGGCGGCTGGGGCGGCTGCGTCATGACGTACGTACCTCGGAGAAGACTAGGGAGCGAAGTGGCGAGTACGGAGTGGGAGTGGGGAGTACGGAAGATCGGGAACGGAAGAAGCGGTCAGGCCCAGGGACGTGTCGCGTCACTCACCGAAGACGATCATGGTCTTCAGCTTCTTTTCCGCGGTGTCGTCGCTCGCGCCGACCGAGCTGGAGGACACGTAGAAACGGCCGTCCACATAGGCGTACTTCTGCGAGAAGACGTGCGTCTCGATCTCGTCCGTCGATGCCGGGTGCCGGAGCAGGGTCCTGGGCGCGCCACCGGTCGGTGCGATGGTCACGACCGCACCGGCCTGGTCGTCCCAGGGGGCGAGGTAGGCCAGGAGGTTCCCGCCCTCCAGGCGCACCGGCGTCATCATGCGGTCGTCGGGGGACGTGACCCGCCACTTGAGTTTTCCGGTGGCCAGGTCGAAGGCGAGGATCGCGTTGGCGCGGGAGTCGCTTCCCTCTTCGTACGACGTCGACATGTAGAGGGTGCTCGCGTCGGCGACGACACCGATACAGCCCTCCGTGGTGGGCTGGCCGCCGAGGACGACGCCTTCACTGTCGTCGCAGTCCATCCGGAACTGGTCGTCGCTGCCGGTGGGCTGCGAACGCTCGGTGCCGTCCGCGTTGAGCACGAAGACACCCCAGCCGCCGTCCTCCTGGTGCTTCACGGAGAAGACCAGCGGGTCGACCGAGTAGATCTTGTCGATCACCAGGTCCTTCTTGACCCTGTGGGTCCACTTGACCTTGCCGGTGACCGGGTCCAGCTCCTGCAACTGATGCAGCTGCTTGCCGGATTCACCGCTCGGGCAGTCCTCGGCGGCGATCAGCTTGGCGCCACCGGCGAACGCGTACGGGAAGCAGTCACCCGGCGGCCTGCCGAAGAGCTTCTTGCCGTCGCTCACCCGGTAGGCGGTGTGGCCGGCGGTGACGGTGTTTCCGCTGATCGCCATGGTGACGTCGAGGATCGAGTACGCGCCGGGCGCCTCGGGGATCTCCTTGCGCCAGCCGCCCTGGCCGGTCGTGAGGTCGACCATCTGCATCTGGTCGCAGGCGGCCGATTCCGACACACCGCCCTTGAACCCGATGACGATCTTGCCGTCGGGGGTGGGAGCGGCGGGCGCGGCACATGCCTCGGCGGGCAGCGGAAGCGTCCATTTCTTCGTGCCGTCGGTGGTGGAGTAGCCCACGACCTGCCGGTACGTGGCCTTGACGACGGTGTCACCGGCGAACCACGGCCCGTACGAGTCCGCGCCGATGCCCGGCAGATCCACATCGTTGGTGTGAAGCCACTCGACCTTGGCCTCGCCGTCCTTGCGCACGGCGTTGAAGGCGTCGGCTTCCTTCCGGGAGTCCTGGGAGCCACCGGCGGCCGACGAACCACTCGGCGCGGCGGGTCCGCTCCTGCTGACCTTCGGCTTCGCCTCACGGCCGGCCCGGCCGTCGTCGCCGCCACCGCCACCGTCGCCGCCACCGCCGCTCAGCGCGAACCACGTGCCGCCACCGAGCACCAACAGCCCGGCCACGACGGTCGCGAGGGTGGCGCGGGGCTTGCCCTTGAAGGGGTTCCTGCCACCGCTGCCACTGCCACCGTTGCTGCCGCCGCCAGTGCCGCCGCCACCAGTACCGCTGTACGAAACGGTCGGGGCGTTGTGCGGGCCGGGCTGCGGCGGGCCGTACGGGCCGGGCGGGCTGCCGTACGGACCGGCCTGCGGCGTGCCGTACGGGCCGGGCTGACTACCGTACGGGCCGGGCTGCGGGCTGCCGTACGGGCCCGGTTGGCCGCTGTACGGGCCGGGTTGGCCGCTGTACGGGCCGGGCTGCGGCCCCCACTGCTGCGGGCCCCACGGCTGTTGCCCCTGCGGTGGTTCCTGCGATGGTTCCTGAGGAGGGCCGAATCCCTCCTGCGGTGGTTCCCGGCCGGGTGGATGGGTCATCGGCGCTTTCCCCCTGTGAGTACGCTCCGCGCCCGGTCGGACTCCCCCGCGATTCCGGCGGTCGGCCATCGGCCACCGGAATGGAGCGAATCGGGCGTGGATCCCGCATCGCTGTATCAGCCGAGCGGGCCTACTTTGTATCACCCGAACTGCTGTACAGGACGGGCCGGTCCGCCCCTGTTCCCAAGGGTGGACCGGCCCGTGATGCGCTCGTTATGCGCTCTGCACGCCGTCTCTACAAGCCTTCGCTACGCCTCCTCGGCGAGCTCCAGCCAGCGCATTTCCAACTCGTCACGCTCGCCGGTCAGTTCACGGAGTTCCGCGTCCAGTCCGGCCACTTTCCCGAAATCTGTGGCGTTGTCGGCGATCTGCTGATGGAGGGTGGTCTCACGGTCCGAGAGCTTGGTGAGCTGCCGCTCGATCTTCTGGAGTTCCTTCTTCGCCGCGCGGCCGTCCTTGGCCGACGCGGATGCGGCGGAACGCTCCACCACGGGCGCCTGCGCGGGCGCCGGGACCGTCGACCGGGCGATCGTCCGGCGGCGTTCGAGATACTCGTCGATCCCGCGCGGCAGCATCCGCAGCGTCGTGTCGCCGAGCAGCGCCATCACCTTGTCGGTGGTCCGCTCGATGAAGAACCGGTCGTGGGAGATGACGACCATCGACCCCGGCCAGCCGTCGAGCAGGTCCTCCAGCTGGTTGAGTGTCTCGATGTCGAGGTCGTTGGTGGGCTCGTCGAGGAAGAGGACGTTCGGCTCGTCCATCAGCAGCCGCAGCAGCTGGAGCCGCCGCCGCTCACCGCCGGAGAGGTCGCCGACGGGCGTCCACTGCTTGTCCTTGGCGAAACCGAACTGCTCGCACAGCTGGCCTGCTGTCATCTCCCGGCCCTTGCCGAGGTCGACCCGGTCCCGTACCTGCTGGACCGCTTCCAGCACCCGCAGCGTCGGCTTGAGTTCGGTGACCTCCTGGGAGAGGTACGCGAGCTTGACGGTCCTGCCGACGACGACCTTCCCGGCCTCGGGCTGGACGTCGCCCTGCGAGCGGGCGGCGTCGGCGAGGGCGCGCAGCAGCGACGTCTTGCCCGCGCCGTTCACCCCGACGAGCCCGATCCGGTCGCCGGGGCCGAGCTGCCAGGTGAGGTGCGTGAGGAGGACCTTCGGGCCCGCCTGGACCGTCACGTCCTCCAGGTCGAAGACGGTCTTGCCGAGCCGGGCGTTGGCGAACTTCATCAGCTCGGAGGTGTCGCGCGGCGGCGGTACGTCCGCGATCAGCTCGTTGGCCGCCTCGACGCGGAAGCGCGGCTTGGACGTACGGGCGGGGGCGCCGCGCCGCAGCCAGGCCAGCTCCTTACGGACCAGGTTCTTCCGCTTGGCCTCCTCCGTCGCCGCGATGCGCTCGCGCTCGGCGCGGGCGAAGACGTAGTCGGAGTAGCCGCCCTCGTACTCGTGGACGGTGCCGCCCTGGACGTCCCACATCCGCGTACAGACCTGGTCGAGGAACCACCGGTCGTGGGTGACGCAGACGAGCGCGGACCGGCGGGCGCGCAGATGCTCCGCGAGCCAGGCGATGCCCTCGACGTCGAGATGGTTGGTCGGCTCGTCGAGCACGATCAGGTCCGGCTCGCCGATGAGCAGCTTGGCGAGCGCGATCCTGCGCCGCTCGCCACCGGAGAGCGGCGCGATGACGGTGTCGAGGCCCTGCGGGAAGCCGGGCAGATCGAGCCCGCCGAAGAGCCCGGTGAGGACATCCCGGATCTTGGCGTTGCCCGCCCACTCGTGGTCGGCGAGATCACCGATGACCTCGTGCCTGACGGTGGCCTCGGGGTCGAGCGAGTCGTGCTGCGTCAGCACACCGAGTCGCAGTCCACCACTGTGGGTGACGCGCCCCGTGTCGGCCTCCTCCAGCTTGCTCAGCATCCTGATGAGGGTCGTCTTGCCGTCTCCGTTGCGGCCGACGACGCCGATCCGGTCTCCCTCGGAGACGCCGAGAGAGACACCGTCGAGCAGCGCACGGGTGCCGTACACCTTGGTGACTGTCTCGACATTGACCAGATTGACGGCCATTTCACTCCTGTTACGGGGACGACGGATCGACGTCCAGCGTAGTCGCCAGGAAGGGCGGGCCGTCGCCCCGGACCGATGAGCGGACAGAGCGGGTGGAGCAGGCGGTGCGAGCAGGTGTCTCGTACCGGAATGCCCGTGAGACGGGAATTCCAGTACGAGACGCGCCCGCACCGGCGGTCAGGGGCGGCGGAGGATCACCGTTGCGCCCTGCGCCGGGGACTCCGCGACGCGGGCCGTACGGCAGGTGCCCGAGGCCAGGAGCGCCTGCGCCACCCGGGCCGCCGTGTCCGGGTCCTTGGTGAGGAACGCGGTCGTCGGGCCCGAGCCGGAGACCAGGGCGGCCAGGGCGCCCGCCGCCGTACCCGCCGCGAGCGTGTCCGCCAGGGACGGGCGCAGGGAGAGGGCCGCGGGCTGGAGGTCGTTGGCCAGGGCATCGGCGAGAGCCGTGACGTCTCCCGTACGCAGGGCGTCCAGCAGCGCGGGGTCGGCGGCCGGGGCGGGGACGTCCGTGCCCTCGGTGAGCCGGTCGAACTCGCGGAACACCGTCGGCGTGGACAGTCCGCCGTCGGCGACCGCGAACACCCAGTGGAAGTCGCCGCCGACATCGAGCGCCGTGAGCTGCTCGCCCCGGCCCGTGCCCAGCGCCGCCCCGCCGATCAGACTGAACGGCACGTCGCTGCCCAACTCGGCGCAGATGGCGAGGAGTTCGTCCCGGGAGGAGCCCAGCGACCAGAGGGTGTCACACGCCAGCAGGGCGCCCGCGCCGTCCGCGCTGCCGCCCGCCATGCCGCCCGCGACGGGGATGTCCTTGGCGATGTGGATATGGACGTGCGGGTCGATGCCGTGCCGTTCCGCCAGTGCGATCGCCGCGCGGGCGGCGAGATTCGTGGCGTCCAGCGGCACCTGACCGGCGTCGGGGCCCGAGCAGGTGACGCGCAGTTCGTCAGCGGGCGTGACCGTGATCTCGTCGTAGAGGCCGACGGCGAGGAAGACGTTCGCCAGGTCGTGGAAGCCGTCGGGGCGGGCGGCGCCGACGGCGAGCTGCGTGTTGACCTTGGCCGGTACGCGTACCCGTACCTCAGCCTGGGCCTGTTCCGCTGCCTGCGCCTGTTCCTCGACGCTCACGCGCCCGCCCCCTTCGACTCCGCGATCCGCGCGAACTCCTCCACCGTCAGTGCCTCACCGCGCGCCTGCGGCGAGACCCCCGCCGCCACCAGCGCCGCCTCCGCCGCCGGGGCCGAACCCGCCCATCCGGCGAGGGCCGCCCGCAGCGTCTTGCGGCGCTGCGCGAAGGCCGCGTCGACCACCGCGAAGACCTCGGTCCGGGAGGCCGTCGTCTTCACCGGCTCGGGCCTGCGCACGAGCGAGACCAGACCGGAGTCCACATTGGGCGCGGGCCAGAAGACGGTACGGCCGATGGAACCGGCCCGTTTGACGTCCGCGTACCAGTTGGCCTTCACCGACGGCACCCCGTACACCTTGTTGCCCGGTCGCGCGGCGAGCCGGTCGGCGACCTCGGCCTGGACCATGATCAAGGTCCGCTCGATCGTCGGGAAGTGCTCCAGCATGTGGAGCAGGACCGGTACGGCCACGTTGTACGGGAGGTTCGCGACCAGCGCGGTCGGCGCCGGGCCCGGCAGCTCCTGGACCCGCATGGCGTCGGAGTGCACCAGCGCGAAGTGCCCGGCGCGCGCGGGCATCCGGGCCTCGACCGTCGCGGGCAGCGCGCCGGCCAGGACGTCGTCGATCTCCACGGCCGTCACCCGGTCCGCCGCCTCCAGCAGCGCCAGCGTCAGCGAGCCGAGCCCGGGGCCGATCTCCACGACGACGTCGTCCGGCCGCACCTCGGCGGTGCGGACGATCCTGCGGACGGTGTTGGCGTCGATGACGAAGTTCTGCCCGCGCTGCTTCGTGGGGCGTACGCCCAGCACTGCGGCCAGCTCGCGGATCTCGGCGGGCCCCAGAAGGGCGTCAGAGGCGCCGGAGGCGTCCGGTGCCTCGGGGACGTCGGGTTCCTCGGGGACGTCGGGTTCGTCAGGGACGTCAGGGGCGTCGGGCTCAGTGGTGCTCACCCGCTCAGCCTACGGCCGCAGTGCGGCCACGGACTCGCCCCCCGCTGCACGTAGAGCTTCTTCGCGCGGAACGTCTGCTCCGCGGCCGGGGCGTTCTGCGGGCGTCCGCTGCCGCCGAGGGCGTGCCAGGTTCCGGTGTCGAACTGGTAGAGCCCGCCGTAGTTACCCGACGCGTCGACCGCCCCGGGCCGCCCGCCCGATTCGCAGGCGGCGAGCCCGGCCCAGTTCAGCCCGTCCGCGCCGGCCACGGACGACGGCATCGCCCGCGTACCGACCCTGATCAGCTGGGTGACCGACCGGCGCACCACCTGCTCGTGGATCCTGCGTGGCTTCTGCTTGACGCCGTTGACGGTGCGCAGCGCGTACGTGACCCGCCGGGCGCCCGGCCGCCCCTGCCGGTCGACGACCTCGGTACCGGTGAACAGGGCCGGGTCCCGGGTCTTGACCGTGTCGTACGGGATGAGCTCCTCGCGCACCTGTTCGCCGGCCGTGATGCGCATGACGGTGACGGTCTGGCCGTCGCGCGGGAAGCTGTCGGGCGGTACGGACGTGGTGTCCTGCCCGCGCGTCGCGATGCCCGCTTCCTCCAGCGCTTCGGCGACGGTCGCCGCGTTGGTACGGATGGTGCGCTCGCGGCCGTCGGCCATGAAGGTCACGGTCCGTTCGGTCCGTACGTGCAGTTCCAGCCCGCCGCGGGAGATCGCGGAGGAGCGCGAGACGGAGAGGAACGCGCCCTGCGCGCGCACCCCGAGCTGACGCAGCGCGCCGTCGACCGTACGGGCGGTCGTCCACACCTGGCGGCGCTGCCCGTCGAGAGTGAGGAGGACCGGCCGGCCGCGGCGGACGATCACCTCGTCCCCGCTGCTGAGTTGGTCACCGGGCGCGGGGGCGACGAGGTCGTGCGCGCCGACGGCCACCCCTTCGTCCGCGAGCAGTTCCTCCACGTCACCGGCGAAGGTGTGCAGGGTGCGCGGTTCGCCGTCGACGCTGAGCTTGACGGCCTTGTCGTGGACGACGAACGCCGAGGTGCCACCGGCCAGGAACGCGACGACCAGGGCCTGCGGGACGAGCCGGCGCAGGGCCTCGGGGGACGGGGGAGCTTTACGGCGGCGCCCGCCGGGGAGGCGCCGGGAGCGGGAACGACGGCTCCCCGACCCGGGGCCGGGTGCGGGCTCGGGTGCGTCGGACGGCCGGGGTGCGTCGGACGGCCGGAGCGCGTCGGACGGCCGGGGTGCGTCGGACGGCGCGGGGCCGGGCTCGGGGCTGCCGGACGGCTCGGGGGCGTCGTGCTGCTCGTACGGTGGCCGCTGCTCGTACCGCTCCCGCTCCCGCTCCGCGGTCCTGGCGGCGCGGCGCCCGCCGCGTGCGGCACGGTGACTGCCCTGCGCATTGCTCACGACGCTCCACAAGATCCGGTCCGCCCCGCCGGGAAGGAAGACGGGGCGGGCCCGGACACTAGCGGAGCTTCCGTCACTCTCCAAAGTGACTCGACCACGCAGCGTCGCGCCGCTACGCTGCACCACCCCGCCGTGGACGCTCCGCGCACTGCGGGGCGTCAATAACCGAACGCACGCGCCGTGTTGTGCGAAATCGCCCCGGCCATGGCGTCCTCGTCGATCCCCCGCACCTGGGCCATGGCACGCAGGGTGACCGGAATGAGATACGGCGCATTGGGCCGGCCCCGGTAGGGCGCCGGCGTAAGAAAAGGTGCGTCCGTCTCGACGAGAACAAGCTCCAGCGGCGCTATTGTGAGCGCATCCCGCAACGGTTGAGCGTTTTTAAAGGTGACATTGCCTGCAAAAGACATGTAATAACCGGCAGCGGCACACACTTCCGCCATTTCAGCATCACCGGAATAACAATGGAAGACCGTGCGCTCCGGGGCGCCTTCCTCGGCGAGGATACGCAGCACATCGGCATGGGCCTCGCGGTCATGGATGACGAGCGCCTTGCCGTGGCGTTTGGCGATCTCGATATGAGCGCGGAAGGAGCGCTCCTGGGCGGCCATGCCCTCGGGCCCGGTCCTGAAGTAGTCGAGTCCCGTCTCACCGACGGCCCGTACGCGCGGCAGCGCGGCCAGCCGGTCGATCTCGGCCAGCGCGTCGTCCAGCGCCGTGTCGCCGCCGCCCTCGCGCGCGCCCTGCCGCGACCAGCCGTCGGGGTCGCCATGCACGATGCGCGGCGCCTCGTTGGGGTGCAGGGCAACGGCCGCGTGCACGTTCTCGTACGCTGCGGCCGTCTCGGCGGCCCAGCGGGAACCCTTGAGGTCGCACCCCACCTGGACCACCGTCGTGACGCCGACCGAGGCGGCCTTGGCCAGGCCCTCCTCGACGGTGCCGTCCTGCATGTCCAGATGGGTGTGCGAATCCGCGACCGGCACCCGGAGGGGCTCGGGGAGCGGCGGCGGAGCCTGCTTCGAACTCATGGGCGCGATCCTACGAGGACCGCGCCCATGGGGTTCACCCGCGGTTCTCACCTGTGCTTTTCATGCGCGCTTCTCACCTGCGTCGCACGGTCCGCACCCGGTGGCACCCGGTCGTACGAGGGGGTACGAGGGGGTACGAGGCGGGGTTACTTGCGGTGGTGGAACGGGTGCAGGAGATCGGAGAGGTGCCAGTGGTGGTGCCCCGTGTCCGAGTCCTCGTCCGTGCCCGTGTGCCCGTCCTTGCCCGCGCGCCCGTCCGCGTCCGGGCCGTGCCCGTCGTTCCCGCCGGCGCCGGCGGATATCTCCCCGCCCGGCTGCGCCGGAATCCCCTCGGCCCCCGTCTTCCCCACCGCGGCGGCATCCCGCCCGCGCTTCGCCGGGTGGTGCTGCTCCGCCATCAGGGCGTGCACCGACGAGACCTGCCCGGAACGCATGATCCGTACGACATGCCCCCCGCAGTTGGTGCAGGTCGGGCTCGACAGCGGGGAAGGCACCCGTATGCCCTCCGACTTGTAGACGACGACATTCTTGCCCGAGCCGTCGACATAGTGCTCTATGTCGTAAGCCTGCTCCCAGCCGTGTCCACAACGCATACAGCAGAACGCATATGCCTCATGAGCTGTTGCTGTGCCGGTGATCTCACTCATGCCAGCTCCTCTCCACTGACCCAGTGGACGCCTTTGCCGGCGGGAGCGCATCAGCCCCTGTCGATTAATGGAGGGGTCTTAACCTTCCCATGCCCAAATAGACCGGCACCCGGCCTGCTCTTTGCTTTTCACGAGGGTCCTTTACCGTCCATAGGGGCCGCGCGCTCCGCGTTCTTTGCCGCGACGACAGCATCGAACACCTCGCGCTTGGGCACCCCGGCCTCGGCGGCGACGGCGGCGATCGCCTCCTTGCGCCGCTCCCCCGCCTCCTCCCTCACCCGTACCCGGCGCACCAGTTCGGCCGGGTCCAGATCCCCGGGCCCGGACTCCGGCGCGCCCTCGACCACGACGGTGATCTCGCCCCGTACCCCGTCGGCCGCCCAGGCCGCCAGCTCACCGAGGCCGCCGCGCTTCACCTCTTCGTACGTCTTGGTCAGCTCACGGCAGACGGCGGCCCTGCGGTCGGCTCCGAAGACCTCGGCCATCGCCGCGAGCGAGTCGTCGAGCCGGTGCGGTGCCTCGAAGTAGACGAGCGTGCGCCGCTCGCCCGCCGCGTCCCGCAGCCTGCTGAGCCGCTCGCCCGCCTTGCGCGGCAGGAAGCCCTCGAAGCAGAAGCGGTCGACGGGCAGTCCGGAGAGCGCCAGCGCGGTCAGTACGGCGGAGGGGCCCGGCACGGCCGTCACCTTGATGTCCTGCTCGACGGCCGCCGCCACCAGCCGGTATCCGGGGTCGGAGACGGACGGCATGCCCGCGTCCGTGACCAGCAGCACCCGCGCCCCGCCCGTCAGCGCGTCGACCAGCTCGGGGGTCCTGGCGGACTCGTTGCCCTCGAAGTACGAGACGACCCGGCCACTGGTGTGTACGCCGAGCGCCTGGGTGAGCCTGCGCAGCCGCCGGGTGTCCTCGGCGGCGATCACATCGGCGGTCTCCAGCTCGGTGGCGAGCCGGGGCGGCGCGTCCGCGACATCGCCGATCGGCGTCCCCGCGAGCACCAGCGTCCCCGGCCCGGATCCGGCCCCGGATCCGGCCCCCGGCCCGGATCCGGACGCCGAACCGGCCCCCGCTCCGGCCCCCGGTCCAGACCTCGATCCGGACCTCGATCCGGACGCGGGTCCGGCGGCCGATCGGGGCGTTGACCCAGTTGATTCGGGGGTGGATCCAGGCGTTGTTCCAGGCGTCGCGTTCACATCCGCCATCCTCGCAGGGCGCGACGCGCCCCTCGCACAGCGGCGTTCCCTACGATGGCGCGGTGACCAGTACTGCGCCAGAAGCCCTCCAGGGGCACGACGCCGGCGACAAGCCGCCCTCTTGGCCTCAGCGGCTCCGCCGATTCGGCCATGTGCCCCGGCCGGTGACGGGCCTGCGCGAGCGGCTGGTACCGCCGTACACCCGGCCCTCCGAGCGACTGTGGGCGGTGCTCGCGGTGCCGCCCTCCCTCGCGGAACGGCTGATCCGCTGGTCGGCGTGGGGCGGGCCGCTGCTCGTGGCCCTCGTCGCGGGCGCGCTCCGGTTCTGGAACCTGGGCAACCCCAAGGCGGTGATATTCGACGAGACGTACTACGCCAAGGACGCCTGGGCGCTCGTCAACCAGGGGTACGAGGGCAACTGGCCCAAGGACATCGACGCGCGGATCCTGAAGGACCCGTCCTCGGTGCCCATCCCGACCGAGCCCGGTTACGTCGTTCATCCGCCGGTCGGCAAGTGGGTCATCGGCCTCGGCGAGCAGCTCTTCGGGTTCACGCCCTTCGGCTGGCGTTTCATGGTCGCGGTGCTCGGCACGCTCTCGGTGCTGATGCTGTGCCGGATCGGGCGCCGGCTGTTCCGCTCCACGTTCCTGGGATGTCTGGCGGGCGCGCTGCTCGCCGTCGACGGGCTGCACTTCGTGATGAGCCGTACGGCGCTCCTCGACCTCGTGCTGATGTTCTTCGTGCTGGCCTCCTTCGGCTGTCTGCTGATCGACCGCGACTGGGCACGGCGGAAGCTGGCGGCGGCGCTTCCCGAGGACGAGGAGGGCGTCCTGCGCCCGGACGCCCCGGTCGCCGAGACCCTGCGGCTCGGCTGGCGGCCCTGGCGGCTCGCGGCCGGGGTGATGCTGGGCCTGGCCTTCGCCACGAAGTGGAACGGCCTCTACATCCTGGCCGCCTTCGCGATCATGGCCGTGCTGTGGGACGTGGGCGCGCGCCGGACGGCGGGCGCGGTCCGGCCGTACCTGGCGGTGCTCAAGCGGGACATCGTGCCGGCCTTCTTCTCGACGGTGCCGGTCGCGGTCGTGACGTACGTCGCCTCCTGGACCGGCTGGATCGTCACCGACAAGGGCTACTTCAGGAACTGGGCCGCGACCGCGGGCAAGGGCGGCGACTGGACCTGGCTGCCCGACTGGCTGCGCAGCCTCTGGCACTACGAGAACGAGGTCTACAGCTTCCACGTCAACCTCACCTCGGGCCACACCTACCAGTCGAACCCGTGGAGCTGGATCGTCCTGGGCCGCCCGGTCTCGTACTTCTACGAGGATCCGGCGGCCGGCAAGGACGGCTGCCCGGTCGCGACGAAGGGCGAATGCGCCCGCGAGGTACTGGCGCTCGGCACCCCGCTGCTGTGGTGGGCGGCGGGCTTCGCGCTCTGCTACGTCCTGTGGCGCTGGTTCTTCCGCCGCGACTGGCGCGCGGGCGCGATCGCCTGCGCGGTGGCGGCGGGCTGGGGCCCCTGGTTCCTGTACCAGGAGCGGACGATCTTCCTCTTCTACGCGGTCGTCTTCGTGCCGTACCTCTGTCTCGCGGTGGCGATGATGATCGGCGCGATGGTGGGGCCGGCGGGCTCCGACGAGAGACGAAGGACGATCGGCGCGGTCGGGGCGGGCGTGCTGGTGCTGCTGATCGTCTGGAACTTCATTTATTTCTGGCCGCTGTACACGGGGACGTCGATCCCGATCGACGCGTGGCGCAGCAGGATGTGGTTCGACACCTGGGTCTGATGGCGGGGGGGTCCGGCGGCCGGGGCGTCTGTCCCGGCGCCGAAAGCCGGCCCCCGGAGCTCATGGCCACCCGGTTCCGCCGAGGGCGTCGCGGTCCGATAACGCTTGTCCGCGGTCCTACAGCCCTCGTCCCGGGCGGCACACACGTCCCGTAGAGTCGGCTGGACTTCTGGGGAGGGGCCGCACTCATGCGTAGTGGAGCGAAGACCGCCGTAATCGGCGGGGTGTTCATCGTATTCGCCGGTGGAGTGGGGTACGGCGCGTACAGCCTCTACGGCGGATCGGGCGGCGGCGCCGGTGCCACCACCAGGAGCGCGGAGGTCAAGACCGGCCCGCTCAGCGCGGCCGAGATCGACAAGGCGGCGAAGGACTTCCTGACCGGTTGGGCGGACGGGACGGACGCGGCCGATGTCGCGCAGCTGACCAACAACGCCACCGCCGCCGGGCCGGCCATCAGCGGCTACCGCGACCAGGCCCATGTCACCAAAGCGGTGATCACACCGGGCACGGCGGCCGGCGCGAAGGTGCCGTTCACCGTCAAGGCCACGGTGGCGTTCAAGGGGCAGAGCAAGCCCTGGTCGTACAGCTCGGAACTGACCGTGGTGCGCGGCAAGACCACCGGGCGCCCGCTGGTCGACTGGGCGCCGTCCGTGATCCACCCGAAGCTGACGGACTCCACGGTCCTGGTCACGGGCGAGGCATCGGCCCCGCCGATCAAGGCCGTTGACCGCGACGGCACGGAGTTGACGAAGGAGAAGTACCCGTCGCTGGGGGCCGTTCTGGACCAGCTGCGGACCAAGTACGGCGAGGACGCGGGCGGTTCGGCGGGCATCGAACTGATGCTGAAGGCCGACAGCGGGAGCGAGGACGGCAGCGGCACCACGGCGGACGCGAAGGCCGCCGCCGACCAGTCGCTGCTGACGCTCTCCAAGGGGAAGCCGGGCGAGCTGACGACGACGCTGGACGCGGGCGTCCAGGCGGCGGCCGAGCAGTCGGTGAAGAAGTACAGCGAGGCGTCGGTCGTGGCCCTCCAGCCCAGTACGGGCGAGATCCTGGCGGTCGCCAACAACCGTAAGGACGGCTGGAACGCGGCGATGCTCGGCCAGCAGGCGCCCGGCTCCACGATGAAGATCATGACGGCGGCGCTGCTGCTGGAGAAGGGCCTGGTCGGCGCGGACAAGCCGGCCGAATGCCCGAAGAACGCGATATACCAGGGCCGTAAGTTCCAGAACCTGGACGAGTTCTCGATCCCGAACGGCACCTTCGCGCAGAGCTTCGCCCGCTCCTGCAACACCGCCTTCATCAAGCTGATCGACGACACCGAGGACGACGGCGCGCTGGCGAAGGAGGCCCAGGAGGTCTTCGGTATCGGCCTGAACTGGCAGACCGGGATCCCGTCCTTCGACGGCAGCGTCCCGGCCGGGACCGGCAGCGAGGCGGCGGCGCAGTACATCGGCCAGGGCACGGTCCAGATGAACGTCCTCAACATGGCGTCCGTCACGGCCACCGCCAAGAACGGCGCGTTCAAGCAGCCGGTCATCGTGCCGCGCACGCTGGACGACCGGAAGATGGCGACCGCCGCGCGCTCGCTGTCGCCGGACGCGGCGGACCAACTGCGCTCCATGATGCGCCTGACGGCCACGAACGGCACCGGCGCCAAGGCGATGTCCGGGCTCGGCGGGGACAAGGGCGCGAAGACCGGTTCGGCGGAGGTCGACGGCCAGACCACGTCCAACAGCTGGTTCACGGGGTACGAGAACGATCTCGCCGCCGCCGCGGTCGTCCAGGCCGGCGGACACGGAGGCGACGCGGCGGGCCCGGTGGTGGCGTCGGTGCTGTCGGCCGGCTAACCGGCCGATCAGTCCCCCTACCCCTCGGAACGTCTCACCGGGTACCCCGCGGAACGTCTCACCGGGTACCCCGCGGAACGTCTCACCGGCCCCTCACGTCGCCGACCGCACCGCCCGCACCAGGGCCTGTGCGCGCGGGTCGGCCGTGACTCCCTTGCGCATGCCGTTGGTCACGTACCCGAACGCGATGCCCGACTCGGGATCGGCGAAGCCCAGCGAGCCGCCGCGCCCCGGGTGTCCGAAGGAGCCGGGGGCCAGCAGCGGCGCGGACGGGCCGTGCAGCATGAAGCCGAGGCCGAAGCGGGTGGCGACGACCAGGACCCGGTCCGGGCCCGCCGATTCCTCCGTACGGGCCAGGGTCAGGGTGGCGGGCGCGAACAGCCGGTGGCCGTCCACCGGGCCGATCATCGCCGCGTAGACGCGGGCCAGCGCGCGGGCGGTCGAGATGCCGCCGGAGGCCGGGAGTTCGGCGGCGCGGTACGCCGGGTCGTTCTCGTCCGGCAGCGGATCGATCACCCCGAACGCGCGCCGCGTGAGCGACTCCGGGTTCTGGTACGCCTCCGTGACCGACCTCTTGGGCCGCAGCTTGAGCTCGCCGCCGCCCGCCGACGGCAGTTCCCCGACGGGGCCGATCCGCCCCACCCGGTGCGCCTCCTCCTCGGGCAGGCCCACCCAGAAGTCCAGGCCGAGGGGGCGCGCGATCTCCTCCGCGATCCACCGGCCGATGCTGCGCCCGGTGACCCGTCTGACCAGCTCGGCGACCAGCCAGCTGTAGGTGTGGGCGTGATAGCCGTGGTCGGTTCCGGGCTCCCAGACGGGCCGTTGGGCGGCCAGCGCGCGAGCGCCCGACTCGCCGTCGACGGCCTCGGCCCGGGTCAGCGGCCGGTCCAGTACGGGCACGCCCGCGCGGTGCGAGAGCAGGTGCCGTACGAGCACGCGCTCCTTGCCCGCGGCCTTGAACTCCGGCCAGTACGTACCGACCGGCGCGTCGAGATCGATCTGTCCGCGCTGGTGGAGCAGCAGGGGTACGGCGGCGGCCACGCCCTTCGTCGCCGAGCGGACGATCTGCGCGGTGTCCAGCGCCCAGGGCTCCGGGCCGTCCACATCGCGCGTACCGGCCCACAGGTCCACGACCTTCCGCCCGTCCCGGTACACGGCGACCGCCGCGCCGTGTTCACCGAGCCGATCGAAGTTCCGTACGAAAGCGTCCCTGACCGGCTCGAAGCCCGCTGCCACCGTCCCCTGGACGTCCACGCCCGCACTCCTGCCCGTCGGTACCGCTCGCGTCCGCTCGCCGTACCGCTCGTCCGTCACATCACGCCCCGGCGGCGCGACCCCCTCTATGGTGCAACGTGGCGCGGTGACACGGAACGCGGGTCGAAACCGAACGGCAGCTCCAGCCGGTGCGCCGCCATCAACTCCTCGTCGCCGAGAAGTCCCTGGGTGGGGCCGTCCGCCACGATCACGCCGTCGCTGAGGACCACCGCGCGGGGGCAGAGTTCGAGTGCGTACGGCAGGTCGTGTGTGACCATCAGCACGGTGATGTCCAGCGACCGCAGGATATCGGCGAGTTCACGCCGGGACGCCGGATCCAGGTTTGACGAAGGCTCGTCCAGGACGAGGATCTCCGGCTGCATCGCCAGTACGGTCGCCACGGCCACCCGCCGCCGCTGCCCGAACGACAGATGGTGCGGCGGCCGGTCCACGTACTCCGCCATCCCGACCCGGCCGAGCGCGTCCCGGACCCGGGCCTCCAGTTCGGGCCCGCGCAGTCCGGCGGCGGCCGGTCCGAACGCCACGTCCTCCCGCACCGTCGGCATGAACAACTGGTCGTCCGGGTCCTGGAAGACGATGCCGACCCGGCGCCGGATCTCCGCCAGGTTCCGCTTCGCCACCGGCAGCCCGGCGACCGCGACCGAACCGGCCCCGGCGGTCAGGATGCCGTTGAGATGCAGGACGAGTGTGGTCTTGCCGGCCCCGTTGGGTCCGAGCAGCGCCACCCGCTCCCCGCGCCCGACGGTCAGATCGACGCCGAAGAGGGCCTGATGGCCGTCGGGGTAGGCGTACGCGAGCCCGCTGACCTCAAGAGACGGCGGTACGGCGGGAGAGGACACGGGAGAGGACAAGGGAGAAGTCACAGGAACCAACCGGGAGATGTCAGGAGATGTCACAGGAACCAGCCGAGCAGGCAGACGGTGAGCGCCGACAGCGGGAGCACGGCGGCGTACGTCCACTGCGCCCGGCTCGCGCTCACCTCGTCGATGACCGGCATGGTGCCCGCGTACCCCCGGCTCACCATCGCCAGGTGCACGCGCTCCCCGCGCTCGTACGAGCGGATGAAGAGCGCCCCGGCGGACTTCGCCAGAACTCCCCAGTGCCGTACGCCCCGTGCCTCGAAACCGCGCGAACGGCGGGCGATCGACATCCGGCGCATCTCGTCGGTGATGACATCGCCGTAACGGATCATGAAGGACGCGATCTGCACCAGCATCGGTGGCAGGCGCAGCTGTTGGAGGCCGAGCAGCAGGGACCGCAGTTCGGTGGTGGACGCGAGGATCACGGACGCGGCGACGCCCAGGGTGCCCTTGGCGAGTACGTTCCAGGCGCCCCAGAGGCCGGGAACGCTCAACGACAGCCCCAGGAACCGCACCTGATCGCCCGGCACCACGAACGGCATCAGGACCGCGAACGCCACGAACGGAACCTCGATCAGCATCCGCCGCAGCAGGAATCCGGCGGGGATACGGGCCACCGCTGCGACCGCCGCGAGCAGCGCCGCGTACAGCGCGAACGCCCAGACCGCCTCGCGCGGGGTGGAGACGACCACGACGACGAAGCAGAAGACCGCGGCGAGCTTGCAGTGCGGCGGCAGTGTGTGGACCGGCGAGTGCCCGTGCCGGTAGAGCTTGTGGGCGTGGCCCGCGCCCATGTCAGACCCGCCCGCCGGCCGACCGGGACGCGGAGCCGGACGCGGCGGCCGTGGCCGTACGGCGGCGGCTCACCGCCCAGAAGACGCCGCTGCCCACGGCGACCGTGGCGCCCACGCCGATCGCCCCCGCGAGGCCGCCGGAGACCCGGGCGTCGGAGATGTCCTCGACGCCGTAGTCGGCGAGCGGGGAGTCGGCGTTGTGGTGCGGCTCGGTCTTCTTGTCGATGCCCTGGTCCGCGGCGACCTTCTCCAGGCCGTCGGGGTCGGCGGAGGCGTAGAAGGAGACGAACCCGGCCAGGACGAGCGCGGTGACCAGACCGGTCGCCCAGACCGTGCGGGAGGAACGGGCCGCCGCGGGGGCCGCAACGGGCGAGGACTCGGGCGCCGCGTCGACCAGCTCCCCGCCGACCCGCAGCTTCAGCGGCGCGGACAGCCCCCGGGCGCCGTGCACCAGGTCGGGCCGTACGGCGATGACCGCGCCGACCGTGAGCGCGGTGATGGTGGCCTCGCCGATACCGATCAGCAGATGGACCCCGGCCATCCCGGTCAGCACCTTGCCGATCGGGATGTCGGTGGTCCCGCCGACCGCGTAGAAGAAGGTGAAGGCGAGAGCCGCGGCCGGTACGGAGACCAGCGCGGCGGCGAAGGAGGACACGGTCACCGAGCGGCGCGTCCGGGGCAGGATCCTCACCAGCCCGCGGAAGAGCGCGTACGAGACGACGGTCGTCACCACGGCCATGTCGGTGATGTTCACGCCGAGCGCGGTGAGCCCGCCGTCCGCGAAGAGGATGCCCTGCATCAGCAGCACGACGGAGATACAGAGCACACCGGTGTACGGACCGACGAGTATCGCCGCCAGGGCCCCGCCCAGCAGATGACCGCTCGTACCGGCCGCGACGGGGAAGTTGAGCATCTGCACGGCGAAGATGAAGGCGGCGACGAGCCCGGCGAGCGGCGCGGTGCGCTCGTCCAGCTCCCGGCGAGCGCCGCGCAGGCTGACCGCCACGGCGCCCACGGCGACGGCGCCGGTGGCGGCCGAGACCGGCAGGTCGATGAATCCGTCGGGGACATGCATGGAGGACTCCGCTTCCTGCGGGGACGGCGGGGACGGCGCGGTGGTGAGCCGTTCGATGATAGTGCCCTATTGCGAACGATGCGCAAGAGCGGACCCCATGCGAGATGACATGGATGACGCCGGAACGGCACCCCACCCGGCCATCGGATGTGACATCGCCACGACCGTGAGTTAATTGACCGAGTTTTGTAGGATTGGAACGGAATGTTCGTTATTCGGGGAGAGCTCAAAGGAGCCAGTCGATGCCCCCCATCGTCGAACAGCCCGCCACAGCCCGTCTGATAACGGACGCCCCCCACCCCAGGACGGTCACCGTCACCCTCCGCTACGACGGCGCCGATCCGCTCGCCATGCGCATCGTCTTCCCGCCCGAGGTCTCCCTCGACCAGAAGGGCGAGGTGATCTGGGCGTTCGCCCGCGACCTGCTCGACGAGGGCCTGCGACTGCCGTCGGGCACCGGCGACGTACAGGTGTGGCCCTGCGGACGGGCCCAGACCGTACTGGAATTCCACTCGCCGGACGGGGTGGCGGTGGTGCAGTTCGACTCCGCACCGCTGCGCCGGTTCCTGAAGGACTCGTACGCGATGGTCCCGGCCGGCGAGGAGCGGCACGACATACAGGTGGAGAACGAACTGGGCCGCCTGCTCCACAGAACCTGAAAGCCCAGCACAGCGGCCCGGCCGCACACCCCTCAAGGGCGTACGACCGGGCCGCATGCACCGCTCCGGCTCCGTCCCCACAGCGCCGGCGCGTCCCGGAACCGTCGCTCCGCTCAAGCGACGGCCCGGAGCAGGAGAGAGCCGAACCTCAGGTGCGCACCAGCTCACGCTCCGAGCCGGGACCACCGTCCGGGCCCCCGGGCGTGTCCGCGAGCTGCTTGTGCAGGGCCTCACCCTCCACATCCACGTTCGGCAGCGCCCGGTCCAGCCAGCGCGGCAGCCACCACGCCTTGTTCCCGAGCAGCGCGAGCACGGCCGGCACGATCGCCATCCGCACCACGAACGCGTCGAAGAACACGGCGATGGCGAGCCCGAAGCCGATCATCTTGATCATCGACTCGCTGGAGCCGATGAAGCCCGCGAAGACGGCGATCATGATCACCGCAGCGGCCGTGACCACCCGCGCACCGTGCCGGAAGCCGGTGACGATCGCCTCGCCGGACCGCTCCCCGTGGACGAACGCCTCCCTCATCCGGGTCACCAGGAAGACCTCGTAGTCCATCGCGAGGCCGAACACCACACCCACCATGAAGATCGGCATCATCGACATCACCGGACCGGTCTGCTCGACACCGAGCAGACTTCCGAGCCAGCCCCACTGGAACACCGCGACCACGGCGCCGAGAGCGGCGACCACGGAGAGCAGGAAGCCGAGGGCCGCCTTGAGCGGCACCAGCACGGACCGGAAGACCAGCATCAGCAGCAGGAAGGCCAGGCCGACGACGAGCGCGAGATACGGGATCAGCGCGTCGTTCATCTTCTGCGAGAAGTCGGCGTTCATCGCCGTGGCGCCGCTGACCAGGACATCGGCCCCACGCTCCGCCTCGATCCCGTCGCCCGTGTCACGGATGGAGTGGACCAGATCCTCGGTCTCGACCGAGGACGGGCGGTCCTTGGGAATCACCGTGATGGTCGCGGTGTCGCCCGCCTTGTTGAGGGTGGAGGGGGTGACGGCCACGACGCCGTCCATCTTCTTCACCTTGTCGGCGACCTCGGTGGCCGTCTCCTTGGCGTTGTTGTTGGCCTTGCCGTCGATCACCAGCATCAGCGGCCCGTTGAAGCCGGGGCCGAAGCCGTCGGAGAGCAGGTCGTACGCCTTGCGCTGGGTGGTGCTGGTCGGCTGCGACCCGTCGTCGGGCAGCCCCATCTCCAGCGAGGAGGCCGGGACCGCGATGACCCCGAGCCCGACAACGGCCGTGACCAGGACGGCGATCGGACGACGCAGCACGAAACGCGCCCAGCGGGTGCCCATGTTGGGCTTCTCCTCGGCGCCCTCGCCCGCCTTACGGCTCTCGATGGCCCGACGGTCCTTGCGTCCGTGCACCCGCTTGCCCACGAAGCCGAGCCCCGCCGGAATCAGGGTGAGCGCGATGAGGACGGCGATCACGACCGTACCGGCGGCGGCGAAGCCCATCTTGCTGAGCATCGGGATATTGACGACGGCGAGCCCGACCAGCGCGATCACGACGGTGAGACCGGCGAAGACCACGGCGGACCCGGCGGTACCGACGGCCCGTCCGGCCGCCTCCTCGCGTTCCCGGCCCTCGGCCAGTTCGGCGCGGTAGCGGGAGACGATGAACAGCGCGTAGTCGATCCCGACCGCCAGGCCGATCATCATCGCGAGAGTCGAGGTGGTGGAGCCCAGGTCGAGCACGGTGGCGAGCGCGGTGATCGTGGAGACCCCGACGCCGACCCCGATGAGCGCGGTGAGCAGCGGCAGCCCCGCCGCGACCAGGGATCCGAAGGTGATCACCAGCACCACGGCGGCGACGGCCACCCCGATGATCTCCGTGGATCCGGTCTCCGGCGTGACCTGGAGCGCGTCCCCGCCGATCTCCACGGTCATGCCCTGGGCCCGCGCGTCGGCCCCGGCCTCTTCGAGTGTCGTACGGGTCTTCTCGGTCATCTCCATCGAGTTGACCTTGTACGAGACCTGGATGTACGCCGTCGAGCCGTCCTGCGAGACGGCCTTCGCGTTGTACGGGTCGGTCACCGAGGCGACCTGGTCCGAACCGTCCGACAACTCGCCGACGATCTCGCGGACCTCCGCCTTGTGCGCGGCGTCGGTCATCTTCTCGTTCGCCGGAGCCTTGAAGACGACACGGGCGGTCGCGCCGTCGGCACTGGCCCCGGGGAAACGCTGTTCAAGCAGGTCGAAGGCCTTCTGGGCCTCCGTGCCCGGTATGGAGAAGGAACTGGAAGTGGGGGCGGACGCGGTCGCCGCGCCTACTCCGGCGAGCGCGAGCAGTGCCACCCAGACAAGGGCGACAAGGCGTCGGCGCCGGAAGGCGAGCCGTCCGAGCTTGTAGAGAAACGTGGCCACGAGGGCGTACTCCCGGATCTATGGTCGAAAACAGGGCATGGGGAGCCGGCCCGACGACGGGAGCGGAACGCGTCAGGTGGATCAGTCGGTGCATGCGGGTGCAACGCTCAGGACCGGCGGGGGCCGGTGCGGGCAGTCAGACGCCGAGGGCGGGGAGGACCACGGCATCGATATAGGCGGCGAGGAATTCCCGGTCGATCGGCCGGTTCTCGACAAGCTGCCGGGCCGCGAAGGCACCGATCAGCATGTGCGAGATATAAGCCAATGCCGGGTTGTCCGCGGCGAGCTCACCGCGCTCCACGCCACGTCTCAACAACTCGTCGAGCCCGGTCAACTCGGGATCGATGAGCAGCTCACGCAACGCCTCAAGGAGTTCCGGATTGTCGTGTACGGCATGGAACAGGCCCCGCATCAGCGCGGAGTCCTTCTCCACCTGGCAGTCGTCGGTACGGGCCACCATCATCTCGAAGTCGCCACGCACCGAACCGGTGTCGATCTGTCCGATACTCACCGGCTTGTTGTGTCGCATCGCACGGGCGACCAGCTCGGGCTTGCTCCCCCACTGGCGGTAGAGGGTGGCCTTGCTGGAATGGGTACGGGCGGCGATGGCGTCCATGGTGAGGGCGTCATAGCCGACTTCCCGCAGCAGATCGAGCACGGCGGCATACAGCTCGGCCTCACGTTCAGGCGTGAGTCTGCTGCGCGCCATGACCGACCTCCGACGTTGCGAACGAAACGGTTTCGTACAGTACGAAGATAACCCTACCCCCGAACGAAACGAAACCGTTTCGGTATTTTTTTGGGCTCGGTTCACCTCCGGGCCACTTTCAGCCACTGTCGACGGGTCGACCGTGCTCGGTTCGCTCGTACCTCACAAACCTGCGCGCGCTCTCCCTTACGACAGCGGCGCGCCCCTTCGGCTCACTCGCCGCCGGACGACCCAACCAGAACGCCCAGGCACCCCACCCCAGCCCCAACCCACCCCCACACCGCCGGGGGCGGCCGTACAAAGGACGAGGCGGCCCGCAGGCGGGGATCCGGCGGGAGGGGGTCGGGGTCGCAGGAGGTGACGTGTCCGGACGTAGAGCGTGATTTGTGCCGCACACCGGCCCGCACCCGACCACGAAACCCGCACGCGGCGTAAATCATGCAGTCCGGACATGCGCCTCCGGAGGCCCCGGCCCCCGCACCCACCACAAACCCCACCCGCACCCGCACCCCCGCCCCGCACCCGCCCCCGCCGGACGGCGCACCGCCGGACAGCGCACCGCCGGACAGCGACCCCCCACCGCGAAATACGTCGTCCCGGAGGCGCGCCCCGCCCCCAAAGGGCAGCATTGGGGGGTGAGTGACGACGTCGCGTATCTCCGCTTCCCGCACCTGCACGACGACTTGCTGTGCTTCGCCGCCGAGGACGACCTCTGGGTCGCCCCCCTCGCGCCGGCCGGGCACCGCCCCGAACGCGCCTGGCGGTTGACCGTCGACCGCACCAGAATCGGTCACCCCCGCTTCTCACCCGACGGCCGCCACATCGCCTATACGACCTGGCGCAGCCTCGACCCGGAAATCCATCTGGCCCCCGTGAACGGCGGCCCGTCCCGCCGTCTCACCTACTGGGGCGCCACGGACACCCGCATCTGCGGCTGGACGCCCCTCGACAAGGACGGCGACACCCAGATCCTCGCGGTCTCCTCGCACGGCCAGCCCTTCTCGTACTTCGCCTGGGCCTACAGCCTCCCCACCGACGGCTCCCCCGGCAGCAAGCTGCCCTGGGGCCCGGTGAGCGACATCGCCGTCGCGGACATCGACGGTGAGCGCCGTACGCTCCTGCTCACCGGCAAGCCGCCGCACGAACCCGCCGCCTGGAAGCGGTACCGGGGCGGTGCGATGGGCCGGCTCTGGCTGCACGGCGAACGGCTGCTCGCGGACATCGGCGGCCATCTGGACTGCCCGATGTTCGTCGGCGGGCGCATCGCGTTCCTCTCCGACCACGAGGGCGTCGGCAATCTCTACTCCTGCCTGCCCGACGGCACCGATCTGCGCCGCCACACCGACCATGACGCCTTCTACGCCCGCCACGCCTCGTCGGACGGGCGCCGCGTCGTCTACCAGTGCGCGGGCGACCTCTGGCTGGTCGACGCGCTGACTCCCGACTCGGTGCCGCGCAAGCTGGACGTACGGCTCGGTGGACCGCGTGTGGGGCGGCGCGGCTACCAGGTCCCGGCCGCCAGCCACGTCGACGGGATCTCCGTGGACGCGACGGGCCGGGCGAGCGCCGTGAACGTACGGGGCAGCCTGTACTGGCTGACCCACCGCGACGGCCCGGCCCGCACGATCGCGGACACGCCCGGCGTCCGGGTCCGGTTCGCCGAGATGCTCGGCAGCGGCGGCCAGGTCGCGTACGTCACCGACGCGGAGGGCGAGGACGCGATCGAGATCGCGTATCTGCCGAGGGCGAGCGGTGACCGGGAGCCGCGGCGACTGGCTTCGGGGCAGCTGGGCCGCGTACGGGAGATGGTCGCGGACCCGGACGGGGAACGGATCGCGATCGCGACGCACGACGGCAGGCTGCTGCTCATAGACACGACGGAGGATCCGGAGGAAACCCCCGCAGGGGAAGCGACCCAACCACCGGAGCAGCCCGAGCCACCGGACCAGCCCGAACCCCCCACCCAACCGACAGAGCCACCACCGGCCGCCGAGCCACCCCCCACCACGGAACCGACCGGCGCCGCCCCACCCCCCACCACCGAACCAACTACCGCACCCCAACCCACAACACCCCCACCCCCAACCGCGCCCTCGACCGAACCCCCACCCCCCGTCACCGAACTGATCCGCTCCATCAACGGCCCCGTCACCGACATGGCCTTCTCCCCCGACGGCGAGTGGCTCACCTGGTCCCACCCCGGCGTGGGCCGTACCCTCCGCCAGATCAAGCTGGCCAAGATCGCCGGAAGCTTCGCCCGTACGATCGTCGATGTCACCAACGGCCGCTTCGAGGACGAGAATCCGGTCTTCACCAGCGACGGCCGCTACCTCGCGTTCCTGTCCTGGCGCGGCTTCGACCCGGTGTACGACGTGCACACCGGCGACCTCTCCTTCCCGCTGGGCTGCCGCCCCTATCTCGTACCGCTGTCCTCCGCGACCCCGTCGCCGTTCGCGCTGTCCCCCGACGGCCGCCCCGCCGCCGGCGGACTCGACCCGGCCGTCAGCGAATCCGAGGGCGGAACGTCCGCGGCGGCGGCCTCCGGGCAGGGCACGGTCATCGTCGAGGTCGAGGGCCTGGCGGACCGGGTCACTCCGTTCCCCGTCACCGCGTCCAAGTACTCGGCGCTGCACCCCGTCAGCGGTGGCGGCCTGGTCTGGCTGCGCTGGCCGATCTCCGGGGCGCTCGGCGAGACGTTCGCCAACCCCGCCGACATGTCGGGCCGTCCCACTCTCGAACACTTCGACATCGCCAAGGCCCGCAAGAGCGAACTCGTCGGCCATCTCGACTGGTTCGCGCCGAGCGGCGACGGTTCGCGGCTGGTGGTCGTGGACGACGGCGAGTTGCGCGCCGTACCCGCCACCGAGCCCGGTGACAGCGATTCCACCGTCTTCCTCGATCTGCGCCGGATCCTGCACGACGTCGACCCGGCCGCCGAGTGGCGCCACGCGTACGAGGAGGCGGGGCGGCTCATCCGCGCCTACTTCTGGGAGCCGGAGATGTGCGGCATCGACTGGGACGGTGTCCTCGACCAGTACCGCCCGCTGGTCGAACGGGTCGCCTCCCCCGACGAGTTCGCGGATCTTCTGCGCGAGGTCCTCGGTGAACTCGGCACCTCCCACGCGTATGTCTCCCCGGCCCGCCGCGACGAGGGCCCGCCCCACTACCAGCGCCCGATCGGCCTGCTCGGCGCCAATCTGGTGCCCCGGGACGGCGAGTGGATGATCAAGCGCATTCTGCCCGGCGACTCCTCCGACTCCAAGGCCCGCTCGCCGCTCGCCGGTACGGGGATCCG
Source organism: Streptomyces sp. NPDC088400 (assembly GCF_044753355.1). Classification (NCBI taxonomy): domain Bacteria; kingdom Bacillati; phylum Actinomycetota; class Actinomycetes; order Kitasatosporales; family Streptomycetaceae; genus Streptomyces; species Streptomyces sp. NPDC088400. The sequence continues at coordinate 35,920 of NZ_JBIVMZ010000014.1, read as the reverse complement.
CGAGGGCGCGGTCCTGACGCATGTCGACGGGCGGCCCGTCGACCCGGTGGCCGGTCCCTTCCCGCTGCTGGCCGCCGCCGGTGGCACAACGGTCGAGCTGACCTTCCGCCCCGCCGACCGCAAGGACGCCTCCCGCCGCATCGCGGTCGTCCCGCTCATCGACGAACGTCCGCTGCGCTACCAGGACTGGGTGGCCAAACGCCGTGAGGTCGTACGGGAGATCAGCGGCGGCAAGTGCGGTTACCTGCACATCCCCGACATGGGCGGCTCCGGCTGGGCGCAGTTCAACCGCGATCTGCGGCTGGAGGTCTCCCGGCCCGCGCTGATCGTGGATGTGCGGGGCAACGCGGGCGGCCACATCAGCGAGCTGGTCGTGGAGAAGCTCACCCGCCGCATCATCGGCTGGGACCTCACGCGCGACGCCCAGCCCGTCTCGTACGCCTCGAACGCACCACGCGGCCCGGTCGTCGCGCTCGCCGACGAAGCGACCTCCTCCGACGGCGACATGATCACCGCGGCCTTCCGGCTGCTGAATCTGGGACCGGTGGTCGGGCAGCGCACCTGGGGCGGGGTGGTCGGCATCACGGGACGCCACCGTCTCGGCGACGGCACGGTGATCACGGTGCCGATGAACGCGGCCTGGTTCGACGCGTACGGCTGGTCCGTCGAGAACCACGGTGTCGCGCCGGACGTCGAGGCCCTGCGCACGCCGCTGGACTGGGCGGAGGGCCGGCACGCGCAGCTCGACGACGCGGTGTGGGTGGCGCTGGACCTGCTGGCCGCGCACCCGGCCTCAACACCGCCGGGATACGGAGCGGTCCCGGACCTGCGCCGACCGGACCTGCCACCGCGCAAGAACGAGTGAGCCGACACCTGTTGCGAACGTAGCGCCCGTTCGCCCGTCGCGGCAGCAAGAGGCGCACCCGGCGAACCGGGTGCGCCTCTCGTACGCGTCAGACCGTCAACTCAGGTGTACGCGAACACCACTCAGGCGTCGACACTGTCGTCGAGCTCGTCCCGGGCGTCACGGGCGTCATTGGCGTCACGGGCATCACGGGCATCACGGGCATCACGCGACTGGTGCCGCGCCTGGTCCTGCGCACCATGCCCGGCCTGACCGGACCGCTGCGCCTGGTCGGCCTGACCGGGCCGCTGCGGCTGCCCGCCCTGCCCCGGCTGCCGCGACTGCCCACCCTCACCGGGCTCCTGCGGCTGCCGCTGCCCCGACTGCTGGTCCTTCGCCTCGTTCGCCCTCGACTTCGCCCGGTCGTCGAGCTCCCGCGCCTTGTCCCTGAACTGGTCGGAAATGCCCATGGAAAATCACTCCTGGAAGGGTGTGGGGGTTACCCGGGGGGTGGGATCTCGACCAGCCTTACACGCGCCGACATTCCGTGCATTTCGATCACTTACGCTGCGCACGGCCCTTCTCGTCCGCTGCCCCGCCCGCGCCCACGAGCCCTTTCCGCACCCCGGCGAGCCGAGGCTCGAAGCGCCGCATCTCGCGCTGCCCGACCGAGGCGATGAGCCCCGGGAGGTATCCCCGCACGGGCCGCATGCCGCGCAGCCACCCCTGCGCGTACACATGCGCGGAGCGCCGTTCGATCCCGGCGACGACACGGTCCACGGCGGAGCCGAGAGGATACGTACGGTTCGCCGGCCACGGCAGCCGCTCGCGCAGCTCCCGCATCACGCCGTCCTCGTCCGCGCCCCGCACCATGTCGGTGTCCGTCCACGACAGATAGCCGACGCCGACCCGGACGCCCAGGTGGCCGACCTCGGCGCGCAGGCTGTGCGCGAAGGCCTCGACGCCGGACTTGGAGGCGCAGTACGCGCTCATCATCGGTGCCGGAGCGATCGCGGCGAGGGACGCGATCTGGAGGAAGTAGCCGCGGCTCTCCTTCAGGGCGGGCAGGAACGCCCGCGCGGTCACCGCGCCACCGATCAGATTGACCTCGATGACCCGCCGCCACACGTCCGGGTCCGAGTCCGCGAACGGACCGCCGGTCGCCACGCCCGCGTTGGCGACGACGATGTCCACCTTCCCGAACCGCTGCTCGACCTCCCGCGCGACCTGGGCCATCGTCACGTGGTCGGTGACATCCGCGTACCAGTGGCCGCACTCCGCGTGCAGCCGGGCGGCGACCCGCTTCAACTCGTCCGCCTCCAGGCCGACGAGCGCCACCTTCGCACCGCGCGCCGAGAGTTTGCGCGCCAGCAGTTCGCCGACGCCGCGCGCGGCGCCGGTGACGACCGCGACCTTCCCCTCAAGTCGCCCGGCACGCGCACCCGTACCACCTGTACCGGTTCCACCCGCACCGCTCACGCCACGTCCTCCTTCGCGTTCAGGTACGTGGTGACCAGCTCCCGGATCGCGGCCGTGACGGCCTCCGGGGCTTCCACCGGAGTCATGTGTCCCATCCCGGTGAGTTCGGTGAACGCGACGCAGTCGGGCAGCGCGGCGGCCAGTGCACGTGCCTGGACCGGCGGGGTCATCCGGTCGGCGGTCCCCACGATCACGGCGGTGGGCACGCTCAACTCCCGTACGCCCGCGTCGAGATCCAGCGTGCCGAGGACATGCGCCCAGCCCACCCGGCTGAGCCTCGGACAGGCGTGCACGAGCCCGGCGCACTCCGTCACGCGCTCCGGCGCGGAACCGGGCCCCATCGTCGCGTAGCGCAGGATCCGCTTCGACAGCGGCGTGACGGGCCCCAGCGGGGCGCGCGCGCCGAGGATCATCCGGGTGAGCCGTGTCCGTACGCGCCCGGGGCGCAGCGGCACCACCAGGCTCTCGTCCGTCAGCCGCGAGCTGCCCGTGCTGCACAGCAGCGCGGCCCCCGCGTGCTCCCGGAAGGCGGGCCGCCGAGCCGCGGCCATCAGCGTCATGCCGCCCATGGAGTGCCCGGCGAACACGGCCTTCTCCCCCGGCTCCAGCGTGGCGGCCAGCACCGCCTCCAGGTCGTCGGCGAGGGCGTCGGTGGAGTAGCCGTCCCGCCCCGGTACGGGCGAACGGCCGTGCCCACGCTGGTCGTAGACGATCACCCGGTGGTCGACGGCGAGGTCCGCGATCTGCGCCGCCCAGAAGCGGGTGGAGCAGGTCCAGCCGTGGGCGAGGACGACGGCAGGACGCCCCACGGCTCCACGGTCACCATCACCGGCACGCGCACCCGCCCGCACCGGTCCGTGGACCTCGACATGGATTCGGGACCCGTCGGCGGAAACGGCGGTCAGCTCACGCACCTGAGACACTCCACTCATCGGACAACTTCCTTCTCATCAGGCGTTCGAGTCCCGCCATCCGGCTCCTCGACGACCCTCAACTGCCGCCCGGCGCGGATCACTTCGTACTCCGAGAGATCGACCTCACGCGTGGCCCGCCGGAACTCCGCGGTCGTGCCCGGCCAGACGGTGGTGTTACGGCCGCTCTCGTCCAGGTACCAGCTGGTGCAGCCACCGGTGTTCCACACGGTCCGCTCCATCCGTGCCTGCACCCGATGATTCCAGGCACTCACGGCCGAGGGCAGGGGCCCCAACGCCACCCGCGCGCCCGGCCCTTCGGATCCACCCCGCCCCTCAGATCCGTCCGGCCCCTCGGATCCACCCGGTCCTCCCCGCCCGCCGAGGCCGTCCAACTGCCGCAGATAGTCCGCCATGTAGTTCAGCTGGGACTCGATCATCAGGATCATCGAGGAATTCCCGAGCCCGGTGTTGGGCCCGATGATCGTCATCCAGTTGGGAAAACCCACCGCCGTCGCGCCGCGCAGCGACCGCATCCCGTCCTTCCACGCCTCCGCGAGCGTGATCCCGTCGGCGCCCACCACCCGCTCGGCGATCGGCATGTCCGTCACATGAAAGCCGGTCCCGAAGACGATCGCGTCCGCCTCGGCCTGCGTACCGTCCGCCGCGACCAGCGTGGATCCGCGCACCTCCGCCAGCCCCGACGCGACGACCTCCACATTGGGCCGGGCGAGCGCCGGGTAGTACGCGCTCGACAGCAGGATGCGCTTGCAGCCGATGCGGTACGAGGGCGTCAGCCTGGCCCGCAGCGCCGGATCCTTGATCGACTTCGCGATACTGGCCTTGGCGAGGGACTCGACGAGCCCGAGTTCGTTCGGCCGCTTGGTGAAGGCCTGGACCTGTAACTCCCTGATACCCCAGAGGAGTTTGCGCCGCAGCGCCCCGGTGAGCGGCAGCGCCCGGTGCAGCCGCCGCTCGGGCCTGGAAATCCTCCGGTCGAAGCGCGGCAGCACCCACGCCGGTGTCCGCTGGAAGAGCGTCAGCCGCCCCACCTCGGGCTGTATCGCCGGCACGATCTGGATCGCGGACGCGCCCGTACCGATCACGGCGACGCGCTTGCCGCGCAGGTCGTAGCCGTGGTCCCAGCGCGCGGAGTGGAAGACCTTCCCCGGGAACTCGGCCAGCCCCGGTATCTCCGGAGTCCTGGGGTCCGACAGCGGCCCGGTCGCGGAGACGACCACCTCGGCGGTGTACGTCCCCCGCGAGGTCTCGATCTCCCAGCACAGCGCGTCGCTGTCCCAGCGCATCAGCAGCACTTCGTGGTCCAGCCGCAGGTGGGGCCGGAGCCCGAAGGTGTCCGCGACATGCTCCAGATACGCCCTGATGTGCCGCTGCCCGGAGAAGGAGCGCGGCCAGTCGGGGTTGGGCGCGAACGAGAACGAGTAGAGATGCGAGGGGATGTCACACGCGCATCCCGGATAACTGTTGTCCCGCCAGGCCCCGCCGACCGAACCGGCCCGCTCCAGGACGACGAAGTCGGTGATCCCCTCCCGGCGCAGCCGGACGGCCGCCCCCAGCCCACCGAACCCGGACCCGATCACCGCCACGCGTACGTGCTCGTGCTGACCCATGTCCCCTCCAGACCACGCCAGCGATCACTGGCACGATGTGGAGAGTAGAGCAGCTCCGTACTGGTGGGTAGGGGTTGGGCGCAAACAAGTTACCGGGGGTACGACATACGCTGCCGGTATGGCACAAGGTCACCGGCCCCGCGAATACCGCATGGAGGAACTGGCCCGCGAGGCGGGTATCACGGTGCGCACCCTGCGCTTCTACCGCGAGCGCGGCCTGATCCAGTTACCCCGGCGCGAGGGCCGGATCGCCTGGTACGGCGACCACCACCTGGCCAAACTCCGTACGATCGCGGCCCTGTTGGAACGCGGCCACACCCTCAACGGCATCGCCGACCTCGCCGCAGCCTTCGACAGCGGCCGGGACGTCAGCGAGGTCCTGGGCCTGGGCGAACCCACCGAGGAGACCCCGGTCCGGCTCTCCCCCGAGGAACTGGCCGACTACTTCGAGGGCGAGGTCACCGCCGAGAATCTCGCGGCGGCCCTCGACCTCGGCTACCTGGCCACGGACGGCGAGGAACTGGTCCACATCAGCCGCCGCCTGCTGGAGGTGTCGGCGGCCCTGGTCCGCGAAGGCGTCCCCCTGGCGGCGATCCTCGAAGCCGGCCGCCGCGTCCGCGTCCACACGGAGGCCCTGGCCGAACTCTTCGCCACCACTCTCCGGACCCACACCACCACCGACACCGCCACGGACCCGGCCAAACTGCGCCCGCTGGCGCAGAGCGTGGTGGAAGCGGAACTCTCCATGGCCCTGGACCGCCACCTGCGCACCCCGCAGGACTGAAAACGCCCGGTCCAGGCCGAGGCGGAGTCCCGGCTCCGTCCCCCTACGCCCCGTAGACCACGGTCACCGGCGCATGGTCGCTCCAGCGCTCCGCGTGCGTCGCCGCGCGCTCGACCCAGGCCTTCACCGCACGCCCGGCCAGCCCCTCCGTCGCCACGTGGTAGTCGATACGCCACCCCGCGTCGTTGTCGAAGGCGCGCCCGCGGTACGACCACCACGAGTACGGCCCCTCCTGATCCGGATGCTGGGCACGGACCACGTCCACGTACCCCGTCTCCTCGAAGACGCGGGTCAGCCAGGCCCGCTCCTCGGGGAGGAACCCGGACGACTTGCGGTTGGCGCGCCAGTTCTTCAGGTCGGCTTCCTGGTGGGCGATGTTCCAGTCGCCGCAGACCACCACCTCACGGCCGTCGGCCGCAGCGCGCTTCTTCAGCTGTTCCAGGTACGGGAGGAACTCGTCCATGAAGCGCAGCTTCTCGTCCTGCCGCTCCGTGCCGACCTCGCCCGACGGCAGATAGAGGCTGGCGACCGTGACACCGGGAAGGTCGATCTCGGCGTACCGCCCGCTCGCGTCGAACTCCGCGCTGCCGAATCCGATCTGCGTACGCTCCGGCTCCCGGCGCGAGAACAGCGCGACGCCCGCCCGCCCCTTGGCAGCCGCCGGCGCGAAGAGGGCGTGCCATCCGGCGGGCTCCCGTACGTCCTCGGTGAGCTGCGGGGGCTCGGCCCGTACCTCCTGGAGGCAGACCACGTCGGCGGAGGTCTCCGCCAGCCACTCCACGAACCCCTTCTTGGCGGCGGCGCGGAGGCCATTCACATTCACACTTGTCACGGTGGGCATTCCGGCACACTACCGACCCCGTGCCACACCCCGGTCATGGACCACCGTGCGCACGCCGAGTGGTCGTCCGCGCACGCCGCGGCCTGCCTGACGTGGCACGGAGAAATGACAGCGGACATGACAGAGGCCCGGTCCGGCGTGATGCCGGACCGGGCCTCTGGGGTCATCAGTTGTTGCCGACGCCGTTCCCGGACAGGACCGGGATGTCGTCCAGGATGTGCGACAGCGGCTCGTCGCCCTTCGCCTGCGTCGAGTTCTCGACACACTGCTGGTTCTGCGGGGAGGACAGGACGTTGACGTCCTGGACCGCGACCGCGAGGGCCCCGACGAGGGAACCGACGTTCGCCTTCACCGGCAGACCGACACAGGGCTTGTTGAGCGAACCCTGGACCAGACCCAGCTGGGGACTGAACTCGCCCCTGGTCGCCTGGTTGCCGAAGGCCTGCTCCGCACCGTTACCGCTGAACGAGGTGGTACCGCCGTCGTTGGCGATGGCGAGCGCCGGCGACGCGGCAGCGGCGGTGGCTCCGACGATCGACGCGGCTACAGCGGCGGTTGCCCACAGCTTCTTCATTTAAATACCTTTCCGGAAAGTCGGACCCCACCGGTGGAGTCCGCCTTGCTCAACTCACCCGAGAGGGGATTAGTTTCGGCGGATCCCCCGAATGGCCTAATTCGAAAACCGATAAAAAGGCCGAACCACCGCGCTCTTCAGCGGCGGTCCGGCCTTCGACCGATTTATCAGTCGTTGGCCGCGCCATTCCCGGACAGGATCGGAATGTTGTCCAGGATGTGCGACAGCGCCTCGTCGCCCTTCGCCTGCGTCGAGTTCTCGACACACTGCTGGTTCTGCGGGGAGGACAGGATGTTGAGGTCCTGGATACCGATCGGGATGACCCCGACGAGGGAACCGAGGTTCGCCTTGGCCGGAAGCGCGATGCAGGGCTTGTTGAACGAGCCCTGGATGAGCGCGATCTGCGGGCTCCAGTTGCCGTGGGTCGCCATGTTGCCGTAGCTCTGCGTGGCGAAGTTTCCGCTGGCGGACGTGGTGCCGCCGTCGTTGCCGATGGCGAGCGCGCTGGGCGCAGCGGCGGCGGAGGCGCCGACCACGGAGGCGGCGATGGTCGCGCCGGCCATGACCTTCTTGATCACGATGAGTCCCCTTCTGAAGGATGCCCCAATGTCCCGGGGGCTCACTGAGCAACTTCCCGCCGCTCGTTTGGTTCCGGCCGTTCACTCCAACGGCGTATTACCGGCGATCCGCGGCTCCGTCGCGCCCGGCAAGGCCGACACCGCCCGCAAGCCGATCGAGTGAAGCAGCGGAACTAAACAGCTGGGGCACGGTTGTTCAGGTCGCTCCACTTGAATTCTTGAGAAAAGGAACACACCGTGATCAAGAAGATTATGGCCGGCGCGGCCGTCGCCGTCTCCGTGGTCGGCGTTTCCGCCGCGGCGGCACCCTCGGCGTTCGCCATCGCCGACGACGGCGGTACGACCTCGTTCAGCGGCAACGGCGCCAAGGAGGCCTTCGGCAACCAGGCGACCAGGGGCAACTACAGCCCCCAGCTGGAGCTGGTCCAGGGTTCGCTGAACAAGCTGTGCATCGGCGCTCCGATCAAGGCCAACGTCGGTACGCTCGTCGGCGTCCTCGCCGCGGTCGGCGTCCAGGACGTCAACGTCCTGTCCTCCCCGCAGAACCAGCAGTGCGCGGAGAACTCCACTCAGGCCAAGGGCGACGAGCCGCTGTCGCACATCCTGGACGACATCCCGGTGCTCTCGGGCAACGGCGCGGGCAACCGCTGATCCACGGCCGACCGCGACTGATCCGCGACTGACCGCCTGTCACGTCGCGCGACCCTCCGGACAGCGATCCGGACCGACGGGCCGGCAGGGGCAATGGCGCCCCTGCCGGCCCGTTTTCGATTTCCGACAGAAAACCTGGACGCCCGCCAACAGCGCAGAAACGAATACCTTGACGCGGCAATCGGGTGAACCGGAAGAGCGGTAAAACGGGGCAGTTTCCTTGCCACGACTCACTCGTTGGAGTTCCAGCAGCGGACGTGAGAGCCAAGAACCAAAAAACGCTCGCGTGCCACGAAAGTCGTGCGGACGTATTCGCCGCTGCGGAAAGGGCTCAGTATGAAGTACAAGAAGACCGTAACGGCGGCCGCAGGCCTGATCATGGCCATGGGTGGCGCGGCCCCCGCCATGGCCGACGCGGGTGCCAAGGCCGCTGCCGTCGGTTCCCCCGGCGTTCTGTCGGGCAATGTCATCCAGGTGCCCATCCACATTCCGGTGAATGTGTGCGGCAACTCCATCAACGTCGTCGGCCTGCTGAACCCGGCCTTCGGAAACACCTGCATCAACTCGTGACGTTGCACTGACGCCGCTCAGGCACCCCGCGGGGTGTTCCCGGCCGGTCCCGAAGCGCGAACGGAACGCGCTTCGGGACCGGCCTCAGTTGGCACCGAATTATCACCAGACACAACTGCTCGGCGAAAACTGCCAGCAGGAGGAGACCCATATGCGAGACCTCATCAGCAAAGGACTGCTCACCGCCGCCGCGGCGTCGAGTGTGCTCTCCATGAGCGGCGGTTACGCCACCGCCGTGGAGGCCGACGGAGCGGCCGTCGGATCACCGGGGGTGCTGTCGGGAAACACCGTTCAGGTACCCGTGGAGATCCCGGTCAACATCTGCGGGAACACCGTGGATCCCGTCGGGGTGCTCAACCCCGCCTTCGGCAACGTCTGTGCCAACACGTCCAACACGCCGAAGCATTCGTCACACGCCCCCCACCCGGCACCTCCGGCGCACTCGGCTCCTCAGGCGCACCCGGCTCCCCCCGCGCACGCGACCCGTCCGGCTCCGCAGGCGGACGACCCCCGTACGCAGCCCGGCCAGACCATCACCCCTCACCACGCCGCGCCCAAGCCTCACGCCCCCCGGCCGCACGCGGAGCCCGCGGGCCATCACGCCCAAGGCGCCGAAGCCGATGCCGCCTTGGTGAACTCACCGGGTGTCCTCTCGGGCAACGGTCTCCAGGCGCCCCTCGACATCCCGCTGAACCTCTGCGGCAACTCCGTGGACGTGGTGAGCCTCCTCAACCCGGTGTTCGGCAATTTCTGCGCGAACGGTACGACGCCGGAAGCGGTGCACGAGACCCCTGGCCCCGAGAGGCCCGAGGGCCCCACGCCGCCCGGCGACCGGAGCGTGGTCCCGCCTACCCGCTCGGTGGAATCGCACGGACCGGCCCGTCCGCACGTGGCCTCCCCGGCCACGGCGAATCCCTCCCCCGCCTCCCAGCTGGAACTGGCCTCCACCGGCGGTGACTCCCATCTCCTCACGACAGCCGCGATGAGTGCGGGTCTGCTGCTCGGCGGCGGCATTCTGTACCGGCGGAGCACCTCGTACCGGCGCAACACCGCGACGGCGCGCGTCTGATCCGCGCGACCGCCCCGGCCGGGAGAATCGCACCGGATTCTCCCGGCCGAAAATGACCGGCCGGGAGATCAGCGGCCGGCCGGGAGATCCGCCGCCGGGGCGGACGGCTGAGGTGCTGACGGCTGGGGGACGGGTGACTGGGGGACGGGTGACTGAGAGGTCGGCGACTGATACGTGGGCGGCTGAGGCGTCGGCACCTGCGCCCCCTGCCTCTGCCGGACCGTACGGAGTGCCCCGCCCCGGGACCCGAGCCGACGCCGGACACCCGCCACCAGCCGCTCGGCCGTGTAGGCCGACCCGTACACGAAGCGCATCGACGGGCCGAACGACGGGGCGCTCAGCAGCCCGGCGAGGAACAGTCCCGGGTACGAGGACTCGAAGACCGGGCTCGCCTCGGGGGCGCTGCTCGGTCCCACCGTCCGCAGCCGGCCCCGCAGTTCACTGCCGAGCAGGCCGAGCCGTTCGACCCCCGGGGTGAATCCCGTGGCGGCGATGACATGGTCCGTCTCCACGGTCTCCACCCGGCCCGTGGTGGCGACCAGTTCCAGTCGTACACGCCCGTTCACCGCGGTCGCGCCCGCCACGCTCTCGCCCAGCCTGACCGCCACCGCCGGCTCGAAGCGCTCCCGCAGCCACCACGCGCCCGCCGGACCCAGCGCGGAGGTGAAGACGCGGGCCCGGGTCGACGCGGGCAGCCGCCGGAAGAGGCCAGGTGTCTCCGCGTAGAGCCAGTTCTTCCATCCGCAGCCCAGACCGGTGTGCGGGCTGCGCGCGGACTCCAGGACGGGCCGTTCCCTCGGCAGCGGGACGGTGTTCCAGTTCAGCCTGTCCGAGCGGGCCACCACCCGTACGGCAGTGCCCTGTTCGGCCAGGAGCGCGGCGGTCTCCAGGGCTGCCTGGCCCGCCCCGATGACCGTCACGTCCCGGCCCTCGAAGGGCGTCAGGTCCGCGTGGTGACTGCTGTGCGACACCTGGTCGCGAGACAGCCCCCGCAGGGGGGCGGGGATGTCCGTGAAGGGCATCACGCCGACCGCGAGTGCCACCGTACGGGCGAGAACGCTGTCGCCGTCGCCGACGGAGAGCCGGAATCCGCCGGGGCAGGGCTCGACGGCCGTGATCGTACGGTCGTCGACCGGAGGGGCCGCCCGCTCCGCGAACCACAGTCCGTAGGAGGCGAAGAAGCCGACCGGCAGCGGCACACCGTGCCGGACCTCCACTCCCTGGGTGGCGGCGTACGCGTCGAGGCCGAAGGCATCCTTCGGGTCCGAGAGATTCGATGCCCACGGTTCCGATTTCAGGTACATCCCGGGCGGCATGTTGTCCCGCCACGAGGCCATCGGCCTGCCGAACACCCGCAGATCGAGGCCGGCGGCCGCGGCGTGCGCGGCGATGGAGAGGCCGTAGGGGCCTGCGCCCACCACTACAAGGTCGTACATCCTGAATCCCACTCTCTGTACCAGGGGCGTCGGGTTGTTCGTTGAGTTCGTCGGGGTCGTTGAGTCCGTCGAGTCGGTTGAGTCCGTCGGGTCGGTTGAGTTCGTCGGCCTCGTCGCGGTTACCGAGGCCGGGGCGACGACACGGACCTCTTGGGGGGCGTGTGAGGCGCTTGGGGTGCGTGAGGTACGGCGGGCGGGGGCGACCGCCGGTCGGGCCGGGTGCGCCTGAGGCGGCGCCAACACTGACTCCAGGCCCGGCGCCAGGCTCTCCGTACCGCGTGCAAGAACCAGGCGACGGCCATGGAGCACGCCGGCAGCGGATCGTCCAGCGCGAACCACGCGGTCTCCACGGACCGGGGCCGCGCCCCAGAGGCCTGCGCCCCGGGGACCTCCTCCGCACGGGCCGCCTCCGCACGGGCCCGTTCCGCGCGCGTGCGCCAGGAGAACGGCCCGGAGGACAGGCACGACAGGAACGCGTAGTTCTCCACCACGAACGACCGGCCGTGCGCCGCCGGTTGCGCCGGGACGTCCCGGCCGGTGAGGTCCAGGTGGAGCGCGCGTACGACATCGGTGCCCGACCCGTCGGTGAACAGCCGGAACTGCGCGCCGGCCCGGGGATTGAAGTCCAGCAGGTGGTACGCGCCGGTGGCGGTTTCCAGCCGGAAGTCGAGGTCGAGGATCCCCCGGTAGCCGAGCGACGAGACGATCTGACGGGCCATCCGCTCCACGTCCGGATTCGGCAGCCAGCGGCCCACGGCGGTCAGCCCCGCCCCCACCGGCCAGGACCGCTCCTTGCGCCCGGTCGCCCCGACGAGGCACTCGCCGCCGCTGCCGCTGTAGCCGTGGAAGAACCAGTCGAGGTCCCGGCCCGGCGGCAGGAATTCCTGGAGCAGCAGACGGCTGCCCGCCTCGTCGCTGCGCCCGTACAGTTCGCGGGCTTCCTTCGGGGAGCGTACGACCTGGGTGCTGCGCAGCCCGGCCCCGTCGGGAAGGAGCCACGGCCTGCTCCACTTCGCCACCACGGGCAGCCCGAGCGACCAGGCGGCCGTCGCCGCCTCCTCCGCGCCGGTGGGGATCACCGTCCGCGGATGGGGGATGTCCAGCGCACCGCAGATCTCCACCAGCTCCGCCTTGTCGGCGACGCGCTCCGGCAATCCTGACGGCTGCTCAGGCAGTAGATAGCGACCGGCCAGCCGCTGCTGGAGACGTCCCACGGCGATCGCGCTCACATCGTCCAGCGCGATGAGCACGGCCGGGGTGGCGAGCCCGTCCGCGATCTCGGACAGCAGCCGCTGAATCTCCGACAGATCCGTGCTCCGGTCGGGCCGTAGATGCGCACGGCGCAGATAACGGGAGCGCCCGACAGGGCTGCGCGCGGCCTCGATCACCGCGTGCACCTCGATACCGGCCCGGCCGAGAGACCGGACGGCGCCCAGCGTGCCGTGGTGGAACGGGTTCCGGTCGAGCCTCATGAGTACGGCCGGGACGCGGGTGTCAAAGCTCGGCACGGTGGTGCCCTTCATTTCGATGACCCATGCGGGGGATGAAAATCACGAACGGTCTACTGGAACACCGGAGCGGGTTCCCGTTCGGCTTATTAGAAATACTTTCGAAGGAGCGTGACCACGGTTTCGCGGCCACGGAAAAATGGCCCAACTCGCAAGGAGTTACATGCCCCATCGACGTCGACGGCCGTTCATCACCGGGCTCGGTGTGGCCATGGCCGGTCTCCTTGTCTCAGGTGCGGCACTGCCCGCTTCCTCTCACGCGACCGACCGGAAAGAGGCGCGGGGACCGGAAGAAGAGCGAGCACCGGAAGGAGCGCGGGGACCGGAAGGAGCAAGTGAGGCGGAAGGAGCAAGGGGAGCGGAGGAAAAACCCAAGCCGAAACCCCCGCCGGCCGCCTCGCCCGCGATGGGCGCGTATCTGGACTACGGCCCGGAAGGTGTCCGGCGGATCGCCGCCATGCAGAAATGGCTCGGCGGAACGGAGTTGCGGGTCGGGCACAGCTATCTGCCCGGAGACATGTGGTCGAACATCGAGGGAAGCCCTGGATTCCTTGAGGCCTGGGCCACCTGGCGAAACGCGCGGGCCGACCGGATCTTCGCCCTCAACGTGCCCATGCTGGAAAACACCGAAGGCCCGGTCAACGACAGTGGCGTACGCCGTGAGCTGCGCAAAGGTGCGCAGGGCGACTACGACAGCCATTTCCGGACCCTCGCGGAACGGCTGGTCCGGCTGGGCGTCCCCGACACGGTGATCGTGCTCGGCTGGGAGATGAACGGAGTCACGTACACCCATCGCTGCGGCCCCGACCCGGGGGCGTGGAAGAAATACTGGAACCGCATCGTCACCGCCATGCGTGCCGTGCCCGGGCAGAAGTTCCGTTTCGACTTCGCTCCGAACCGTGGACGGGACGATGTCCCGTGGACCGAGTGCTATCCGGGCGATGATGTCGTGGACATCATCGGGATGGATTCCTACGACCAGCCGACGGGCCAGAATTTCGCTGATCAGGTCAATGAGCCCTATGGGCTCCAACAACATGTGGACTTCGCGGCCGCGCACGGGAAGGTTATCTCCTATCCGGAGTGGGGCCTCTTCAGCAAGGGCGACAATCCCGAATATGTGCGGGGAATGCTCCAGTGGATGGATACGTACAAGCCGCTGTACAACACCATCACGGACTACTGCCCGCATGGCGTATGGATGTGCGAGAAGAATCCCAAGTCGTCGAGGGTGTTCCGCTCCATGCTGTACGGCCGTACGCCCGCGCCCGCCCCGAACCCCACGCCGGAGTGCAACGCGCTGAATCTCGGTACCTGGCTGGAGAACTGGCTGGGAGGCAAGATCTGCCTCCCCTTCCACCATCTGAAGCACCAGCGCGAGATGTGGCGATCCTGACTCGGGGCCGCTTCCGGGGCGGCAAGGTCATCCCTTGCCGCCGCTTCGCCGGAGCCGTTTGACGAGGGCGGCGGCCCGGTCCCGGCCCGCCGCCCTCGCGACGAGCAGTCGCAGGAACGGGGCCAGTGGGGGCCGGGCCAGCAGAAGCCGCTGATTGTGGACGGTCTCGGGGCGCCAGTGGTACTTGTACGGCTCGGTGCCGCGCAGCATGCTCAGCGTGGAGCGGCCGCTCGTACTGATGTGCCGCGCCGCGCTGCGTAGCAGCATGAGGGCCACATCCACCTTCTTGGTGCGCAGCTCGGGGTCGGCCCCGTACAGATAGCCGCCCTCCAGCTGGCCGGACATCAGCGTGAGATCCACCGCCCGCACCGTCCCGGCCAGCCGGTACTCGGTCATCCGCGCGTCGCCGTGCTCGACCATGGACGTGACGGAGCGGGCCAGGTGTTCCGAGAACCGCGCGCTGAGGTGCTCGGGGGTGACCTTGCGGCCCTGCCACTGGAGCCGGTGCAGTTCCAGCAGCCGTCCGACGGCGGCCGGGATCTCCTGCTGAGGCACCACACGCTCGACGAGGTCGTGGGAGTCGAGCTTGCGCACCTTCGCGCGGGCGCGCTGGGCGCGTGAGGAGGAGAGTCTGCGGAGCAGTTCGTCCAGGGGGATGGCCGGCAGTTCGAGGCAGACCGAGTCGGCCAGTTGGCGGCGCGGCCCCTGCCAGTGGGCGCAGACGCGTTCCACCGCGGCTCCGGGCCGTACTTCACGCAGGTCGATCACCGCCGTACGGGCCGCGTCCGCGAGGGCCTTCGCCAGCACGGCGGTCACATCGTCGGCGCGGACCTCGGCTCGGGGATCGGCATCGGCATCGGCTTCCGTGTGCCTGTCGTCGATGAGGACGTCGAAGAAGTCCGAGATACCGGCGCCGAGCGGGACGAGGACCGGGAAGGGGCGGCGGACCAGCATCAGCGGGGCCGCCGCGACCAGTTCCCCGTCCCGGTGTACGAGCACGATCCGCAGGCGGCCGGGGGTCCCGTACGAGAGCCACCAGGAGTGCAGCCAGGAGTGGCTCTGGAAGGGGGTGGCCGTACGGGAGCGGCGGTAGAGCGCGTGCCACGCCGGGGCGAGTGCGGCAAAGCGGTCGGGGTCGCGGCACAGTTCCGTGGTGAACACCGGGCCGGAGCCGGACGAGACGGACGAGACGGAAGGGGCTACGGGTGCTGTGGAGGCTGCGCGGACCACGTTCGTGGAGGTCCGCAGGTCCGACTCGGGGGTCATCACACCGTCTCCGGCTGCGGCTGCTGCTGCTGCTGCGAGGCGGACGAAGTCGCCGGGCCCGGGACGGACGCGTGGACCTCACTGATCCGCCGCTTCGGACGGACCAGCAGCCCCAGCCCGCCGAGCAGCCCGCCCGCACAGCCGCCGACCAGGGCCGCCAGCCACGCCGTGGGCGAGGTCGGGCTCGTCGGCTTGACGGCACGGGAGAACTGCACCACCCGTACGTTCGTACTGCCCTGCATGTGGGAGCCGTTGAGGACCAGGGACCGCGCGACGCCGTCCGCCATGCTCACCGCGGTCGACGCACGGGTCGCGGTCGCCGTCACGGAGATCATCGGCGCGTCCGGCGACGTGGCCGTCTGGACATCGGTCTTGAGGCTCTCCGTCGGCACCCCGGCCCAGACCTGCGCGTCACCGATCACGGCGACCTGGGAGGCGACCCGTCCGTACGCCGTCGCGAAGCCCATCGCGGTGGCCGGATCGGACTTGTTCGTCGGAACGATGAGGACATGGCTGGTGGCGGTGTACTGGGGGGTGTGGAGCATCCCGTACGCCCCGCCGGCCAGCGCCCCGATCAGGGCCGCGACCGGCACCAACCACCGGGCGGACGGCGCCTTCAGGCGCGACAGGGACCGGGCGGGCCAGGCGGCCAGACGCCGTGGACGGCTCCGTAGGGGACTCGGCTGGGTGCTCATGAGCAACTCACTTCTCGGTTGGGGACCGGACCGCGCACGGCGTTCTCGTAGACGGTCATCAGCTGTTCGGCACTGTGGGAGATGTCGTAGTGGAGTACGGCCGGGGGTACGGGCAGCCGGTGCGGCCCGGCCTCGCCGAAGCTCTCCTGGAACCGCCGCAGGTCGGCGACCAGTCCGGTCACCGAGCCGCTGATCCGTCGCGCTCCGGGCGCGGCTTCGGGGGGCAGGTCGTGCAGGGCGGGACAGGTGACGTGGAGGACGGGGAGCCCGGCCGCGAGGGCTTCGACGACGGCGAGTCCGAACGACTCGTCGGGGGAGGTCGAGACGAAGACGTCCATGGCCGCGAGCAGCGAGGGCAGATCCGGCCCGCCCCCGGTCGTCGGGGACGACAGGGCCGACGGGGACGACGGGGCCGGCGGGGCCGGCGGTGGGTCCTGGCACGCACCGTGCAGGACGGTCCGGTCGGCCGCTCCCAGCTCCCCGGCCAGCCGCCGCAGCGCCGCGCGCTCCGGACCGTCACCGATCAGGAGGAGGCGGGCACCGGGCAGTTCGGCGACAGCCCGGACGAGCGTGTCGTAGCGCTTGCCGGCGGTGATCCGGCCGACACCGCCGACCACGAAGGCGTCCCCCGGCAGCCCGAGACGGCGGCGGGCGGCGCGGCGGGCGGCCGCGTCGAAGGCGAAGCGCGCGGCCTCGATGCCGTTCGGGACGACATGGATGCGGTCGCGCCGTACCCCCCAGTGTTCGAGGCGGCGCGCGACGGTGGCGGAGACGGCGACCGTCGCGGTCCCCAGGCGCTCACCGGCGAGATAGAGGGCGCGGGCGCCGCTGGACAGCGGCCGGCCCTCGATCTGTACGGCGCCCAGGGAGTGTTCGGTGGCCACGATGGGCCGTACACCGGCGAGGCGGGCCGCGAACCGCCCGTACAGGCAGGCGCGGTAGAGGTGCGTGTGCACCAGGTCGTACCGCCCCTGCCGGACGAGCTTGGTCAGCCGGGGCAGCGCTCCGACATCGAGGTTCCCGGCCATGGCGAGGTCGGTGACGCGTCCGCCGTCGGCGGTGATGCCCTCGGCGACCGCGCCCGGGTTGGTGAGGGTGATGACGTCGCTGTCGGTGGGCAGGTGCCGCAGCAGGAGCCGCAGTTGCTGTTCGGCGCCGCCGATGCCCAGACCGGTGATGATGTGCAGCACTCTCACGGTCCGGTCCTCCGGCCGGCGGACACCGCGGGCGCCGGATACGCGTCGGCCGGGACGGGCTCGCGGCGCCAGGGGTGCAGCCCCCACTTGAGCCGCAGCCGCGGGCCGGTGTCCTTCTCCCCGACATGGATGCGGGGCAGGGCGAACACGCCGGTGAGCGGCCCCGGGTCGATGGCGCAGGCGTACGAGTAGCCCGCCGCGCGTACGGCCTCGACGGCGCGCGCGTCGACCGTGCCGTACGGATAGCAGAAGCCGGCGACCTCGCCGACGCCGAGGTCCTGGAGGAGTTCGCGGCTGCGCCCGGTCTCGGCGGCGAGCAGCGCGTCGTCCGCCTCGGTGAGATCGGTGTGTCTGAGCCCGTGGGAGCCGATCTCCATACCTGCCTCGGCGGCGGCCCGGATGCCGTCCTCCGTAAGGAGGGGCTTACGGGGGCCGAGGCTGTCCCATTCGTTGGTGCCGCCGAGACGGCCGGGCAGCACGAAGACGGTGGCGGTGAACTCGTACCGGTGGAGCAGCGGTACGGCCCGCTCCACGAAGTCGGCGTAACCGTCGTCGAAGGTGAGGCCGACGAGGCCCGCGCCACGCCCTTCGGCGCGGGCGCGCAGCAGGCGGTCCATGCTGACGCCGGTCAGCCCCCGGCGGCGCAGCCAGCGCAGTTGCTGTTCGAGGCGGCCGGGCGAGACCGTCACCTGGTAGGGGTCGTCGGCACAGTCGGCGACCGAGTGGTACATGACGGCCCACAAGGGGGCACAGGACGTGCGCCGCGGCCCGCGCGATGCGGAGGGAGGGCCGTCGGACACCATGTCAGCGGGCATGCGCGACCTTTCGTGAGACATGCGCGAGCTTTCGTGAGACGGGACGGAGGAGGGTGTCGATCTCTGGGGCCCGCAGGGCGCGGGCGGTGACGAGGAAGACGGCGGCGACCGCGACGCAGGCCGCCGCCGCGCCCAGGACGGGCGAGCTGACGAGTTCTCCGCAGAACCAGCCGGCGCCGGTGGAGGCGGCGGCGGCGGCGCAGAGTTTGACCAGTCCCCCGGTGGTCCGGCGGGTTCGGATGGGCACGCTGTGGCGGGCGAGTCCGTGCAGCATCAGGGCGGCGGTGACGCTGATGCCGAGGGCGTTGGCGGCGGCGATGCCGAGCACGCCCCAGACGTTCACCAGGAGGGCGCCCGCGCCGGTGGTCAGGGCGAGCCCGGTGAGCATGGCGAGCGCCGGGAACCAGAGCGGGCGGGCGGCGGAGAAGTAGCAGCGGACGAGCGCCCCGACCAGGGTGTGGCCCAGCAGTCCGAGCGCGTACACCCGCATCACGTCGGCGGTGGCCGCCGTGTCCGCGCGGTCGAACGCACCGCGCTGGAAGAGCACTTCGATGATCTGCGGCGCGCAGGCGATGACCGTGGCGGCCCCCACCAGCACCATGATTCCGGCGAGCGCGAGATCACGCTCGACGCGCCATCGCGCCCGGTCGGTGTCCCCCGCCGCCATGGCGCGGGCGACGACCGGGAAGGTGACGGTGCACAGCATGAGGGAGAGGACCATCGGCATCTGCGCGACCTTCTGCGCGTAGTTCAGATGCGAGATGGCACCGGGCGGCAGCGGCGCGGCCAGGAACCGTTCGATGAGGACCTGCGACTGCCGGCTGAGCGCGAACGCGATGACGGGAGCGAGCAGGCCGAGGGCGACGGGTGACACGCTCGGGGTGGCCTTGGGGGCCTGCTCGGGCTTCGGCGCCGGTGCTGGTGCCGGTACCGGTGTGGGTGGCTGCACCTGTACCTGTGATGGCGTCGGCAGCGACCTGGGTTCCGTCGCCGGTCGGCGCTCCCTGAGCCTGTGCCACAGGACCGGCGTCTGGACCAGGATCATCAGTACGCCGCCGAGGGCGACCCCGACGGCGGCGGCCCGTACCCCCCACCGGTCGCCGGCCACCAGCATCGTCGTGATGATGCCGACGTTGTACGCCACGTAGATCCCGGCGGGCGCCACGAAACTGCCGTGCGCCCGCAGCGCGGCGCTGAGGTAGCCGGCCATCCCGAAGGTGAAGGCGCAGGTGGCGGTGAGCCTGGTGCAGTCGACGGCCAGTCGCGGTTCGGGCAGCCCCGGCGCCAGCACGGCCACCACCCAGGGCGCGGCGGCCACCAGCAGGGCCGCGCAGGCGCTGAGCGCGAGGAACAGCCGGGGCAGGGTCGTCCGCATGAGGTGCCGTACGGGGTCCGGCCCCAGGTCAGGCGCCAGATCAGGCCCCGGGGCCGACCGCGCGGCGCGGCGGGCCAGCGCCAGGCTGAACGCCGGCACGAGGATCAGCGCCATCGCGTCCTCGATGAGGATCGTGGAGGCCATCTCGGGGACCGTCCAGGCGACCAGGAAGGCGTCGGTGTCGGGGCCCGCTCCGTAAAGATGCGCGATGGTCTGGTCACGGACCAGGCCGAGCAGCGAGCCGACAGCGGTCATCAGGGCGGTGAGGAACGCGGCCCGCGCCAGGAACCGGCCGGAGAAGAAGGAGCCGCGCCCGCCTCCGCTGCCCGCCGGTCCGTCTCCAGAGCCCGGAGGCCCACCACCGCTGTCCGCCGGTCCTTCTCCGGCACCCGCCGAACCGCCTTCGGTGCCCGCCTCCTTAGGAGAAGGAGCCGATTGAGCGGGAACCGCGGATGCAGGCTGCGGGACCGCGGGAAGAGACCGCCTCGTACCGCTGACATCGCTCACGTCGCTCACATCGCTCACGTCGCTCAACTCGCTCACGCCGAGGCAGCCCCTTCGTTCACCCGGCGGCCCGGGTCCGGCGAACGGACCTGATTCCGCGAACGGACCCGGTCCCGCGAACCGTCCCGGCCCGACCCCAGCGCCCACCACGCCGCCAGGCCGAACATCACGGCCGTCAGTACGGTCGAGGGGCCGCCGATGTCCCCGTAACTGAAGTTCACCAACTGACAGACCAGCAGCCCGATGACGACGAGGCCGCAGTCGGCGCCCCTACCGGAGCGGCGCGCGCCGGACAGTCCGCGCAGCGCGCACACGAGGAGCGCGGCCCAGCTGCCCGCCAGGGCGGTCAGGCCCAGCAGCCCCTGCTCGCTGAGCACGAGCAGATACATGTTGTGCGGGGAGAGCAGCGGCTGACGCTGGAAACCCTGTCCGGCGCCGGCCGTGTCGCTGGCCGAGGAGAGCGCCAGCGAGGCGTGGCTGTCGCGGTAGGCGGGGAAGCCCTTCAGCCCCACGCCGGTGAGCGGTCGCTCCTGCCACATGCCGGTGGCCGCCGCCCACATGGTGTAGCGGTCGGTGACGGACCGGTCGGGCGCGTCGGTGACCCGGGTGATGCTGTCGAGGCGTTCGGTGACCATCTGCGAGCCGATGCCGAGACCGCCGACGAGCACCACGCCCAGCGCCCCGGCGGCGAGCACGATCCGGGCGGCCCGGCGCGGTCCGGAGAGCGCCAGTTGCAGCACGACCGCCGCGGCCGTGGCGATCCACGCGCCACGGCTGAAGGACAGCACGAGCGGTACGGACAGCAGCCCGGCGCAGACGAGAGCGACGACACGCTGTCCGCGGGGCGCGCCGGCGCCGTGGTCACCGTCCATGCCGAGCGCGAACCCGACCGCGATGATCAGTCCGAACGCGACGACCGTGGCCATGCCCATCACATCGCTGGGCCCGAACGTGCCGACCGCGCGGATGTTCTCGCCCATGTACGAGGCGCCGGTACCGGTCAGATACTGCACGACACCGACCGAACCCTGCACCAGCGCGAGGGCGACCACGGACCCGGCGACGAACCGGAAGTCCGCGCGGTCGCGCAGGAGCAGCAGCAGCGCGGTCGGCACCAGTACGAAGATCTGGAGGTAACGCGCCACCCCGGGCAGGCTGGACGCCGGATCGTGCGAGGTGATCGCCGCGACGGTGACGCCCAGCACCGGCAGTCCGAGCACCAGCGCGGCGGTACGGGTCAACGGGCGGGCCCGCTCCCGCAGTACGCGTACGAGACAGTGCAGGACGAGCAGCGCGGACGCCAGGTCCGCCACGCTCCCCGACCCGCCTGAGCCGTCGCCGGACGGCGTCGCGGGTACGGCGAGCAGCGCGACGACGGCGATCGCGGGCAGCAAGGGCGCCACCCGGCGCAGAACGGCGCGCGTCCGCAGGGCCGGACGGGCCGCGTGCGCCGCGCGAGCCGCACTGCCCGCACTGCCCGTACCGCCTGTACCGCCTGTACCGCCCGTACCCGGCTGACGGCCGGTCAGGAACAGAGCACCGGAGGCGTCGGCGGCCATCAGCTGCCCGCCGGACGGACCAGGGAGACGGCGGTCCGCAGAAGGATGCATACGTCGTGCCACAGCGACCAGTGGTCGATGTAGTGGTTGTCGAACCGGGAGCGTTCCTCGATGGACGTGTCACCGCGCAGCCCGTGCACCTGCGCCAGGCCGGTGATGCCGACGGGCATCCGGTGCCGGGCGGCGTAGCCGGGGTGGGTCTTGCTGAAGTTGGCGACGAAGAAGGGACGTTCCGGCCGGGGGCCGACCAGGCTCATGTCGCCGCGCAGTACGTTCCACAGCTGCGGCAGCTCGTCCAGCGACGTACGGCGCAGGAAGTTGCCCACCGGGCTCATCCGCAGGTCGTCGGCGATGTTCCAGCGGGTGGCCGACTCGTGGTCGTCGGCCGGCCGCAGGGTGCGGAACTTCAGCAGGGTGAAGGAGCGCCCGTTCTGGCCGACGCGTTCCTGACGGAACAGCACACCGGGGCCGTCGCAGAGCCGGACGGTGAGGGCGCAGGTCAGCAGGACCGGGGAGGCGGCGAGCAGGATCGGACCCGTGATCAGTACGTCCAGCAGCCGCTTGGCCGCCGTACCGCCCCGGCGACGGCGTACGGCCGGGGGCGCGGCGCGGTGCCAGGTGAACCCCCACAGGTGGTGCGCCATGCCGCCCGGCGGGACGGTCGTGTCCCACGGCCCGGATCCGATGAACGAGATGGCGCAGCCGTATTCGTGGAACAGCGAGCTGAGGGCCGCCCGGTCCATCTCGCCACCGGTCCCTCCGCCACCGGAACCGACAGTCCCGGTCGCGACACCGCCGGAACCGACGCCCGACGGTCCGAGCCCCGACGAGGTGATACCCGCCCGGTCGGGACCCGCGGCTTCGAATGCCCCGGAGCCGATGCCACCGGGCCCGATGAACAGCACTTCCTGGACGCCGGTCTGGATGACGGCGCGCTGGACCTCGGCGGCCGAGGTGAGGACCGGCAGGGCGTGGACGCCCGTACCGCCGCTGTCCCGGCTCCCGTCCCCCTGGCTCCCGCCCGCTTCCCCTTCCCCGCCGCCGTCCCCGCTCCACCCGCCGGACACCCCGTCCTCGTGGGCGGGGGCGACGATCCCGACGGGTCGCAGTCCGTACTCCGGATGCCGGACGAGCAGCGCTGTCAGCCGCCGCGCCGCCGGGCCCGTACCGACGACCAGCGCGGACCGCAGCCGGTTGCGTACCACCGCGCGCCGCCAGGTATGGATGAGCGAGCGGCAGCAGCCCGCCACGGCAAGCTGTGTGGCACCGCCGGCCAGCATCACCGCGAAGCCGAGGACGCGCGCCGGGAAGAGCGCGGCGAGAACGGCCGCGACCACGCACCACGACACCGCGATACGGGCGGCGAGCGCGGGAAGCTGGTCGAGTCCCGACAGGACGACACCGGGGCGGTACAGCCCGGCGATCGCGTTCAGTACGGTCACACACGCCACGAGCCCGACGGCCAGAGCCGGGTCACGCTGCTCGTCGTCGAGGACGAAGGTGGACAGGAGGACCGCGAGCACATCCGCCACGAACAGCGGCAGGCCGAAGCGCAGCGGGGCGCCCGCCGGGCGGCGGGGCGGCTTCGTGAGGCGGTCGGGGGTGGCGGCACGGGGCGAGGCGATCGCGACTCGTGCCGCGGACCGTCCCGTGAGCTGGTCTGTCGTTCGCGCATGCCCGGACGGCGGGGGAACGCTGGTGCTTTCCGTGGTCACTGGGGAATCGGCTCTCTGCGTTCGGGGCGCGGCACGGCGGCGACCTCGCGGTACACATCCGCGACGGCACGTGTGGTTCGGCGCACGTCGTAGGTGCTGAGTACGTGCTGATGGCCTTGGCGGCCGATGGCTTCGCGCAGCGGCCCGTCGCGGAGCAGGGCGCTCACGGCGGCCGCCAGCGCGGGCGGGTCCTCGGGCGGGGTGAGACAGAACGCCTCCCGGCCCGGCGGAAGGCTCTCGCGCGCGCCGTCCACATCGCTGAGGACGACGGGCCTGCCACTCGCCATGGCCTCCAACGGGGCCACGGCCATGCCCTCCCAGCGGGAGGGCTGGACAACCAGATCGGCCGCCCGGTACCAGGGCCCGGTGTCCCGTACGGCTCCGGCGAAGAGCACCGACGGCGGCGCCGTGCCGCGCAGTTCGTCGGCGTCGGGCCCGTCACCGACGAGCACCAGCCGCGCCTGGGGCAGCTGCTGTACGACCGGCTGCCAGGCGCGCAGCAGGATGTCCTGCCCCTTCTGCCTGCACAGCCGGCCGACGCACACGACCACGGGGGTGGCCGGCTCCAGCGCGGCGAGCAGCGGCAGAGAGGCACGCGCGGCGAGGGCACCGGCCGACGGGATCTCGGCCGACAGGGAGTCCCGGGCCGTGCGATCGGCGGCCGGGGAGCCGGCGGCCAGGACATCGGCGGCCCGGGCATCGGTCGGCGGGGCATCGCCCGGCAGAGTCCCCGTCGGTGTGAAGTGCCCGACGTCGACTCCGTTGTGGACGACGGACCAAGGGGCGACGATCCCGGCCCGCTCCCCGGTACGCCGTTCGGCCTCGCTGACGCAGATGACGCGGTCGGTCCACCGGGCGGCCCACCGCTCCCACTGCCGCGCGAGCAGCTCGGTCACTCCGCCGACCGCCTCGAACGACCAGGCGTGCGGCTGGAATACGGTCGGCACCCGGCCCCGGACCGCCAGCCGGCCGGCGAAACCGGCCTTCGCGCTGTGGGCGTGAATCAGGTCCGGGCGGATCAGCTCCACAAGCCGGGCGACCCCCCGGACCTCGTCGAACAGACCGAACCCCGGGTCGCGCGTCGCCCGCCAGACATGGACCTCGGCCCCCCGGCGGGCCGCCGCCTCGGCGAGCGGCCCGTGATCGGGGCAGGCGACGACGGAGCGGACACCGGAATCCACCTGTGCCGCGACCAGGTCCGTGACCACCCGCGCCACACCGCCGTCCACTGGCTGAACCAGATGGAGCACCGTGAAACCGGTCCCGGAAAGGCGCCGTTGAGGCTGCACGCGCAACTCTTTCCACTCGTGGAAAACAGGAAAGCGGAATCGAAGGCTGATTCGAACGTCACCATCAGCCGCTGCACCTCACAGCGAGACCAACGAAATCCGCCTACGGCATCTCCGTATCGAGAGACCGAAACAAGAAGGGACCTTTACAGAGCCCGGACTGAAAATCACGTCAGACGCGCGGAAACTCGTTGACCTTACAAAATGACTTCTATACCCGGTCGCGCACACGGATGGCGGGCCCCCAATTCCCGGGCCCGGAGGGCCTCCGGCCAGGTACCGCCCACAGCGTCACTCATTCGGGGGCGCAACCGATGGGTGCTTTCGGCGTTGATCCATAAGCCGGGGCACACACGCCCGGCGTCACGTCGCCCCACTCACATCCGAGGAGCCTTTCTCCATGTCGCGTATCGCCAAGGCCGTTGTTCTCTCCACCGCGGCCGCCGCCGCTGTCGCCGGTGCCTCCGGCGTAGCCTTCGCCGACGCCGGTGCGAAGGCCGCGGCCGTCGGTTCCCCGGGTGTCCTGTCCGGCAACATCATTCAGGTCCCGCTCCACGTGCCGATCAACCTGTGCGGCAACACCATCGACGTCATCGGTCTGCTGAACCCGGCCTTCGGCAACACCTGCGTCAACGGCTGACAATTCACTGTCGTCGTCGGCGTCGCCTTGACGGAGCCGCTCTTCCCTTCGGGGCGGGGCGGCTTTTCCGTCGTGTCCCGGAGCACCTCCCGGGCTTCCCCTGCCTCCCGGCAGCCGGCCGCTCGTACGCCAACTCGCGTGCGCCAACGACGCGGAGGCGTGTTGGACACGAGGAGAAGGTGAGTCCCCTTCCTTCGGGTGGCCGGCCCAGAATTCCCTCTGTCCGGAGTTTCCGCCATGCCCGGGAATCGTTACTGATGACGAGGCCGCACAAAGGGAACCTCCAAGAGGCCTGTGCGAAACGAGAGTTGTCTCGCAACAGACATCGCTGAAAGAAGGATTCAACAATGAAGCCCATGAAGGTCGCCGCGATCATCGCCGGTTCCGTGATGGCTCTGGGTGCCGCGAGCCCCGCCTTCGCCGCCGGCGAAGGCCTGAACCTGAACAACGGCCTCGACACCGTGGCCAGCCAGGGGCTGCGCGACCCCAAGCCGCTGAACACCAACGCCCTGGACACCGAGAACCCCGGCTCCGTCCTCAACGCGGTGAAGGGTGTCACGGACGGGCTGAACAAGAAGAAGGACACCAAGAACACCAAGGGCGTCAAGAAAGCCAGCGGCAAGCAGAAGACCGGCAAGGCAGGTAAGGCCGGCAAGGGCAAGAGCAGCAAGATCGGTAAGAGCAACAAGGGGACCGGCAAGGGCGGCCTGCTCGGCGGGCTCTCGCTCGACAAGGTGCTCTCCCGTTAAGAGCGCTCCCCCGCTGGGTCGTGTGCGACGAGGTCGGCCCTGGTCGTACGACGACGGTGGCCGCGGCGACGACGGTGGCCGCGGAAGTCGTCGTACACGGGACGGAGTTGTACACGGGACGGACTTGGCGGCTGTACGGAGTTGGGGCTCCGTACAGCCGCTCTGTCATCGCTACGGTCGCTCCGGGTCAGCTGCTCCGGTCAGCTGGTCCAGAAGTCCCACCAGCGGGTCAGGATCAGCATCCCGATGATCCCGATGTGCAGCACCGGAAGCACCCAGGTGAACTCGTCCAGGAAACCGCGCAGCCAACCCGGCGCGGGCAGCATGCCCTGGCGGACGTTGTGCGAGGTGACGTACCAGAACATCAGGATCGTGCCGACCCAGGCCAGACAGCACCACAGACACAGCGAGTTGATGTTGTACAGCGACTGGTACTGGAGCCAGGCGCAGAACCCGACACCGAACAACATGCCCGCGTTCAGCCCCAGCCAGAACCACCGCCGGTAACGCGCCCCCGCCAGCAGCCCCATACCGACACCGACGACCACCGCGTACGCCGCCAGCCCCAGCATCGGATTCGGGAAACCGAACACCGACGCCTGCTCACTCTTCATGATGTTCCCGCAGGACACCACCGGATTCAGACTGCACCCCGGAGTGAAACCCGGATCCTCCAGCAGCTTGAACTTGTCAAGAGTGATCACCCACGCTGCCAGCAGCCCGGCCGCACCCGTGACCACCAGCAGCAGCGCGAACGCCCGCCCGCCGCCGACCGCATCACGGGTGCTGTCCGTCTCTTCGCCGGCCGATGTGTTCTCGTCCAATGCCGTTGCCATGACGTCCGCTCCACCGCCTCCGGTTCTTCGACTCAGCTGCGCAGGCCGCTGACCGGCAGCAGACAGTGCGCGGCGCTGGAGAGCATCTCCAGGTCTCCGGCGAATCCGCGCAACTGCTCCTCGCTGACCGGCTTTCCGGGCGTCGCCTCGGCCCACGGGCGGGTGGCGACGATGAAATAGACCTTTCCGCTGTCCAGCGCGTCCCGCTCCCACTCCGGAGGCACCGGGCACTGCGCGTTCAGATACGGCATCGTCAGTACGGCCCGCCCGGCCTGCACCAGCAGTTTGATCGGCACATTGGTCGTCAGCGAGACATCGACGAGATCGCCGCCGGGAATCAGCCCGACCTCCTGAAGAACCGTACGCATGGTCTCCTCACCGGCCTCCGGCCCGTCCCGGCCGTCGCCGAGCGAATAGGCGAGCAGAAAAGGCGTATTGCGTTCGGTCTCGGAGAGATCGGTGGTCCAGGCAATCACCGAGAGGGTGCCCAGCCGGGGCGCGTGCTGAACGCTGTTTGAAGCGGTGTTGGTAGAGGTCATACATCGGGACAGTAGTGGCCTGTGGGGAATATCCGTGAGCCGGTGTCACCCAAGTGGGGGAATGCCATGGCTACTTCAGGCCAGCCGCATCTCTCCGTATCCGCGCCGGTCCATGCCTTTCGCTCCCCAGTGCCACTACCAGTCATACGCACCTGGCCAGCCGCACGTTGCGGACGCCTGTTCCATGCGAAGCTCCTTGATCACGCCTTTCTCCCGCGCCATTCTCGCGCATCCACGGAAGGAATCGAGATGACAGCCCTGGTTCAACCGCCCCCGTCCCCGGCCGAAAGAGAACACCCGGAGAGACCGGATCTCGCGGATCCGTCATTCTGGCAACTTCCGCATTCGGAACGCGTACAAGCATTCGCTCTGCTCCGCCGGCTGGGCGAACCCCAGTACTTCGTCGAGCGCCCGAAAAGCCGGTGGCGACCGGAGCGGGGATTCCACGCCCTCGTCACACACGCCGACGTGGTCGAGGCGAGCCGTAATCCTCAAGTGTTCGCGAGCGCGCCGGGCGCCACGACGCCGGAGCCGGCGCGCTGGGTGCGTGCCCTGTTCGGTGACTCCATGGTCAACCTGGACGCTCCGCACCACACACAGCTGCGCCGGATCGTCTCGCGTGCCTTCACCCCACGGATCCTCAGCCGCACGGAGGCGGACATCGAGGCCGTGGCGACCCGCATCGTGGACGACGTACTCGCGCTGCGGCCGGACGACTTCGTCACGGCAGCGGCTTCCCGGATGCCGTTCGAGGTCATCTGCAACCTGATGGGAATCCCGGACGGGGAACGCCCAGCGATCCTCGCCCAGGTGAACCGCGCCTCGGGCGACATCGGCGTCTCCCGTACGGGCCGCAGCCGCCTCCGGGTGCCGGGCAAGGGGCTGCGCGCGCTGGCCAGGATGCAGGGCATGATTGCGGACCTCGGCCACGAGCGCCGCAAGAACCCCACGGACGACCTCATCTCGGCCCTGGTCACCGCCGACATCGACGGCGAGGCGCTGACCGGGCGCCAACTGGGCGCGTTCTTCTCCCTGCTGATGGTCGCCGGCGTGGAGACCACCCGGAACGCGATCGCCCACGGCCTGGACCTGCTGACCCGACACCCCGAGCAACGCGCCCTGCTGCTGGGCGACTTCGACACGTACGAGGACGGGGCGGTGGAGGAGATCGTGCGCCACTCGACGCCGATCATCCAGTTCCGCCGTACGGTCACCCAGGATCACCGCATGAACGGCCATGATTTCCGCCAGGGGGACAAGGTCGTGCTGTTCTACGCCTCGGCCAACCGCGACGAGACCGTCTTCCCCGCCCCGGACGCCTTCGACATCACCCGCACCCCGAACCCCCACGTCGGCTACGGCGGCGGCGGCCCGCACTACTGCCTGGGCACGTATCTGGCCAAGCAGGAGATGAAGGCCCTGTTCCGCGAACTCCTGACCCGGGTCCCCGACCTGCGCACGACGGACGCCCCGGTCCTGGTCCCGTCGAACTTCGACAACAGGGTCCGCTCCATGCCGTGCGCGTACGCCGCGCAGCAGCCGTAAGCCTCAGCCGCAAGGCCGACGGTGTCACTCTCCCCGTGCACCACGGATGGGATCCCGTCCGATTCACCGATCGGACGGGATCCCATCCGTGATGGGCCGTTCACGGGTGGGTCCGAGGGTGCGGATACGGTGACGCTCTGCGGCGGAGCGGTAGGAGACGCGTATGCGGCTCGACCAACTCACAGCCGACGGCGCTGACATCGCGGCCAACAGCCTTGAACGCGTGGAAGACCCACAACGGCGCGGAGAGCAACACAGCGATCGCGACAGTGCGATCACGGGGCCACCCCGGATCCGAAGGGACAAATAATGAGGTGGCAAGCGCGAAGGCGCCGCGGCTCGGCGCTCGCGGGTGGACTTCTGCTCGGGCTGACGCTCGCGGCATGTGGCGGCGGCGAGAAGGAAGAGGCGGCCAAAAAGACGGTGCCGGCGACGGAGGTGTGCGACGGCTTGTCGCCCAAGGCTGCGCGGGCGTTGGAGCAGGTCTCGGAGACAAAGCGATTCGAGTATCGCTTCTACGAGGAAGGGGCGAAGGCGCTGAAGGATCGCCTGCACGATCCCGACCGGCGAGGTGGGGGCGATCTGCCCGATTGTGTGATCGAGCCGGATGTGGCCGACCCCGACGAGAGTCCGTCACGGATGAACGTATCGTTCGAAGAGGTTGAGAGGCTTCCGCTGCCTGAACCCGAGGGAGTCGCACTGGCACGCCTTCCGGTCGGGCTACGGGCATATGGCGACTCCGGCAGTGCCGACCTGTGGTTCGCCTGCGAGGTACCGGGGGTCGGAAAGCCGATCGTCCACGCGCGACTCCTCTACGGGTCCCGGCCGCGCGAGAAGAGCCCCAAGGAGGCGAACGTCAGGGTCCTCCAGGATCTTTCGCGGCAGTATGCCCTCGCGATGGGCTGCCCCGACGCCGGAGGTATCCCCAGTGTGTGACGTGCGTCGGGCGGCCCTGACATGACCGGTGTCATCGTCACCCTCTTCGTCTGCGCGGCCCTCATGACCGCCTTCAGCCTTGCCGATCAACGCCGCCTCCACCGGCGGGTCACGTCCTGGCGCCACGATGGCTCGGCGGCCAACGAGCCCTCGGACACGGTTCTCGGGGTCAGTCGTGTCATGACGTTGGTCTTTGCCGGATTCCTCGCTTTCTCGGGGTGCCGGGCCATGGACTTCGCGGACGAATCCTCCTGGGATCTCGGCGAGGTGCGATCGGTCGCGGTGGCGACGGCATCGGCCCTGGGAGAGGGGTCGTCCGCAGACCGCAAGTTGACTCGGTTCGCCATCGAGGAGGAGGTGCACGATGCGGCCGAAGGGATCGGCCCCTTCTGGGAAATCGAAGTGATGCCCTCGGGCGAGGACAGCTTTCAACTGGCCACTGTCCAGGGCGAGTACCCGTTCTGCCTCGTCGTGACGTCCTCGCGATCCGGCGGCTTCGCGGTGCCGGGAGCGGATGGTTCGAGCACCGTCCTGCCGGAGTACGGTCGCGAGGTCACCGTCGAACCCGGGGAGTGCCAGGGCGTGTCGGAGTGATTGCCGCGCTCGCCTGACCACTCCCGGCCGGGGCGCTACGAGCGGGCCACCGGTGCTGGTTCCGTGGCGGGGTCGGTGGCGGGGTCGGTCTGCCGCTGGGCCGCGTACCAGCCCAAGGCTCGGATGGTGGCTTTGTGCTGGCTGGGCGGGAGGAGTTCCTGGAGGGGGGCCCATGCCTGGTCGACGAGCGTCCGGCTGTCGTGCAGGGATGCGTGCAGGGCGCCGCTGCGGGTGAGGAGGTCGGCGGCGTGTGCGGCGCCGTCGGGGGTGCCCTGGTAGAGGCTGTCGCGCAGGCGGTGGCGGTCGGCCGGGTCGAGGAGGCCGGTGGCGTGGGCGACAGGGTAGGTGATGCGGCTGTTGATGAGGTCTTCGGCGGGCGTCTTGGAGGTACGACCCTGTGCTCGGTCCGCAGCGCTGGTGACGCCGTCAAGATTGGCGACGTCGTCACTGATCTGGTAGCTGGTGCCGACGGCTTCGAAGTACCGGCCCACAGCACCGATCTGTTCTTCCGTGGCGCCGGCCAGCACCGCGGCGGCCTCGGCCATGCACCGGACGGGAACGCCGGTCTTCAGCCGAAGAGCCGTGCGGACCTGATCGAGGAGATCGTGGTGGTCGCCGGTGGCCACCGCGTGTTCGAAGGCGTTACGGGGGCCGGTCAGGTCGAGGGCCTGGCCCGCGTGCCCGGTGCGCAGGGCCCGTAAGCACAGGCGGTGGACGCGCAGCATGGTGGCGGCGTCGTGCTGCGGGATGAGGTCCAGGAGCGGATCGAAGGTGAGGTAGGTGAGGGTGCCGGCGTTGATGGTGGTCGGGGTGCCGAAGAGGGCGTGGACGGCGGGGCGTCCACGGCGCAGCAGGGAGGCGTCCTCGATGTCGTCGATGACGACGGAGGCCGTGTGCAGGAGTTCGGAGATGGCGGTCAGCGGCCGGTAGGGCTCGGGGTCGACGCCGAGGAGGCAGAAGACAGAGGCGCTGATGTAGGGGCGCCAGGAACGGCCGGGGTTGTCCAGGATGTGGCGCAGCGGGGCGATGAGGGACTGGTGGAGGCGGTCGAGGGTGTCACCGTCGAAGGCGGGACTGGTGTCGGCGCCGGTGAGCAGGTGGAGGGCGGTGGCGTCCGTCTCCGCTCCCGCGGGGTAGACGGTGGCGGCTTCGGTGAGCGAGATCCGGGAGATGCGGCGCATGTAGCGTTCCACGTCGCCGACCGTGGAGCTCGGCACGCTCTCCAGAAAGGCGGTTCCGGACACCGGTGCGCCGGTCGATCCCGGTGTGTCCGTCGGCACCCCGGTCCCGGTCGGCACCGATGTCCCGGTCGGCACCGGCGTCCCGGTCATCGTGCCGCACACGGAGGAATCGGCTTCCCAGAGGGACCGGCCCGCCATGATGGTGCGGTTCTCGGAGCCGGCGATGCGCCCGGTGACGTCGACGTCCAGGCCGAGGCTCGGGACGCTCACCTTCACCGTGGTGGGGTAGGTCTCCAGGGTGGCGAGGGAGGTCCAGTCCCGGGTGACCTGCCACGTGAGGTCGTCGTGGTAGCTGACGGTGCCGTCCGGGCGGACGGCGGTCGCCCGGGTGAGGACGGGGACGCGTTCCTCGGTGACCGGGTCGGTGTGCTCGGCCCTGATGGCGGTGATGTCCCACCCGTTGTCGAGTCGCATGCCCGTCCACTGCCAGGTGTGGTCGGTGGTGCCCCGCGCCCGGTTGGTGAAGTACAGGTGTCCGCCCCAGTCGTGCTCGAACCAGGAGGTGCCTTCCACCCGCTGGTGAGCGCCGTCCCGCAGGCGGAGCCGGCCCCGGGCGTGCAGCCGGGGGATGAAGACTGAGGTGAACGCGTCGCTGCCGTCGGGCAGTCGCCCCGGGAAGTGGCCGCGGGCGTCGTACTGCGGCACCGTCGGCCTCTCCGGGATCAGGCGCAGCTCCAGCTCCACCTCGCTGCGGACGGTCAGCGTGAAGCTGCCGTCGTTCTCCCGGCGCAGTACGGCCCGGTCACCCAGGACGAGGTCCAGCGATTCCGTGCCCGCGGTCACCTCGCCCTCCAGCGGCCGGTCCGGAAGGGGCACGCCTTCGGCGAGCACGTCCGCGAGAGCGGTACGGACCCTGGGATCCATCGCCTCGTCCCCGCAGAAGGAGGTGCTCAGGGCCTGCAACAGAGCGGGAGTGATCCAGGTACCGCTGGAAACCCCTTCCGGACCGGTGTGGGTGAACAGCAGCCCGTAGCCGGGCATGTCCGGGTCGTGCGGGTTCTCGTGCCGGAAGACGCACAGCACCCAGACGTGCTCCGTCCCGTTCTCGGCGCGCAGGCGGCCGTTGAGGCACCAGGCTTCCGAACCTGCCTGGGGGTGAGGGGTGCCGAAGTGCTCGGCGGCTGACTCGCCGCGGGGCGTGGGCAGTTGCGGCGACGGCGCTGTCGCCGAGGGGGTCTCATGGGTCACCGCTGCAACCTAGGGCGGCCTGCGGCCCGGCTCCTCCCGCATGCCCCGGGTCTCACCGCATCGGGTGTTTTGCCGCGTCGGCTCCTGCCGAAGCCGTGTCCTCGCAGCGCGATGGACTGTTGAGCATCCAGTCCGTAAGTACTTACATCGTTTCGAATGGGGGGTACGGGAGTGGAAGTCAACGGCGTGCATCACGCCTACCGTCGTCACCGTCCGGTCCTGCGCGGGGTGGACCTGCGGCTGCGTGAGGGCGTACTGGCCGGGATCGTCGGGGAGAACGGGGCCGGCAAGACCACCTTGCTGAAGATTCTCTCCGGTGAGCTGCGGGCGGACCGCGGCGGTGTCCGCCACCACGGCAGGTTCGGCTACTGCCCACAGGCCGCCGTCCTCAACGACGCCCTCACCGTGCGCCAGCACCTGGAGTTCTTCCAGACCGCGTACGACCTCCCGGATCTCCACCGCGCCGAGGAGGCCATGGATCAGCTGCACTTCCGCGAGTACGACCAGCAGCGCGCCGGAACACTCAGCGGAGGCACCCGCCAGAAACTCAACCTCACTCTGGCCCTGATGCACGACCCCCAGGTGCTGCTGCTGGACGAGCCCTACCAAGGCTTCGACTGGGAGACGTACCAACGCTTCTGGGACCTGGCCGCACTGCTGCGCCGGCAAGGCCGCTCCGTCCTGGTCGTCTCCCACCTCGCGTACGACACCGAGCGGCTGGACGAACTGTGGCGCCTGGAAGGCGGCTTGCTCCACCCCGCACAGGAGGTAGCAGCCGCATGACAGGTCACCGCCATGCGCGGCTCTTCGTCACGGCCACGCGGTACGCGCTGACCGAGCACCTGCGCAACCGGTTCGCCATGGCCCTCGTCGTCGGCTTCATCCCGCTGTGGACCGCACTGGCCTACGCGGCGATACCCGACCAGAGGATCCGGTTCCAGCTGCGCGCCACCGGGGACACCCTGAACCCGCACGGCAACGAGCTGACCGAGATCACCGGCGCCCTCAACGCCGTCACTCTCATCATCGGCTTCATGATGTTCGCCTCCGCCTTCTCCGGCGGTACGTTCGACCGTCGTCTGGCGCTGGCCGGCTACCCCCGTACCCACCTGCTCCTCGCCAAGATCACCGCGCTCACCCTCGCCTCGGGAGCCGTCGCCGCCTACGCCACTGCCGTCAGCCGTCTCCTGTGGACGCCCCGCCAGCCGCTCCTCCTCGCCGCAGCGCTCTTCTGCGCCGCGATGACCTACGGCGCCCTCGGCGTCGCTCTCGGCTCGCTGCTGCGGAAAGAGGTCGAGGGCATGTTCACCATCGTCATGATCTCCGTCATCGACCTCGCCCTCCAGAACCCCATCGCCAGCTCCGGCTCCAACAGCCCCGTAGTAAGCCTTCTGCCTTCCTACGGCGCCATGCAGGCCAGCAGCGCCGCCGGATTCTCCACCACTGTCCTGGCCGGCCACCTCGGCATCCAGATGCTCTGGTTCATTTCCGCCGCTCTGGTCAGCCTCGCCGCTTTCCAGCACCGCACCCGCAACGCTCTCCCCCGCGCCGTCACCCGCCCCCGGTCGGCCTAGAAACGACGAAATCCCGCCCGATCATTCCGATCGGACGGGATTTCGTGAACCCTCTGCGAGCCAACTCGCTGAGAGCCTTGCTGCGTTGTGGACCTGAGGGGATTTGAACCCCTGACCCCCTCGATGCGAACTACGGGCGGAACGGTCGCCGAGGTCTGCACGCCAGGTCACTCGTGGGCGTAGGGGTGGGATCGGTTGCCGTTGGTCCCTGCGGTTGCTGTACTTCGCGGCTGTACAGCGGATCGCGAGCACCCCGGAGAGCTGCCCACTGTTCCTGAAGGAGCAGGAAGGGTGTCACGTATCCGGTCGCCTCAAACACCGTGGCTCGCCCGGTACCGATCAGCGCTGCTCCGGTCAGAAGTGCTACAAGGTGTACCACGGTGCACCCATCGATCGAGGGTGCTAGGTGGATTTGTCGGAGTCGATGTCTCATAGTGGGTACCGGTTCCTGCCTGCGAAGGGCTGTGGACCTTGAGGCCACCCGCTTCGTTGTCGAGGCGCGCGGGTGGCCTCTCCCCTCATTATGGGGAGCTTCTTCAGCCGTGTGGGTTAATTCTGAGCACCTCACACAGAAAGTGCAAACCCGCAGGTCAGAGCGCGCCAGAAACCCCGCCACATTACCAATCTAGTCAATCAATCACGACTCGCAATCCAATCACGACTCGCAATGCCAGTCGATAGAACTCGTAATGCTAGTTCATAAAGCTCGCAATGCCAGTCGATAGAACTCGTAATGCTAGTTCATAAAGCTCGCAATGCCAGTCGATAGAACTCGTAATACTGGATCACAACATTGAGTTGCGCCTGCGTATAGCGTGGACCGGCACCGCTCGCCCCGGCTGCCATCCCGTCTGCCGTCGTCCCACACATCGTGGAGCGGGCGTGGTTCATGGCGTCCAGGTGGAGCGCGCCACTGTACGAACGACCTGGACGCCATGGGCCGCGTCTGCTCGGCTCTGCCTGGGGCGTCGGTGGACGGGATGGCAGTTCCCCGCGCACGCCACACACCGGCCGGCACTCGCGAACGGGGGTCTGTCAAACGAGCGGTGTAACTGGGGTTGTTGGAGTTACTGACGGGCTGCGGAGAGGCGGCCGTCGAAGGTGATGTCGAAGGCGTTCAGTGCGGTCTTCCAGCGCATGGTCCAGCGGGCCTGGCCCTTGCCGGTGGGGTCGAGGGACATGATCGCCATGTAGACGCACTTCAGGGCGGCCTGCTCGTTGGGGAAGTGTCCGCGGGCCTTGACCGCCCGGCGGATACGGGCATTCACCGACTCGATCGCGTTCGTCGTGCAGACGATGCGGCGGATCTCGGTGTCGAACCGCAGGAACGGGGTGAACTCCTCCCAGGCGTTCTCCCACAGTTTCACGATCGCGGGATACTTCCGGCCCCAG